>CAZHMF010000074.1:9862-11053 GCA_964533605.1 uncultured Anaerolineaceae bacterium
GGATAGCCGGAGCCGTCGAAGTGCTCATGGTGGTAGCGGACCACCTTGAGGATGCGCTCCAGGTCGCCGACGGCGGAGAGGATGCGCTCGGATGCCTCCGGGTGCTCGCGGATGACTTCGGCTTCTTCGGCGGTCAGGACACCACGCTTCTCCAGGATCCCGCCGGGAACGGTGAGTTTACCGATGTCGTAGACCGAGGCCGCCAGCGTCAGTGTCTCAGAGTCATGTTCGTCGAGGGCCAGCGCCTTCGATGCCACGCGCGCGAGATTCACGGAGCTCGCCGGGCGGCCTGCTTCGTCTGCTTCGCCCACGACGGCGGCCGCGAGGGCCTGCACTGTGAAGACGCCGGCGTTCTCGAGGCGGGCGAAGAGCTCGTCGACGTCCGCGCGATCGACCGTGCCGGCACTGAGCCCGGAGAAGGCGCGGACCTGGTCGCGGCCGTTCTTCTTCGCGTAATAGAGCGCGCTGTCCGCGGCGGAGACGAGGCTTTCGGCGTCGAGCGCGGACCTCGGAAACTCGGCGACGCCGAACGATGCAGTGACCGTTACCTCATCGTGGCCGGCAGCGACGACCACCTTGCCGACGGCGGCACGCAGCCGTTCTGCCGCTTCGACCGCGTTTCGCTCGTCCGTCTCCGGGAGGAGGATTGCAAACTCCTCCCCGCCGTAGCGGGAGAGGGTATCTGTGGAGCGAAGCATGCTGCTCATCGCGACGGCGGTTTTGCGGAGAACCGTGTCCCCGACCGGATGGCCGTGGGTGTCGTTCACCCGCTTGAAGAAGTCGAGATCGGCCATGATGAGGCTGACCGGGCGGCCGTAGCGGCTCGCGGCCTCGATCTCCTTGCGCAGCTCCTTGTGGAAGTGCCGGTGGTTGTAGGCGCCGGTGAGCCCGTCGGTCTCGGCCAGTTCGGCAAGGCGTGCCGTCATGCGCGAGAGTTGGCGGTTGCGGCGGACCAGCAGGCGCCCGCCGAGCTGGGCGATAGCAACCACCGCCAGGAAGAGGACGGCGAGGACGCTGACCAGAGTGTTCCGCATCGTGCCGAGGGCGCCGCCCAGAGGGTCGAGCGAGTAGTAGAGCTCGAAGACGTTCGTGAGCGAGCCGTCGTCGCGATAGATCGGGAGGTAGATCTCGAGCACTCTCCCGTCGACGCTCTGGCCTTCGACCTCCGCCTGGAAGTTCGTGATCTCACTG
>CAZHMF010000075.1:0-6331 GCA_964533605.1 uncultured Anaerolineaceae bacterium
CGACCACGTTCGCCCACTTGACAATTGACAGCCTTCTCATGGATGGCCGCGGGCTAGCCCACCCACCAGGGCGAGAGCCAGGACCAGGGCCAGTCCTCGGGCTCCCGGCAGAGGCCTGCGCGAACAGGATTGCGAACGATGTAGATGCATGTCGCACGGACCTCGGACTGCCCGCGTGACATGCGATCCCAGAAGCCACGGCGCCACAAGGTACCACGATGCCCGGTCCCCCAGGCAGAGCGGGTTGTTAGTGCTTTCCAGTCCCCGACCCAGGCGCTCAATCGTTCCCTGGCAGGGAGGACCAGCATGTGGCAATGACTGGGCATGAGGCAGAGGGCCACGAGCTCGGCACTCCCACGCTGCGCGGCAACGAGCGCGGCGGAGTACACGACCAGCGTCGTCCTCGGTCTCAGTGGGCTAACGTCCGGATGGACGTTCACGACCACATGCACAAAGGCATCAGGCTGCTCGTATTCTGAGTCTGGAAGCCTGTGGGTTCTTGGGTACCGCATGAGCGAAACATGCACCACCTGTTGAGGAGCACCAAGCCGGCCTGACACCGCCCCAGTGAGTAGTAAGGCCGCGGGTGCCGCGGGTGCCGCGGGTACAGCGGGTGGGTGGGCCAGCCCGCGGCCACGGGTGCCGCGAGTACAGCGCGGTGGGTGGCAAGCCAGCGGCCGGGAACGCCGTCACCGAGTCGAAACCGCACGCTCGAGTCCAAACTCGGGATTCTGCATAACGGTTAGGACGCGTTGACTGAAACCCGGGCAGGGGCGACGGTGTCCGGGTCAAGCCATGTTCAGGGAGGCACTCAGTTCCTTATGGATATACGCAAATGGAGGCTGTTGTTTATCGGCCTCGCCATTCCGGCTGTTCTCGCGCTTGCGGTGGCCTGTGGTGGTGATGACGACGACGGCAACGGCGACGACGGCGGCGGCGACGACTCCAAGATGGGCGGCGAAATTGTCGTTCAGGCGCTCGAGTTCGAATCGTTCGATCCTCATTTCTCCAGCTTCAGCCAGGACTTGATGCACGAGAAGCAGGTCTTCCGGGGCCTGTACAAGCTCAACATCGACAATCAGCCCATTCCCGAGATGGCGGCGGACATGCCCCAGGTCTCGGCCGACGGGCTGACCTACACGATCACCCTCAAGGACGATCTCAAGTGGTCCGACGGTGAACCGCTGACCGCCAAGGACTTCGTTCTCGGCATCCAGCGGACCTGCAGCTATGTTGTCGGGGGCGGCTACCAGTACGTCATCTCCAACATCACTGGCTGCGACGACTACTACGACCCGGACAACGCGGAGAAGGACGCCGCCGAGGTCGAGGGCCTCCTCGACGGTGTCTCCGCCAAGGCGATCGACGACAAGACAGTCGAGCTCACGCTGCAACAGCCGCAGCCGACTTTCACGACGATCCTGACGATGTGGCCGACCTGGCCCATCCCGTCGCATATCATTTCCGACCCCGGTGCCGACTGGCCCGGCCCCGAGGATCTGGTCTTCAACGGTCCCTTCAAGGTCGAGAGCTACGCCCCCGGTGACAGCATCGTCTTCGTCCGCAACGAAAACTATGCGGGCGGGCATGCCGCCTACCTGGACAAGATCACGTTCCGCTACATCGACGATGCGGCGGCGGCGAACAATGCTTTCCGCAGCGGTGAGGTCCTGATGGCCATCGCCGACACGACGAACTTCGAGGGCCTCCAGACGGAATTCCCGGACGAGCTGCTCTCGAAGGCTGCGGCCATCACGATCGGCCTCCAGATGCAGATGGAGAAGGCGCCGCTCGACAACCTCGACGTCCGTCTGGCTCTTGCCCAGGCGATCGACCGCGAGACGCTCAATCGCGTCGTTCTCCAGAACGCGAACGTGCCGACCACGAGCTGGGTTCCCCCGGACGTTGCCGGCATTCCGTTTGACACGTTCGACAGCAAGGTCGGATTCGACCCGGAGGCGGCGGCGAAGCATCTTGCCGATGCCGGCTACGACAACGGCGACGGGTTCCCGAAGCTGACGCTGCTGACCAGGGATTCGGCGGGTTCGAAAGCGATCTCCGAGTTCCTTCAGGCGGAGTTCAAGAAGCACCTCAACATCGACACCGAAATCGAGATCGTGGACTCTCCGACGCGCTCTCAGCGCTTCACGGACGAGGACTTCGAGCTCATGACCGGCGGTTGGGGTCAGGACTATCCGGACCCCGAGAACTGGATCATCGGCCTCTATGACAGCGGCGGCGGCCTCAACCACTACAACTGCTCCAATCCCGAGATCGACGATCTCGTCGCCAACGCGCAGTTCAACACGAATGACGAAGAGCGGCGCGATCAGTACCGCCAGATCAACGCCCTGATAGTCGAGCAGGCGTGTGGCATCACCCCGATGTACCACCGTGCGAACAACTACCTGATCTCCACGGATCTCGGTGGTGCTCGCGAATTCTCGACGTCGAACGACTTCGTCCTCGCCGGAGACTGGATCTCCGAGGAGTGGTACCTGAAGAAGTAACACGACTTAGAACGCGGTTTGAGGGGGAGGGGAAAGCGGCGCCTGAGCGTCCCCTCCCCCTCATCGCGTAGTCTTGGTTGACGGGGTTCGTCGTATGGCCGGATACACCATCCGCCGCGTTCTGTCGTTCATACCACTTCTCTGGGCGGTGGCGACGGTCACCTTCTTCCTCATGCACGCCGTTCCCGGCGGCCCGTTCGACCGGGACGACAACCGGCCATTGCCGCAGAACACGCGGGAGAACCTCGAGAAGAAGTACGACCTCGACGGCTCCCTCGGGGAGCAGTACATCTCGTTCCTCGGGAACCTGGTGAGCGGAGATCTGGGCTGGTCGTTCCAGCGCAACGTTCCCGTTACGGACCTGATCCGGGCGCGCTATCCGACGACACTCCAGCTCGGGCTCTCGGCCTTCGCGTTCGCGGTTTCGCTCGGACTCGTGCTGGGCCTGCTGGCGGCGGTCTACCAGAACAGCTGGATCGACTACCTGAGCGTGTTCGTCGCGACGATTGGAGTGGCCGTCCCCAGCTTCGTGATGGCGGTCTTCCTCGTCGTGCTCTTCTCGCTTCAGTTCGGCTGGTTCGACGTCATCGGCTGGGACCTCTGGAATCCCCGCAAGATGGTGTTGCCGAGCGTATCGCTCGGTCTCCTTACAGCCGCCTACATCGCCCGAGTTCTCAGGGCTTCGATGCTCGAAACGCTGCGCCAGGATTACGTCCGGACTGCGCGGGCAAAGGGCCTCAAAGAACAGACGGTCATCCTCCGTCACGCTGCGAGGAACGCGATGATCCCGGTCCTCACCGTTCTGGGGCCGAGTCTCGCGTTCCTCGTGACCGGCTCGTTCATCATCGAGCGGACCTTCGCGATCCCGGGCATCGGCACTTTGTTCGTAGAGGGTGTGAGCAACCGGGACTACGGAGTGATCATGGCTACCACTCTGCTCTTCGCGGCTGTGATTGCGGTTATGAATCTGCTCGTCGATCTGAGCTACGGGCTCGTTGATCCTCGGATCAGGTACTGACGTGGCAGCCACTCAAGCGATCGAGCCCGGCGAGGAGATCCACTTCACCAAGCAGCGTGGCCTCTGGTCGCAGGCGTGGAGCCGGATGATCCGGAATCGCCTCGCCGTCGCTGCGGCGACGGTTCTGCTGTTCATTATTCTGATGGCGGCCCTGACCGAGCTCGTTCCGGCCCTGGAGGGTCATCCCTGGGACGCCCAACAGTACGAGAACGTCAATGACGGCCCATCCGGCGAGTACTGGCTGGGGACGGACAATCTCGGTCGCGACATCTGGGCTCGGATCTGGGAGGGGACCCGGATCTCGTTGAAGATCGGCATCGGCAGCCAGATCGTGGTTCTCACGATCGGCCTCTTCGTGGGTGGTGCCGCAGCTCTCGGGGGCCGCTACACGGACGCGTTCCTGATGAGGTTTACGGATCTCACCTATGCGTTTCCGGACCTTCTCGCGATCATCCTCCTGCGAGCCGTGCTTTCGGAGCGCGACTGGCCGGTCGTCGGCGGCGGTGATCCCCAGATACCCGGGCTGCCGGGGCCGCTCATACGCGTCATCATCGCCATCTCGCTGGTCAGCTGGGTGCTGACTGCACGGTTGGTGCGAGGCCAGATGCTGGCACTCCGCGAGACCGACTACGTGCTGGCGGCGCGGTCCATGGGCGCGTCCACCTGGCGAGTCGTCTTCGTCCACATGCTCCCCAACACGCTCGGGCCGGTGATCGTCGTGGCGACGATCGGGATCCCGACTGCGATCTTTGCGGAGGCGGTTCTCGGGTTTATCGGCTTCTCGCTGCCGCCCCCGACTGCAAGCCTGGGGACGCTGGTGAACGACGGCTTCCGCTACTTCCGGCTCAACGTCTGGGAGATCCTCGCGCCGGCGGCTGCCATCGCCACGTTGATGCTTACGTTCACTTTCATCGGCGATGGCCTGAGGGACGCGCTCGATCCGCGAACGCGGGAGTAGCCGGCCGGCGGCCCAAAGGAGCGATAATGTCCTGGCAACCTGAAGTCGATGAGTTGAACCGGCGCCTGGAGCTGGCCCGGAGGGGTGGCGGGCCCGAGGGGCTCGAGCGGCAACGCCGTCGGGGGAAGCTTACGGCGAGAGAGCGCGTGGAAGCACTCGCCGACCCGGGCAGCTTCCGGGAGTTCATGGGGCTCGCCGGCAGGGGGAAGTACGAGAACTACGAGCTCGTCGATTTCACACCCAAGCCCGCCGTCATCGGCTTTGCCCGGATCGATGGCCGCAAGGTGATCGTGAACGCGTCCGATTTCACGGTCCGTGGCGGTTCCGGCGGGTCGCGCGACGGTGGACTGGGCCAGGAGCTCTCCGATACCGAGCGTGCCCTCGAGTGGCGTCTTCCCTACATTCGGCTGCTCGATGCGGCGGGTGGTTCGGTCGGCCATTTCGAGGAGATCGGGCGCACATACCTGCCGGACGGCAACTCCTGGACGAAACACGATGTGGCGTTGTTGGAATCAGTGCCGGTTGTTTCGGCGGCCCTGGGCTCGGTGGCCGGGCTCCCGGCGGTCTACGTACCGATGGCCCATTTCTCGGTGATGGTCGCGGGGATAAGCCAGGTCTTTCCCGGTGGTCCGCCGGTGGTCAAAGCCGCCCTCGGATACGACATAACAAAAGAGGAACTGGGCGACGAGCGCATCCACGCGAAGGTCAGCGGCGTCGTCGACAACCTTGTGCGAACCGAAGACGAAGCGATGGATATGATCCGCCGGTTCCTGTCCTACCTGCCTTCGAGCGCCTGGGAGATGGCGCCCCGGGCGGAGTGCGATGATGATCCGGGTCGGCGCAACGAAGAGCTGCTCTCATTCTTCCCGAAGGACCGGCGGCCCTACGACGCCCGGAAGCTGATTCGGCACGTCGTGGATGAGGACTCGTTCTTCGAGATCGCGCCCGACTACGGGCGGGCGCGAGTGACCGGTCTGGCGCGATTCAACGGGTACCCGGTCGGGTTGATGGCCAATCAGCCGCTCCACCAGGGTGGGGCGACGGACGTGGCTGCGGGCGAGAAGGTCATGCGACTCATCCAGCTCTGCGACGCCTTCCACCTGCCGCTGGTGTCTCTCGCGAACGAGCCCGGATTCATGGTCGGTCTCGAGGAGGAGAAGAAGGGGATCGAGCGGGCGGGGGCGCGCCTCGTCGCGATGACGGTCCGGAGCAGGATGCCGTGGTGCACGATGGTGATCGGTCAGCTGTTCGGCGTGGCGGGGCAGACACATCATCGCTATTCGGGACTGTTCCGGCGCTATGCCTGGCCCTCGGCCACGTGGGGCTCGATGCACATCGAGGGCGGGACGACGGCCGCTTACCGGCGGGAGATCGAATCGGCGCCGGACCCGGAGGCGAAGCGGGAGGAGATCGAACGGCGGCTGAAGTTGATCGCATCGCCGTTCCGGACGGCGGAGGCGACGGGGCAGGACATCGTCGACCCTCGGGACACGCGCGCGCTGATCTGTGACTTCGTAGAGGACGCTCAGCCGATTCTGAGGACGCAACTCGGGCCGAGCCCGATCCCCTATTTGCCGTAACGCCCCGCCGGCGGACACAGTCTCTCGCCCACACCGGGCCGGCGCCACCCACCCAACCGGGTCCGAGCCGCCGGCTATTGCCGGCGGACGCCGTTCGTCGCCCACACCGGGCCGGCGCCACCCACCCAACCGAGTCAGAGCCGCCGGCTATTGCCGGCGGACACCGTCTCTCGCCCACACCGGGCCGGCGCCGCCCACCCAACCGAGTCAGAGCCGCCGGCTATTGCCGGCGGACGCCGTTCGTCGCCCACACCGGGCCGGCGCC
>CAZHMF010000075.1:6431-10614 GCA_964533605.1 uncultured Anaerolineaceae bacterium
GAGCCGCCGGCTATTGCCGGCGGACACCGTCTCTCGCCCACACCGGGCCGGCGCCACCCTGCGGGCGTCAACTCGCGGTCGGGGGTGACAGGCCGATTACACTTGAGCAAAGAGGCCGAGATGACGACTGCCCGCTTTTGTCATGTTGGGCGAACGGCGCAAGGGAGGCTGAGGATGCCGGTGAATGAGAAGATCCGCGAGCACCTGGCGGAGCAAAAAGTCGATTTCGAAACACAGGACCATCACATCGCATTCACATCTCAGGAGGTGGCGGCCAGTGAGCACGTCTCCGGCAAGGCGTTCGCGAAGGTTGTGATCGCATTTGCCGACGGCGAAATGGCGATGCTGGTGTTGCCCGCGATCCACCAGGTCGACCTTCAGAAGGCGGCTGAAAGCATTGGCGCGAGTTCGGTGCGCCTTGCCGAAGAACGTGAGTTTTCGGGCCGTTTCCCGGACTGCGAGCTCGGGGCGATGCCGCCGCTCGGCAGGCTCTACGATGTGCCCGTCTACGTCGACCCGGCGCTTGCTGCCCAGGACCGCATTGTCTTCCAGGGCGGCACGCACGCGACGACGATCGCGATGCAATACGAGGACTTCGAACGCGTGGCGGAACCCGTCCTCGCCGACATGCGACGGGGCGACTGAGGCCGGCGGCGGGCGCGCGACGACAGTCGGGCACTGCTGGTCCGCGGAGTGCCCGCGGGCGAGTGGGTCACTGATCGGGAGCCCGCAGCGGGCGGCGTTCGTTTTCGCGGGCTACGCTGCGTGCTCGCGGTTGCCGCCGAGGAGTTCCTCAGCGGCCTCGGGCGGCATCGGCCGGCCGAAGAGGTAGCCCTGGCCGAGCCGGCAACCGAGCCTGAGGAGAAGGGCGTGCTGTTCCGGCGTCTCGATCCCCTCGGCGAGGACTTCGAACCCGAACTGACGGCCGAGTTGAACGAGACTGGTGACGAGGGACTGCGCCATCCGATCGTCCTCGATCCCGTTCACGAAGCTGCGATCCACCTTGAGCGTGTTCGCCGGAAGAGCCCGCAGGTATGCGAGCGATGAGTAGCCCGTTCCGAAGTCGTCGATCGCAACGTGGATGCCGGTGCCGGCGAGTTCGCGGAGCTGTGAGATGGCCCGGTCGGGATCGCTCATGACGGCGGTCTCAGTGACCTCGATCTCCAACCGCGCCGGGTTCAGTCGTTGCGTCCGCAGGATGCGGGTTATCTCCGCGGCGAGACCGGGCTGCTCGAACTCGAGGGCCGAGACGTTGACGCGGATCTGGAACTCGTCGAGGTTCGGATAGCGCTCCATCCAAAGGCGGGTCTGCCGCAACGCAGTTTGCCGCACCCAGCGGTCGATTGGCGCGATTGCCCCCGTTTCCTCGGCCAGGCCGATGAATTCGCCGGGCGGGACAACCCCGAGCTGCGGGTGGTGCCAGCGCACGAGCGCTTCCATGCCGACAACGGAGCCCGTGTCGAGCTCGACGATCGGCTGATACTCGAGCACCAGCTCCGACTTCGAGACCGCCTCCGCGAGCTCCGCCACGAGCTGCTGCCGGCGTTCCCACTCCTCCTCCATCTGCTTGTTCGCGACGACAGCCGTTCCGCCCCCGCTCCGCTTGGCGTATTCCAGGGCGACATCGGCCCGGCGGAGGAGGGTGCTGGTCGAGACCGGGGTCCTGGCGACCGCTATGCCGCCGCGGGCGGTCACGACTATCGGTGGAAAGTGAAGTCGTGATTCGAGTGTTGCGAGCATCTGCGAGGCGAGCGAACTTGCCTCTGCTTCGTCGGTGACTCGGCTCAGGACTGCGAACTCGTCGCCGTCGAGGCGGGCGACCGGGATGCCCGGTGCGCCGGTAGCGAGCCTCGCACCGACCTGACGGAGCGCCTGATCGCCTGCCGAGTGGCCGTAGCGGTCGTTTGTCCGTCTCTGGCCGTCAACGTTGAAGAGGATGACCGCGAGTGGCCGGTCCTGAGCCCTTCGTGCTGCTTCCGGCTCGAGGTGGGCGAGGAACGCCCGGCGGTTGGGAAAGCCCGTCAGTTGGTCGTGCAAAGTGAGAGTCTCGAACTGGCGCTTCCGGCGGGAGAGGAGGTAGTAGCCAAACTGACCGACGCCGACGACCCCGACGAAGAGGATGACCAGCAGTTTGATGAGGCCGCCGTTGACGCCGGCCAGGGCATCGGCCGGGTAGAGAAGCTCCACAACGTTGGCGATCCCACCATCCGGCCCGGCCAGTGGGACGTACGCTTCGAAGACCCACATGTCCGTTGGGCGGCCGGTTGCCTCGGAGGCCTCCTCCGCTCCGACCTCGACGAATGTTGTGCCCGCGAGGGCCTCAGCGAAGCCCCGGCTGGGAGGATGCGTGGTGCCCGTCCTGTCGCCGTTCAGGCTGTAGAGGAGGGTACCGCCCGCGCTCCAGACCTTGAGATCGAGGAGTTCACCACCACCGAAGTTTGCGCGTATGTCGTCCGTCAGCTTGTCTCTCCGGTCGCCCGTAAGCGGCCCGCTGAGGGGGAAGCTGGGAATGCGATCCAAGTGCCTCTCGAAGAGGGGCGGCGCGGTTCTGGCCCAGGCCTCGGAATAGCCCTCAACGTACCGCCTTTCGGTGGCGTCGGAGAGGAGCACGTAGGCCGGCGCTCCGACGGCGACGAACAGTCCGACCACGGCTACGAGGAACAACAGGGGCATGCGGTCGACGATACTGGAGCCCGAGGTCTTGCCCGGACCGCCCGAAAAGCGCACTTTCTTCCTCCCATCCAGCCATCGGCCGGGGCTTCACGCGGCAGCCGGCCCCCCTCTTCCGTTGATCATCGGTCGTCCGTCACCATTATTGAGCGCGGGCGGAAAAGAACCTCCGACATGCTCTATTGAGCGTGCCGGCCTGCGGAGCACGCCGGAGCGGTGGTGGCCATCCCGTCGGCTCGACCGGAGCACGCGCAGTAAGGAAGCAGCCTCGTGTTGATCGAGAGCCCGAGCACGACGGACTCTTCCAAACGGCCACGCAGGGGGTGACAACCCACTTACACTTGTCGCCAGGAGGCGGAGATGGCGAGCGATCGCTTTTGTCATACCTGTGGCATGCGCCTTCGCCGCCGGCACGGGCGCCGGGACGCTTCGGGCTCGAACCACACGTGTCACGGCCTCCCCTGCTCCCGGATGCGGCAGAGAGCTCGGGACGGCGTCCGACGGCGAGCTTCGCCTCGACCGGATATTTCCGGTGCCCGGAGCGTGAGAACGGCCGGGAATCCGCGTGCCGTCGATGAAGGTGCCCGGCGACGGGGCAACGACACCGGGCGGAAAGGGGGTTGAGGATGCCCGTCAGCGAGAAAGTACGAGAGTATCTGAAGAAGGAGAGCATCGAGTTCGAGACACAGGATCATCACATTGCCTTCACTTCACAGGAGATCGCGGCAAGTGAGCATGTCTCCGGAAAGGCCTTCGCAAAGGTCGTGATCGTGTTTGTCGACGAGAAGATGGCTATGCTGGCCCTGCCCGCGGCCCACAGCGTCGATCTCGCGAAGGCGGGCCAGGGCATCGGTGCAGCCTCGGTGCGGCTCGCCGCGGAGAGCGAGTTCTCGGGCCGGTTCTCCGACTGCGAGCTCGGGGCGATGCCGCCTCTCGGCAAGCTCTTCGACGTGCCGGTATACGTGGATCCGACGCTCGCCGGGCAGGAGCGGATCGTCTTCCAGGGCGGCACCCACGCGACCACCATCGCCATGCGCTACGAGGACTTCGAGCGCCTCACAGGGCCGACAGTGGTCCCGATCCAGCGGGGTGCCTGAGGGCGTGCGTCGGCGACGGGTGTGCAGCGCCGGGGAGTTCACTTGCGCCTCGTTCAGCCGCGGTTGGACGGGTACGGCAGCGTCCAGCCGCCGCTGACGATTCGTCGCTCGGGGCCCGTTCCTGTTCGCCAGAAGATGAATCCGCCGGCGGCCGACGGGTTCGCGCCCGGCGGAGGCTCGGGTAGGGGCAGCTCGACCGTGTCGCCGGGGGCAAGGGGCGTCGGCCCTTCAACGATGGCACCGTCGCCGGCGAGGGCGGCGATCGTCTCGTAGGGGACATCGCTGCGGGCCGCCGGCGGTCCGGCCTCCTCCCGCCAGATGCGTGCCCAGTAGCCCGCGATGTCGCGTGCGGAGAGGAGGAGGGGGGAGGGCGCGGGGCCGGCGCTGCGGATCGCGAGGGTGCCCCCGGCGGCGGC
>CAZHMF010000076.1:0-10363 GCA_964533605.1 uncultured Anaerolineaceae bacterium
GGATTCCGGCCCGGCGTTATGGAGCGGCTCGGGGTGGGTCCGGAAGTGTGTCGGGAACGCAATCCCCGCCTCGTCTTCGGAAGGATGACCGGCTGGGGACAGGAGGGCCCCTACTCCCAGGCAGCCGGCCACGACATCAACTACATCTCGCTCGCCGGGTGCCTTGCCCACCTCGGTCACGAAGGCGAGGCGCCCGTTCCACCGCTGAATCTCATCGGCGACTTCGGCGGCGGCGGGATGTTCCTGGCCTACGGCGTGGTCTGCGGGATCCTCGAGGCTCGTCTGTCAGGCAAGGGCCAGGTCATCGATTGCGCCATGGTGGACGGGGCCGCGGTGCTCATGGCCACTTTCCACGGAATGGCCTCGATGGGCCGATTCTCAGAGGAGCGGGGCACGAATCTCCTGGACACCGGCTCGCACTTCTACAACACCTACGAGTGCGCCGACGGGAAGTACATCTCCGTCGGCTCCATCGAGCCTCAATTCTATGCGGAGCTGCTCGAGCGGACGGGGCTGGCGGACGACCCTGAGTTCGAAGGCCAGATGGACCCGGCGAGATGGAGGCATCTGAAGGAGCGCCTCGCCGCTCTCTTCAGGTCGAAGACCCAGGCCGAGTGGTGTGAGCTCATGGAGGCGACCGATGTCTGCTTCGCACCGGTGCTCCCGATAAGTGAAGCCGTTCAGCATCCGCACAATGTGCAGCGGAAGTCGTTTGTGGAGATCGCAGGCGTCACGCAACCTGCTCCGGCTCCCCGCTTCTCACGGACGACGGTGGAGATCCGAGGTCCCGGGGCCCATCCCGGTGAGCACTCGGCGGAGGTTCTCGGCGAATGGCTGGGCCACGACAGCGCTCGGGTTGCCGGCCTGACTTCATCCGGGGCGGTCGCGCAGGCCTGACAGGAGTCCCGAGTTCCGAGTTCCGGATGCCGAGTTCCGAGTTCCGGGTGCGAGAGCTACTGCCGGGGCGGGCTCTGGCCGCGGGCCGGTAGTGGCCGGACCGAACAGCCGAACGAGGGGGGACGCGAATCCAACCCTCCCTCCGCTATTGTGCCGGCGTTTCGTGCGCGCCCCCAGTGAGAGGTGGGCGGAACTCGACGCCGGAACCGGCTTGCATGATCGGCACCCGGGAGACGTCCGGGCCCGCCGTGCCGTCGAGGCGAACGAGATTCAGCGTCTTCGCGAGGTCGGGGCTACCCGAATAGTAGGCGGCGACGGATCCGTCGCCGGCGATTGTCGCCCGGTCCCAGTGACCTAGCGCGACATAATCCGCATCAACGGCGGCGATCTCCTCGTCGGTCATCAGCCACGAACGATGGCCGTCGTGCTGGTGTTCGAGCCAGTGCCCGTGTGCGACTACGATCTGATGCCGGGCGAAGCGCGCGGGCGCGTTGCGCAGCGGCGCCATGTCGAGGTAGTCATTGTGCGGACGCCCCCACAGGCCCAGTTCGAGCTCCGGGATGACGATCTTCTCTTCATCTGTGACGCCGAAGACGCGTACGTTCTCCGGGTCTCCGATCCCTCCCCGCCGGTAGACGGAGGAAGCGGCCAGGCAGTCGTGGTTTCCCGGGAGGATCAGTACGGGCAGGTCCGCGTCGCCGAGGATTCGCGCCGCCTCGTCGAGCACTGCCAGGGGCAGCCGGTTGTGATCGAAGATATCGCCGGCGAGGATCAGCGCGTCCGCGGCGTTGTGCGTCGCGGTGCGGACAACCGACTCGAGGATGTGGACATCAGCGGGACCGCTATGACCGCCGATGTGGAGATCGGAGCTGTGCGCCAGCACGACATCCCGGTCCGAGCCGGGGCCGGCTCCGTTTGATTCCGCCATCTGGTTCTCCTGCGTGCACCGATCGTACGGGCAGGCGCCGAAGCCGGGCAAATCAAGTGGACCGGCAGATGCCGCGGGTCCGCGTCGGTGGCGGCCGTCCGGCAACCACCACGCCGCCGCGCGGTCCCCGCCCTGATCCCCGTCATTGTCCCTCGAAGCGCCGCCCCGGAACCTGCAGGGGCCGCCCGCAGGAGGGTGACACACAGGCGATCCGTCCAGGAGGCCGCGCATGACTGCTCAGAGAGCCAACCGATCCGCCGACCACGAGTCCTACGGCGAGCGCTGGCGTTGGGATCAGGTCTTCTGGGCCTCGCACTGCATCAACTGTTACCCGGGCAACTGTCCGGAGAGGGTGTACCTCAAGGACGGAAAGATCGTCCGCGAGGAGCAGGCCGGCACCATCCCGGCCGTCAACGATGACGTCCCCGACATGAACCCGATGGGGTGCCAGAAGGGCGCGGCCTGGTCGCGAATGCTCGATGCCCCGGAACGTCTTCTCTACCCGCTCAAGCGCACGGGCGAGCGAGGGGCCGGTTCGTGGGAGCGGATCAGCTGGGACCAGGCCTGCACCGAGATCGCCGACCACGTGCTGGATGCGATCGAGGAGACCGGGCCGGAATCCGTGATCGCCCCCTCAGGAGGTAACGTGGGCACCTGGGGAGGGGCCGGTCGAGGGCGTTACCTGGGGCTTATCGGCGGGCTCACGACCGACATCAACGCCGAGATCAACGACTTCGCACCGGGGCACTACCTGACATTCGGAACCTTCGACCCCGTGAGCAGTGTGGATGACTGGTTCCACTCCGAACTCGTCCTGATCTGGTATGGCAACCCGGTCTACACACGGATCCCCTGGGTTCACTACCTGACGGAAGCGCGCTACCGGGGTGCGGAGGTTGTGACCATCGCCCCCGACGTCTCCCCCTCGGCGGTGCATGCGGACCTCTTCGTACCGATCAAGCCCGAGACAGACGCCGCATTCGCACTCTCGATGTGCCGGGTCATCCTCGATGAAGGCCTCGTGGACGAAGCCTTCGTGCGCGAGCAGACGGATCTGCCGCTGCTCGTCGACCCCGAGACCAGCCGCTTCCTTCGAGAGTCCGATCTGGAGGCCGACGGCTCCGACGAGCAGTTCTATGTCTGGGACGAAGCGGCCGGATCTCCGGCTAAGGCACCCCGGGGAATACTGCGCTGGGGCGAGGTCCGGCCTGCGCTGGCCGGGGAGTACACCGTGCGTACGCTTGGCGGCGACCGAGAGGTGCGGCCGTGCCTCTCCCTCGTGGAGGACCGGCTCGCCGCCTACGGGCCCGACGACGCTGCCGAGATCACCGGCATCGCCGCCGGTACCATCCGGGGAATTGCCCGCAAGGTGGCCGCGAAGCGGACCAACATCATCGGCTCCCTCGGCAACGGCAAGTACTACCACGGCGATCTCGTTGAGCGGGCGGAGATCCTCCTCCTCGCTCTGACGGGCAACTGGGGCAAGCACGGCACCGGTGTGAGGGGCTGGATGACCGGCCTGTTCGACGGCTCCTTCACGCTCGCCGCAAAGACAAAGCGGGGACCCGACGAGGTCGTCGCCATGCTCGAAGGGAGGGCGAAGGGGGAGGCGGCCCGCAGGGAGGAGGACCCGACCCTGACGGCAGCGATGATCGCAATCGAGGGAGCGAAGGCATCGGCCGCCGGGGGCCGGGGTGGGATGTTTCCCCCGGTCTTCTTCTGGTACCGGCACGCCGGTTATCGGGCCGCCTGGGAGAATGCCTCCTGGCACGATCCTTCGATGCAACGGCCGTTCGACGAGTACTTTCGGGAGGCGGTCGACGCCGGCTGGTGGTCGGGTGTGGACTATCCCCGCGTCGAACATCCGCCGCGCGTTCTCTTCGAATGCGGCGGCAATCTCATCCGGAGGGCCCGTGGCGGAGGGCGCCGGCTGCTGGAGCATCTCTGGCCGCAGCTCAAGGCGATCGTGACCCTCGACGTCCGCATGAGCACGACGGCGCTCCACTCCGATTATGTGCTGCCGATCGCCAACCAGTACGAGAAGATCGCGTTCGGAACGCCAACGACCCACATCATGCATGTTGCCTTCTGCGATCAGGCGGTCGAGCCGCCGGGGGAGGCGGTCGACGAGTGGGAGGCGTTCGGGCGGCTCGCCGCGTCGCTCCAGGAGCGGGCCAGGGCGCGCGGGATTGAGCCGTACAAGGATGCACGGGGCGGCGACCACGACCTCACGAAGATCCACAGCCTCTACACGCGTGGGGGTGTCTTCAACGATCTCGAGACGATGGCGGATGAGATGCTGCGCGACTCGGCCGTCACCGGCTCACTGCAGGCGGATGCGAGCATCGAAGGCGTTCGCCGGCAGGGGTTCTATCGTTTCCAGGCCCTGGGCATCTCACCGCGGGCGCTGGCCCAGGCGACGGAGCCCAGCAACGACGAGACCTTCGTGCCGTTTCGCAATCACGTCGAGAAGGGCGAGCCCTACCCGACGTTGACCCGGCGGGCCCAGTTCCTCATCGAGCATCCCTGGTTCATCGAGGCGGACGAGCATCTGCCGGTCTACAAGCCGCCGCCGCGGACGGGCGGGGAGTACCCGTTCCGCGTGACGAGCGGCCACAACCGCTGGAGCATCCATTCCCTGAATATCGCAAACGAAATGATGCTGGGGACCAACCGGGGAACGCCACACCTGGAGATGAACGTCCGCGACGCCGAGCGCCTGGGGATCGAAGACAACACGATGGTGCGCGTGTTCAACGACCAGGGTGAATTCCGGGTCCCGGTGCGGCTCGCCCCCGGCGGAGCGCCGGGTCAGGTCATGATGTACAACGGGTTCGAGCCCTACCAGTTCCCCGACTGGAAGGGGCCGAACGACGCGGAGCCGGGCATGATCAAGTGGCTCCACCTGGCAGGTGGCTACGGGCATCTGCAGTACTGGATCACCGAGTGGCAGCCGTCGGCGGTGATGCGTGGCACACGCGTGGGGATCGAGCGGGTCTGAGCCGCGGGCTCTTCGCACGGCGGTGAGGACGCCCCGCGGATTCGGGGTGAACCACATCCTCGCTCCCCGCTGCTGTACGATGGCGGGGAATCGAATGCGGAGGTGGATGCGGTGACGCAGACGACCCAGCCAGCCATTACAGAGGAGGAGCCGGGCGTCCTCGCCGGTCCCCTCCGAAACGTCATCAACCCGGCGGCCGCCGCCGGGGAGGGGAGCATCCACGACAGGGCGACGGCCCAGCGCCTGGGGTTCCGGGGCGGAACCGTCGCCGGCTCGCACCACATGAACCTGTTCCCTCCGCTCGCTGTGGAGGCATTTGGGGAGCAATGGCTTGAACGGGGCTCGCTCTCACTCTTCTTCCGAAACGCAACGCTCGATCGGGAAGCGGTCCGCGCATTCGTGCGGAGGCCGCAGTCCGACGGCCCGCAGCAGGTCGACTGCTGGGCCCGCAGAGATGACGGCATGCTCGTCGCGGAGGGGACTATCGCGGCCGGTGACACAGGCGAGCCGACCCACCTCCAGAAGATCTCGCTCGATGAGATCGATTCGAGCGGTTGCCGGATCCTCTCCGGCATCCAGGTCGGAGACGAGATCCCGGAGACGGGCATGATGATCAGCAGTGCCGACCTCGAGAAGCGGCTTGCGAGCGCCGCCGAGGTGCTGCACTGGAACGTCACTCCCTCGCGCTGGGGCGAGCGGGTGCTCATTCCCGACTCGAACGTCGGCCTGCTCTACCAGCCGTGCGTGGCGACGATCCGGCAGAAGGTGAAGCGGTCTGTGGGGTTGTTCGGCGCGATCGAGCTCCGGGCGATCAACGGACCGGCGCTGGTCGACACCCCCTACACCGTCCATGGGAAAGTGCTCGCGGTCGGCCAGAGCCCGAAGACGGAGTTCTTCTGGTACGAGACCTATGCCGACGCGCAAGATGGGACGCGGGTCTGCGAGATGCGGATGCTGCTGCGCTTCATGAAAGCCAGCTCGCCGCTCTGGTCAGAAGATCAGAGCAGCTGAAAAGGGGGCTTCAGAGCCCTTCGTTGATCCAGCGCTCCAATCCATCGCGGGCCCGTTCGTCGACGATCTCGACGCGGCCGCCGTGCGGGTTGAGATGGTAGGCGAACCCCGTGAGCCGCCCGCTTTCGTCGCGGCGGCCGATCTCGAACTGCATCCCCAGCGAGGCCAGGTGACGGCTCTCCTTCTCGAGGTCGTCGACCCAGTAGCCGAGATGGTGAAGGGCCGCCCCACGGGCGGCCGACCAGATGGAGTCATCGGGGGCCTCGATGACCTCGAGCCAGGGCGGGCCGGGGCGGGCGAAGACGATCCGGGCATTCCCCCGGGCGGGGCCCGCCGGCGTGGTGAGGTCGAACTTCGCCTCGCGAACGCTCGACCAGGTGTAGCCGAAGGCGGGTCCGAGTTCGTCGATCGCAGCCTCGATCGAAGGGACCACGACACCGATGTGATAGAGCCGTTGTGGGTCAATCATTGCGGGGATTGTATATGGCCTGCACAGAGCAGTGATGCCGCTGCCGTGGCTGGAGCCCATACTGTGGGAGTGAGACCGCTACCGAGATGTGTGAGAATCGCCTGCTGGCGGAGCCGGGGGTGCGGTGGCGACTGAGGCCCAGGAGGCGAGCCGCAGAACGTTGTGGGGGACCTCCTATCTCCGTGACCGGCTGAACCCCTCTTCCCTTCGGTCCACATTCACCTCTCTCAGCGAGCCCGAATATGCCTGGTACTTCACCGGCAATCTCGCATTCTTCATGGCAATGCAGATGCAATTCCTGCTGCGGGGGTTTCTTGCGTTCGAAATCACGGACTCGGCCGCAGCGCTCGGCTATATCTCAGTCAGTGTGGCCTTTCCGATGCTGTTCATCGCACCGTTCGGCGGCGTCGTCGCCGACCGGGTCAACAAACGCAACCTGCTGATAATCACGCAGATGTCGGCTGCGCTGGCGAGCTTCATCCTCGCGGTTCTGATCCTCACCGACCTTGTGCGTTTCTGGCATCTCATCGTGGTCGCGATCGTTACCGGCGCCATCTTCTCGTTCAACATGCCTGCGCGGCAGGCACTCGTGCCGAACCTCGTTCCCCAGCACAAGCTGATGAACGCGATCTCGCTCCAGATGGGCGGGATGAACCTGACCCGGATCGTAGCGCCTGCGGCTGCGGGGATCCTCATCGCTCCAATCGGGATCGGCTGGGTCTACATGCTGACCTTCGGGCTCTTCGTGGTCGCAAGTGCCTCGGAGCTCCACCTGCCGCGTCACGGAATGGTCTCCCAGACCGAACGTGGCTCGTTCAAAGACGACTTCACCGGCGGCTTCCGATACATCATGGGCGACAAGTTGATGCAGCTGCTGCTGCTCGCCGGGGTCATCCTGCCGCTCTTCTCATTTCCGGTTCAACAGCTTCTTCCGGTCTTCGCGAAGGACGTCTTCGGGAACGAGTCGGGGGTTGTGCTCGGTCTCCTGGCGGCGGCAACCGGTGTTGGTGGTCTTGCCGGTGCCATCGTCGCTGCCAACTTCGACGACCGCCCGGACAAGGGACGGCACATGCTCTTCGGCGGGCTTGCGATGGCGGCCTTCCTCCTCTGCTTTGCGCTGGCGCCATCGCTCGAAGTCGCGCTGGTGCTGCTGATTCTCTCGGGTGTCGGCCAGATGATCTTCATGGCCACGAACAACACGGTGATCCAGGCCACGCTTCCCCAGGAGGTGAGGGGAAGGGTCATGGCGGTGATGATGATGTCATTCGGGCTCATGCCCCTCGGCGTCGTCCCGGTGACGATCGCGACCGACGCAGTGGGGGCACCGACTGCGGTGGCCGTCTCGTCGGCTGCCCTCCTCGGGGCGATCGTCTTGCTCTTCACGTTCTCGCGCAGGCTGAGGACGCTGCGGCTGGAAGCGCTCGGCCACAGCGATCTATCTCCGGTTCAGGCTGCCGAGCTCGTGGTGGAGGGAAAGATGACTCAGGAGGAGGCGGACCGGATCACCGGCGTGGTGCGCCGGCCGGGTCCGGAATTGCCGGCCACCCAGGACCAATCGTAAACGGCGCCGGAAGGAGCTACGGCCCGGGAGCCGGGGGAGTGCCGGGCGCCCACGTGGTAGGCCGGACCGTCGGCTCTAGATGACCCCGGCCCGCCGCAGTTCCCCCATGCGCCCGGACGAGAGCCCCAGCAGCTCCCCGAACACGTAAGCGTTGTCATCGTCGGTGCCGGGCACGGCCCGCTGGACCACTCCCGGGGTCTTCGTGAGCTTCCAGACCACGCCCGAGTAGAGCGAGTCCAGCGAGAGGTTCGCGTGCGGTCCCACGGTGACCGCCGCTCGCGTGACCGCCTCGAAGTTTTCGTCCCCGGCCAGGTCGGGTGGACCCATGACCGGATGGGCCGGTACCCCCGCCGTCTGGAGCCGCTCGGCGAGCGCCATCGCTTCGTGGGATCGGGTCCAGGCTTCCATGGCGGCGTCCAGATCATCGATTGCGCCGATACGCCCCTCGAGGGTTGCGAAACGCGGGTCGTCCAGGTTGCTGGAATCGCGGTAGGCGAGATCGAGAAGCCGGTCCCACTCGTCTTGATCCCGGACCGCGATGGCGATCCAGGAGTCCTCCCCGGCTGCCCGGTAGATCCCGTGAGGTGCCATTCCCGGGTAGCGGTTCCCCTGGGTGCCGGCGACACGCCCGTTGAAGAGGTAGTCGAAGATCGGCTCCGCGATCCGCTGGAGGGCGCTCTCGCTCTGGGCCATGGCGATGTGCTGGCCCTCACCGGTGCGGTCCCGGCGGAGGAGTGCCGCGATCACGGCCGCCGAGGCGTGCCCGGCCGCAGTCGGATCGAGGTCCGCCGCGTCTTCCCGCGGCATCGGATCGTCGTGGTAGCCGAGCAGGCTCTTGATGCCGAACAGGGCGGCGAGAGAGGGCCCGTAGGTGAGGCGTTCCGCCCAGGGGCCCGGTGTGGCGCCGACGGCCGAGAGCGATGCCATGATGATCCCGGGATTCACCTTTCGCAGTTCTTCGTATCCGAGCCCCAGAGAAGGCAGCACTCGCGGTGAAAAGTTCTCGACGATGACGTCGCTCATCTCGACGAGGCGGAGGTAGAGATCCTTCCCCTCGGGGCTGGCGAGGTTGAGGGTGGCGCTGCGTTTGCCACGGTCGAACCCGTGATACTGCTGCGGATCGTCAGGCGGCGCGTCGGCTCGCGAGCCGGCCGTCCCGGGAAGCCCCTGGCCGCCCATCGAGGCACCCGTCATCCGGCCCGCCGGGAGGATCTTGATCACGTCTGCACCGAGCTCCGAAAGCGTGGTCCCGAGGAGAGGACCCGCCCAGACGTGCCCGTGGTCGAGGACTCGGACACCCTCGAGCGGCAAGCGGAGGTTGCCGCCGGCTGCAGCGGCATCGACCGGAAGAGCCGGGGGCGCGAGCCAACGGCGAGTCCCGTCTCGAAGCTGCTCGGCGTGCTCTCCGAGGAGGGGCGCCGGTGCGCCCGGGCCGACGTCGTCGGCCGAGAGCCGGTAGGGCGGACCAAGAGTCCGGTACCGTCCGGCGACCGGGTGGTCCATGTCGATCCAGAAGCCCCGAGCTTCGAGCTGCTCGCTTTCGACCATCTCGGCGACCGTGTGAACCGGCTGGAACGCGATGCGATGCTCGTTGAAGAGCCGGCTGAGCTCGGCCCGGGTCCGCTCTCTGAGCCAGGGATGCCAGTAGGCGTCCAGTTCCTCCGCCCACTCCCAGGCAAGCCAGCGATTCTGCAGCCGTTCGTCCTTCGCCCACTCCGGGTTGCCCATGAGCTCAACGAACCGGCCCCACTGGTCGTCGACCATGGTGATCACTTCGAAGTATCCGTCGGCCGCTTCGGCGACCTCCCAGGGATAGAACGCCGGCATGTGACGGCCCGCCCGTGGCCGCAACTGACCCTGAAGAACGTAGGCCGGCAGGGCGGAGCCGGAGAGGTAGCTCCCGAGGACCTCCGATTGCGCGATCCAGGCGTGCTGGCCCTCGCCGTCGCGGCGCCGCACACGAAGAGCGGCGAGGGCGGCGATGGCCGCGTGAATGCCGCCCTGAAAGTCGGCCGCACAATACGGCAGCCATAGCGGGGCACGGTCGGGATCGCCGATCCGGTAGGCGACACCGCTCGCTGCGGTGGTGGTCAGCGCCGTGCCGAGCCAGTGGCCTCTCGGCGTTCCGAGACCGTACGGCGTGATTGAAACGAACACGAGCGCGGGGTTCACCGCAGCGAGAGACTCGTTGTCGACTCCGGACCCTTCGATAGCCGTGAGGTCGCGGTTATCGATGACGATATCGGCCTCTTCGGCCAGGCCGAGGAGAATGTTCCGGTCTGCTGTGGAGTCCAGATTGAGGGTAATGCTGCGCTTGCCGCCGTTGAGAAAGAGGAAGAGGCCGCTCTTCTCGGGATGAGCCTCGTCGCCCGGAAACGGCCCGTGGCGGCGGGCACGATCGCCCTCGGGAGGCTCGACTTTGATGACATCGGCGCCCAGGTCGGCGAGCAGCTTCCCCGCGTACGGCGAGGAGATGAACTCTCCGAGTTCGATGAC
>CAZHMF010000077.1:0-10358 GCA_964533605.1 uncultured Anaerolineaceae bacterium
GCTAGACCACGCCCCTGCCACCGGTGGTAACGCGCAGGCGCCGCGGCACTCCGCTCTTCTCGGTTGCTCGCGGTCCTTCCGACAGGCACACATACAGGGCCTTTGTCCCGGGCCTCGCGAAGGGCGCGGGCCGCGGCCGCCACAGCTGCCGCGGTGCCCGCGGGGGCCTGCACCCTCCCCCGGCGGATTCGGTGGCGCGACAGTCGCTCCTTCGGGCGCAGCGCATCGTAATGGTAGCGGCCGCGTACACAGATCTGGTCACCGCTGAACGGGTTACCTTCGCCGGGCCGGACGATCACACCGCGTCCGTCCGCGGACCCCACCTTGATGGAGCACCCCAGAGCGCAGGAGTCACAGGTCGTCGTAGTCCAGAGGTCCGGTTTGGCCACCCACTTGTTCGGATGCTCCATCAACGCGGCAGTCGGGCAGACGTCGATACAGGCTCCGCTGAAATCGCAGTTGCTCTCGTGAATGAGGCCTCCGGCGCCAAAGGCGATGCGAGCATCCCAGCCCTTGCCGCTGAGGGTGATCGCGCCGGTGTGACGCTTCTCCTCGCAGGCCCGCTGGCAGCGGGTGCAGATGATGCACATCTGGGGGTCGAACTCCATGAACGGATTCGACCTGTCCGCCGGCGGGTGGGGGTGCTGATACCAGGATCGTTCCTCACCGATCCAGGGCTCGACCTCCGACATTCCGACCGCCTCGCAGGTCACCTGAAGCTCGCAGCGGTAGTTCTTCGAGCAGGTGAGGCAGCGGTGGGTGACCACATCGTCGCGAAGGCAGATGTCTCCCGGATGACAGTGCTCACGCCGGTGACAGGTGAGGCAGCGATCGCTGTGATTCGCCAGGATGAGGCTGAGGACCGCGCGTCGCGCCTCCTTCACCTCATCGGTGGTGGTTCGCACCTCCATGCCGTCCTGTACCGTCGCCGTGCACGAAAGCTGCAGGCCCGGCGGTCCCTCGATATCAACGAGGCACGAGCGGCAGCCTGCGTACGGCTTCAGACCATCGAGATAGCAGAGGCTCGAGACATAGACACCGTTGTTCTTGAGGACCTCGACGAGCGGCGCTCCGTCCGGTGCGGTGATGGTGCGGCCGTCAACATTGATAGTCGCCATTCGTGACCTACAGCCGGTGGTAGTCGGCGTCTTCTGCCGGGGCGGCAGCGCCGTTCGGATATCTGCTCTCATTCGAGCTCAAGAAGGACTGAGCCATCCGCGTGAGGGCATGCTTGTCGCGGTACATCTCGTCGAACTGATAGACCGCGTCGTCCAGAGGACCTCCGGGCTGGATCGCTTCGTAGGGGCAGGCCTCCGTACAGAGGCCGCAATACATGCAGATCCGAAAGTCGATCTCATAGCGTTCGATGTTGCGGCGACCCTCCGCGCCGGGGCTCGTCTCAACGAGGATGCAGCCGTCGGGGCAGGCCTGCGCGCATGTGCTGCACCCGGTGCAGCGCTCCTCGAACCAGAGAAGGTTGGTGCGAGCGTTGACCGGGATGAAGCGACGCTCTTCCGGGTACTGGATAGTGACCGGGGGACGGAACAGCTGACGGGCGGTGAGCCCGAGCCCCTTTGCGATTCCGGCTCCGTAGGCCATGTCACACTCCCATCAAAGCCGTGCCCGGGCACCGGCCCGAGCACCCGTCAATCGTAGCGAAGAACCGGCCAACGTACAGTGCTCATGCGGCGCCCCGGGAACCGGCCGTCAGCGCCTGAACCATGCGCGATGGACGACGACCGTCTCGTTCACGGCAACCACGTCGTCGGGCACGCCGGACGGCGCCGTTTTCCGGACTTTCCTGCCCGCTCCGTTCCCTATGGTTCGGGCCGGAGCGGTCAAGGCCTGTTTCGCCGCCTGCTTTAGCAGGTACTTGCCGGCCAGGCTCATCCCGACCTGAACCGCCGCGCCAACCGCAACCGCCGTGACAGCACGTTTCACGGGCGCCGGCAGAGCAGGGGCACGGGGCCGCGTCGCCGGGAGGCCGGGCTCAACCACCGCGACGTCCCGCGTAGCGGCGAGAAACATCCCGCAGTTGCGGCAATAGTTGTCGGCCGCGTCGTGAGCATGCCGGCAATCGGGACATGTACGAAGAGGATCGGTCATCCCGACGAGTATAGCCGTCTGTGGCACTGTCGGGGCCGGACCGCCAGGCCCGCGGTGAAGCCGGAGGTTAGCGCCGCGCGCGACGTTCGGCCAGAATGGCGGGCATCAAGGCGGCGAAGGCGGGCGTACATCATGCAGCAGTACTTCTCAGGCAATCCGCTGGACCGAGGCGAGGTCCAGCGGAGGGACAGCACCTGGCTGGAGAGCGCGAAGAAGGATCCGGCCAGCAAGTACCTGGCGCTGCACAGCCTCCAGATCGCGGTGCAACGACCCGCCGGGGGCGAGCCACACCTCTCCTGGACGAGTCCCGACATCCTCGACCACCTGGGGTGGGACGCCCCGGAACCGGTCCTTCTCGGGATCGGCGACGGCGTCGCCCACTTCGCGATCGACACGTCTGCCTCGGACCCAGCCACACTCGGCCTCGAACCGAACACCGGCTTCGAAGATGCCCGGGCCATCGCCGCCGAACTCCCCATCGCTGAAACCGGAATCATCGCCCAGTCGAAGGCGCAGATAGACTGGCACACGCGCCATCAGTACTGCGGCCGCTGCGGCGGGGAGACGCAACCCGAGCGTGGCGGCCAGCAGCGGCGCTGCAGATCCTGCAACGCCGAACACTTCCCTCGCACGGATCCGGTCATCATCGTCGTCATTCACGACGGTGACCGCTGTCTCCTGGGACAGTCCCGCCTCTGGGGCATACGTGGGTCTTTCTATTCGTGCCTGTCCGGCTTCATGGACCACGGCGAGTCGATTGAAGAGGCGGTCATGAGAGAGGTCCAGGAGGAGGCAGGGATATCTCTCAAAGACGTCCATTACCACGCATCCCAACCCTGGCCTTTCCCCTCCTCGCTCATGATCGGCTGTCACGCCATCCCCCTCACCACTGAGATCAACTTCGATGCGGAAGAGATGAACGACGTCCGTTGGTTCGACCGCGACGAGATCCTCACCGCGATCGCGGGTCGCCATCAGAGCCTTGCCGTCCCGGGCAAGATCGCGATCGGAGGAGACCTGATTCGGACCTGGGCCGAGGGTGGGTTCGACTAGCCCACCGATTACGTCCGCGGTTCTAGAAGCGCAGCCTCGACAGCAGCCGTAAGGTCGACGGGTGAGCCGGGTGCGATCTGGATCTGCCCTGTCGAGATCGCACGAAGGGTTTCGACCACGAACGGTCGCTCGCGGCGGACTCCCCGAGCTCGGATATCATCGAATAGCGGGTCGCCGGCATCGAACTCCGGCCCGGACTCGCCGCGTGCGTCCCAGAGTGACTGGTTGGCCGGATCCCGCAGGGGGTAGCGACAGTACGTCACTGCCGGACCCCTGTCCACGTCACCGGTCACGCGGTTCATCATGCAACCGGACTCCGTCGCCTCGGTCCGGATCAGTTCACGAATAACCTGCTGGTAGGTGCCCACCGGACCGTCCGGCAGCGCGGGATGATCGTTCAGGAACGGGAACGCGCGATGCAGACGCTCGCTCGCGATGAGCATGTAACCGAACATCACACCGACGTCGAACTCATACTTCCGCAGCCGTTCGGCGACGGCATCGTCGTATTCGAGACGCCAGGGTTGGAGTGGCTCTCCGGGACGCGACAGCTTACCGCCGCGCGCCTTGCGAAATGCCACGGAAGCAAGCGTCTCGACGGGGATTCCCGCGGCCTCGACCAGGGCGATCAGTCGGTCGGTGGGCTCAGCGTCGCCCCGGTCTCTGTTCACGAAGACAACCGCCAGGCTGACCGGCAGACCCTCACGAACAGCTCGCAGGAGGTACTCGAGAGCGCCGAAAGAGCCGGGACCCCGGCCGGTGGTGAGCCATGCGACCCGAAGGCCATCGCGATCGTTCACCGGGAGATACTGGCATGAGGGCGGCAGGGTTTCCACCCGCCACTGACCCCAGGTTCAGCGAGCTTCGAAGCGTTTCTGCACATTCTGGACGCGCTCTTCGGCCTCATCGAGGAGAGTGCGCAATCGCTCCACCAGCGTGGCGCTTTCTTCGTACAGCGTCACCGACTCTTCGAGGCCGAGCTTTCCCGTCTCCAGGCGCTCGGTCGCCTGCTGGAGCTGAGCCAGCAGATCCTCGAAGCTCGCCCCGAGCTCTCCCTGCATCTCGTCCATCAGCGCACCTCCGCCCTGAACGTTCCATCCTCAACGCCGATCCGCAGAAGATCGCCGGGCTTCACCGCCGAGACAGAGCTGACGACGGTTCCACTGCCCTCATGCTCGACCACAGCAAACCCCTTTCGCAGCGTCAGCCGCGGATCCAGAGCTCCCGCCCGGGCGGCGACCTCAGCCAGCACGGTGCGGGCGGCCGATGTGCTCTTGAGGATCGTCAGTGCCATGCGCCCGAGGCCATCATCGCAATCGCGGCGCAGAGTTCCAAACGGCGGGATGGCTCGGGTCATTCTCCCGCTGCGAGTCTGAAGATCACGACGTCCGAGCGCTATTGCACGGGTGGCGCTCCCCTCAGTCCGCCGCAGCATGGAGGTGATCGAGATCCGTAGTTCCGCGATGTCGGGGGTGCTCCGCTCCACGGCGGCACTCGGCGTCGGGGCCCGAACGTCGGCGACGAGATCGGCGAGCGTCCAGTCGGTCTCGTGCCCAAGCCCGGTGACCACCGGGGTCGGAAACGCGAAGATGGCCCGGGCCACGGCCTCGTCGTTGAACGCTCCGAGGTCCTCGGCGCTTCCGCCGCCCCTCGCCAGGATCACGAAGTCGAGGTCCGGCTCCCGCGACAGGTTCTCGAGCGACTCCAGCAGCCGGTGGACCGCCTGCTCACCCTGCACGAGCGACGAGGCCACGACCAACCGGGCGGGCGGCCAGCGGGACGCCAGAACCCGCCTGACGTCCTGTAATGCAGCCCCGGTTGCCGACGTGACGAGGCCGATCCGTCGCGGAAACGGAGGGAGGCTTCGCTTGCGGGCCGGATCGAACAATCCCTCTCGTTCGAGCCGCTCGCGCACTTCCTGGAGGCGGGCGGCCTGGATGCCCACCCCCTCGGGCCGCACGAAGTCGCAGATTAGCTGCACATCGCCGCGAGGCACGTAGAGCGATATGCGGCCATGTGCCAGCACGCGGTCGCCGTTCTGAAGTCTCGTCCTGGGCATTGAGTCGCGGAAGAGGACCGTTCGAAGGATCGACTTCTCATCTTTGAGCGAGAAGTAACGGTGTCCCATCTGTGACTGCGTGTAGTTGGAAACCTCACCGATCACCCAGAGATCGGAGAACAGTTCACTGCTCTCGAAGATGTCTCGGATCAGGCTGACGACCGCAGAAACCGGCAGCGGTTCTCTCGGCACAGTCCCTCCCTGCCGTTCTAGCTCACGCGCTCCACGTACTGGCCGGTGTCGGTGTTTACCCGGATCATGGTTCCCGTCTCGATGAACAGCGGGACCTGTACGGTCAGCCCGGTCTCGAGCTTGGCTTTCTTCGTGCCTCCGGTTGCGGTGTCGCCTTTGAAGCCCGGGTCGGTCTCGGCGACGGCGAGGTCCACGGTGATCGGTAGTTCGATGCCGATGACTTCGTCTCCGTAGAGCACGAGCTGTGAGACGTCGTTCTCTTTCAGGTACAGGCTCGCCTCGCCGATCGTATCGACCGCCACCGGAACCTGCTCGAAGGTTTCGGTGTTCATGAAGTGATAGAACTCAGCGTCAGCGTACAGATACTGCATTTCGCGCCTCTCGACGCGTGCCCGGTTGAACTTCGTCCCCGCCTGAACTGTGTGCTCGATGGTGCTGCCCGCACGAACATCCCGGAGCTTGATTCGGACCTGTGCGGAGCCCCGCCCCATCTTGATGTGAGAGTACTCCAGCACCTGGAACAGCTTGCCGTCCAGTTCGATGGTCACGCCCTTCTTGAGCTCGCCCGTTGCAATCATTGGCTCTCCTCGGCGTTTCTAGATTTGCTGGCCCGGCTCAGAGTGCGCGCCCTCCCGCCCGCCATGACAACGACGTCCTCGATGCGCACTCCTCCCCAGCCGGGGATGTAGATGCCAGGCTCAATGGTAAACACCATGCCGTCTTCGAGAACATCCTCGGATGTCGCTCCGAGATATGGCGCCTCGTGTACCTGGAGCCCAACTCCGTGCCCGAGGCCGTGCCCGAAGTGCTCTCCATGACCCGCAGCGTCGATCACCGAACGCGCAAGATCGTCCGCCTCAGCGCCGGACATCCCTGCTCTCACGCCATCGATCGCCGCCTCCTGCGCGGCGAGCACGACCTCATAGATTTCCAGCAGGGCCGCGGAAGGTTCCCCACCCGCCACCGGCGTTCGCGTGAGGTCGCTGCAGTACCCGTCCACCATGGCTCCCATGTCGATCACCACACCCTCGCCCGCGCAAACGGTGCGGTCGGCCGGCGCCGCGTGCGGCATCGACGCGCGCGGTCCGCTCGCGACTATCGTCTCGAAGGAAAGACCATCCCCCCCCTCCGCCCTGACCGCCGATTCGACTGCAAGGGCGAGGTCGCGCTCGGTGGCCCCGGCCGCGACTGCAGGAAGGACTCTTTCGTAGGCCCGGTCTGCGACCGCGACGGCTTTCTCTATCATCGCCTGCTCCGCGGCGGTCTTCCGCATACGCAGCTTCTCCAGAAACCTCGGTGCCGCCACGACTTCCGGCTGCGCACCTGCATCGAACGACCCGGCCGCCTCCTGTACCACGACATACTCGGAGACGTTCATGTCATCCGGCGACACGCCGATCCGCTTCCCCGCCAACGAGGCATCAGCCAGCAGCTTCGGAAGCCACTGACGTTGCCGCTCGCGCGGGGTCTGCCAGATCTGAAAGTCAAGGGACTCGTCCCGAGCCTGCTCGGTGTAGCGCGAGTCGACGGCGAGGATCGCCGCGTCCGCCGTGAGAAGAACCAGCCCCGTGGAACCACTGAAACCTGAGAGATAGCGCCGGTTGACTCCGTGGCGGCCGAAACTGTCCTCCACAGCACAGGAGACGAGGAGCGCATCAAGGTCTTCTGCGGCCAGCGCCCGCCGGGCCCCCTCGAGGATCTTATTCACGGTCGGTCTCCTCCGCGGACGGCACTCGGTCCAGTGCCCGTGCCCGTGCCGGTCGTCTCAGCTTGGCGATTACGGAGGGCCGCCGTCCAGTCGGTCCAGAAGGAGGTTGGTCGCGACGGTGTAGCCTTCGCGACCCAGACCCGTCACCTGGCCGATACAGGCCGGGGCAATCAGAGATCGATGACGAAAGCCCTCCCGCGAGTGGGTGTTCGAGATGTGGACTTCGACGGCGGGAAGGGCAACGGCCTCGAGCGCGTCGTGGAGCGCTATGGAGGTGTGTGTGTAGGCGCCGGCGTTGATGACGATCCCCTGCGCGCGTTTCCGGTTCTCATGGAGGAAATCGATGATTGCGCCTTCATGGTTGCTCTGGAAGGTCAGCAGGGATGCCCCCCGGGCCCCGCAGACCGCGGCAACATCGTCCTCGATGTCCAGCAGTGTCGTGGTCCCGTACATATCGGGCCTGCGCTCGCCGAGCAGGTTCAGGTTCGGCCCGTGGACCAGCAGAATGACGGGAGCGCTCACGTGCTCTTTCGCCTCCGGCCGCGGCGGTCCCGCTCGAGCGCATGCTCGGCGACGCCGGCCCAGGCTTCGCGTGAGACGTCGGCCTGACGCGCCTGGCTCACGTGAGTATAGATCTGCGTGGTATTGGCGGAGGCGTGGCCGAGAAGATCCTGGACAATGCGTAGATCTGCACCGCCGTCGAGCAGATGAGTGGCAAAGGTGTGGCGGAGCAGGTGCGGATGCACGTCCTGCGGAATGCCGGCGGCCACCGCGGAGGACCGCACCAACGATTGCACCGAGCGTGCCGAGAGGCGGCCGCCGAAGCGGTTCACGAAGACGGCCGTCTCCCCCTCGGCGGCGAGCCCGGGGCGGCCTTCCCGGACCCACAGAGCGAGCGAGGCCGACGCGCGCTCGCCGAAGAGAACGATCCGCTCGCGTGACCCCTTCCCGGTCACCCTCGCCAGATCATCAACCAGGTCCAGGTCCTCCAGATCGAGCGCTGTCAGTTCGGAGATCCTCACCCCCGCCCCGTACAGGAGTTCGAGAATCGCACGGTCCCTCAGGCCTTTCGGAGTTGTTGTGTCGGGAGCAGCCAGCAGGGCTTCGATTGTCGCTGCATCGAGGACCCGAGGCAGACGTTTTGGTGTTCGGGGAAGCCCCAGACCGAACAGAAGGTCACCCTCTACGGCACCCTCCTTTTGGAGGTAGCGGTAGAAGCCGTGGACCGTGCTCGCTCGCCGGCTGAGGGAGCCCGCTGCGATCCCGGCCTCCCGAAGCTGGCCCAGATACTCCCTGAAGATCGAACGATGGATTGCGAACGCGTCCGTGCCGCTCTCGCTGCACCATCTGAGAAAGTGCCCGATGTCGGTCCGGTAGTTGCGGATTGTGTGGGGTGAACGGTTCCCGACGCCTCCGAGCTCGCGCAGGTACGCGTCGAGGAACGCTTCAGGGGTACGATGGGCTGCGGTCACCACCCCTGCAAAGTACATAAGCGCAGCGCCGGCGTGAAGGACCCCTACTGAATGACCCGTGCGAGTGCAATACCGACGTTGTCCGGTCCTCCCCGATCATTCGCGGCCGATATCAGGCGCTCCACCATTCCCTTCGTGTCCTTCGCAGCAGCGATGACTTCCTCGATAACGGATGCCGGCACTGCGCCGTGAAGCCCATCGCTGCATGCCATTACGACATCCCCCACGAGCAAAGGGCCGAAGGTGCCGTGCTCGAGCCGCAGGTCCTCCTCCGTGCCGACGGCCCGCGTGATGATGTTCCGCCGCGAGTCCTGCTCGGCCTCGGCAAGAGTCATCAGCCCGGCCTGCACCTGCTCCATCACCCAGGAGTGATCGGTCGTAAGCGGCCGCAGGGAACCCCCGCGGACCAGATAGGCCCGGGAATCGCCGGCGTGGAGGACGTGCAATCCCTCCGCGTCATAGAGGACCGCAACGACTGTCGTTCCCATGCGCTGCCAGAGGCTCGAAGCCTCATTGATCACTTTGTGGGCATCGGAGATCGCCGCCTCCAGAGTGCCAAGCGGATCATCCGTACACGCGGCCATTGCGGTGGTCACCGCTTCAACCACCGTACGACTGGCCACCTCCCCCCGTGCCAGCCCGCCTATCCCGTCGCACACGAGTAGCAGAGCATAGCTGCCGTCGTTCCCGCTCAGGGCGACGGCCTCATCCTGATTGACACTTCGGCGCAATCCAGGATGCGTCCCGGCCGCCAGCTCAAGCCGGACCGGAGGCGGGAGAGTCACACCGCCTTGTCCTTGCGCTGGTAGGCGGTCGCCAGTTCATCGGCCCGCTCGTTCCAGCGGTGGCCCGCGTGACCGGCGACCCACTCGACGGTGACATCGGGCCTGGCGTTCAGAAGCGCCCATGCTTCCTTGACGAGGTCGAGATTCTTGACCTCACCGTCCCGCCGTTTCCAGCCACGCCGCTCCCAGCCCGCTGCCCACGAGGTCAACGTCTGCACGGCAAGCTTGCTGTCGGAGAAGATAGTGACCGGCGATCCCCCGGGGGCGAGCTTCAGCGCCTCAATGATCGCGGTGAATTCCATTCTGTTGTTGGTGGTAGCCGGAGCTGAGCCCTGGCGTTCTTCGATGGCTTTTCCGCCCTGCACGAGGACGAGCCCCCAGCCACCGGGGCCGGGATTGCCCCGGCATGATCCGTCTGTGTAGATGGAGACCGGCCCGGGGTCATCGCCGTCCGAATCGTCACTCTCGTCCTCGGCTTTCTCGGAATCGCCCGGAGAGGACCGCGAGGCAGCAGCAGCCCGCCGGTCCGCATCGCGCCCGCGACAGCGCATACAGACTTTTGGCTTCCAGCCCGGATAGCGGCCCTGTACCGACACAGGAACCGAGAAACGCCTTCCACATCGTTCGCAAGTTAGGTCATCAGCCACGGACCAAATTGTATCCCCGAGAAGGCCAATTGCGCTTGTCGCTGCCCCCGCGGCCTGTCTTTACCTTGCCAAACCGATGTCTCGAAGCCGTAACGGCGGCAACCGCGGCCGGGACCAGAACATATCAAACTGCAGGCAGACCGCGATGAATAAGCTCTCGATTCTCACCCTTGCCACCTTCGTGGCCGCCGCATGCGGGGGCTCTCAGGTAGCTTCCGACCACACTCCAACCCTCGAACCTTCAGCGACGCCGGCCAACGTTCCGTCCGCCTCTGCCACGCCGGAGAGCGGCTGCTCGCCGGGGTTCCTCGGGAGCAGCTGGCCGAACACCGACTT
>CAZHMF010000078.1:0-6951 GCA_964533605.1 uncultured Anaerolineaceae bacterium
CGGGCGAAGGCAAGCCAGGCCTCCATCATGTTGGCCGACAGGGCCTCCACCTCGGGGCCCGTCCCGGCGAACCGGTCCTGGGTCGGCGCGTCGAGGCTTCCGAAGACGAACGGGATCTCGAGTGCGTGACAGGCACCCATCGAGCCGCCGCGAGCTGGGGACGAACGCGTGAAGAGGTACATGTGCGTCTTCGGCTGGTGCTCTCGCTGGGCGGCCGCGAAGCGGGCAGCCGGGATCCGGAAGCGGATGTCCGAGTTGATGGCATCGAGAATGTCGAGGTTCGTGCCGGGCAATCCGAGGCCGGCACGTGACTTCCGGTAGGCGCCGATCAGCCCTTCGAGCCCAGCGTCTGAGACGCCGGGAAGCGATGGGCGAAGAGTTGCGAGAAGTGTTCCGTCATCGATCGGATCTCGGCGGGAGGATGCGACGAAGAGCTTGACCTCGTCCCGGTTTGTCCCCGCGATGACCGGTATCCCGGCCGCGCGACCGCCACTGATCGCCTCGATCGGCTGCCGGTCGAGGGAGTCTCCATCGACCACTGGACCGAACCGGAGGCCCACCCCGCCGGCTGCCGCCGCGACGCGGGTCTGTGCTTCGACGATGTCGTCAGCCGGGACGGAGAGGATCTCCTCCGCCCTGCTGCGGTCGATACTGAGTTCCTCGAGCATGCTGTCGGCGAGCTTCGCGGCCGTCTTCCGTGATGATGCGCGGCCGGTGCCGCTCTGGAGTACGGCCTTGTGGAAGAGCCCGGCCGAGGCCGGCATCGCGAGCAGCGTGCCGACGGCGGCAGCGCCCGCCGATTCTCCGAAGATCGTGACGTTGCCCGGATCGCCTCCGAACGCAGCAATGTTGTCCCGGACCCATTCGAGGGCCGCGATCTGATCGCGCTGGCCGGCGTTCGCGACGAGGTCTCGGCCGGGCAGGTGGTCGCCCAGCCAGAGGTACCCGAGCGCACCCAGGCGATAGTTGATGGCGACCACGACGACGTCGCCGCGGCGGGCAAGGTGGCTCCCGTTGTAGAGCTGTTCGGAGGCGGCACCGTGGGTGAATCCACCGCCGTGAATCCAGAACAGGACCGGACGCCGGGCACTGTCGGACCCCGGCGTGAAGACGTCCAGGAAGAGGCAGCCCTCGTCGCGCGGCCCGCTGGCCGCGAAGCCGGGGATGGGGTGACGGCCCTGCGGCGCGGCGAACCCCGGCTCTTTCGCGGCGCGTACACCACTCCAGGGCTCGTGCGGTTCCGGGGCTCGCCAGCGCCGGTCACCGGCCGGCGGCGCCGCGTAGGGGATGCCGTGGAAGACCTGGTGTCCCTCGCGCTGGATCCCTTCGATCCTTCCCCTGGTGGTCTCTACAACCGTCATCTCCGTCCTCCTTCGCGCGGATTCTACGCGGGGCGAACGTCCGGTGGCTCCGCCTTTCCTGAGCGGGCCCGCCTACGCGCCCGGACCGACACCTCGCACTGCGGTTTCGACCGCGTAAACGCTCGTCCCCGCCGCCAGGAACAGCGTCCTGAACCCTTCGGCCCCGAACGTGATGTTGGCTGCGTGCTCGGCCATCTCGAAGACGCCCAGGTACTCGCCCTCGGGCGTGTGAACAGACACCCCACCGGCTCCCGTGGTCCAGAGACGCCCCTCGGCATCGACCTTCATCCCGTCCGGTGAGCCCGGGCGGGCGTCGCCGCGTTGGTCGAGGAAGAGCTCCCGCTCACCGAGTGTGAGGTCGCGATTCACCGGGAAACGCCAGATCCGCCGTCCCTGCGAGTCGCCGATGTAGAGCACGCTCTCACCGGGTGAAAAGACGAGGCCGTTGGGTTGCTCGAAACCTTCACGAACCAGGAGGTGGAGCGAGCCGTCGGGATCCGCACGATAGACACCGCGGAAAGCGAGGTCCGGCTGCTGACCCTCGGCACCGAATCTGGGCTGCCGCCCGCTGTCCGTGCCGTAGGTTGGATCGGTGAAGAAGATCGCCCCCGTCGAGTGGACGACCAGGTCGTTCGGGCTGTTCAGCGGCGTGCCGGCCCATTCCCCGGCGACGGTCTCCGTCTCGTCGGGAGTTGCGTAGGCACCGCGGGAGACGCGACGGCCGCCATGCTCGCAGGCGAGGACGCTGCCTCCGCCGTCCAGCGTCAGCCCGTTCGACCAACCGCTGGGCTCACGGTACACCTCTGCCTCAGTCGTGCCGGGCCTCCACCGGTGGATGCGATTGCCGGGTATGTCGCTAAAGAGCAGTGCGTTGTCACCCGGGACCCAGACGGGACCCTCGGTAAACCCGAAGCCGGTGCAGAGGCGGCGCTCCGTGCCGTTCAGCAGTTCTCTGATTCCTCGATCATCTTCGATGTGCATGAGGGTTCGATTCTGTCACATCGGGCCGCCGGCGGGGACGGCAAAGCCATCGCGGCGGGCCGGCGCCACTCGGCCGGGACGGCGATTCCGGCTCCACGGGCGCCCCCTAGAATGAGGCTCGGCAGACCCTGAGCGGAGCTGCACACGATGGAGGAGCTGCACACGATGGACCCGAATAGCTTCACGCTCACTTCTGACGTCGATGGCCTGGCGCTTGCCGGATACCAATGGCCCGCCGCCGATCCGCGCCTGGCCGTCGTCATCGCTCACGGCGCGGCCGAACACTCGCTCCGCTACGCTCGCTTTGCCGCGACACTGAACAGCGCGGGGATCGATGCCTGGGCGGCTGACCACCGGGGCCACGGCCGCTCGCCCGGGCCCGGCGGGCTCGGCGATTTCGGTGAAGGCGGCTGGAACGGCCTTGTCGCGGACATCGGCCGGCTCATCGCCCACGTTCGCTCCGAGCGCCCGGGGGTTCCCGTTGTCCTCTTCGGTCACAGCATGGGAGCGGCTGCGGCCCAGCAGTTCACTCCCGAGGGCTCGGAGACCATAGATGCGCTCATCCTCTCGGGGTCGACCGCCCGGCCCGTGCCCCGCGATGGAGATCCGCCGCGGGCCTTCGAGCCCAACAGAGCGTTCGAGCCCGCCCGCACGCCCTACGACTGGCTGAGCCGCGACGAGGCGGAGGTGGACAAGTACGTGGCGGACCCACTCTGTGGATTCGAGGCATTCGGGGACCGCCTCGGGTCTGCGTTGCGCGCGGACCCGTTCGTCCTCGCCGATCCGGAGCGGCTCGCCCGGATCCGGCCAGATCTCCCCTGCCTGCTCGTTGCCGGCACGGCCGACCCGGTGAACGGGAACATGGAGGGGCTGCGGCTTCTCGAGGAACGCTGGCGTGGGGCCGGGGTCCGGCGCATCGACACTCTCTACTACGAAGGTGGGCGGCACGAGATGCTCAACGAGACGAACCGGGACCAGGTGATGGCCGAGATCATCGCCTGGCTCGGCGGCGTTTTCGGTCCAACTGTGTGACCGCGATTGACAACCTTCTCCCGGGGGCGGAGACTCGAGGCATGAGTTTGACGGCCGGAACCTGCGTTCCCTCACAGGGCTTCGCGCACGTCGCGTGGATCCCGGGTATGAGCATGCTCGCCGTCATCGGGAGCGCAGGAGAGATCTAGCCGGAAGAACTCAGCCAACCGACAAACGCCCCTTCCGGCAACGGAGGGGGCGTTTCCTTTGGAGGCGCCGGCCGACACGGCCGGCGACGCCGCGGGAGAGGATCCATGAATGCAGCGGTTTCCGTTACCGACCTGTCGAAGACGTTCCGCACGACCGCCCGGCGGAGTGGTTTCGCGGCGACGGTCCGATCTCTCGTCCGTCCCGTCCGGCGGGACGTGGACGCCGTGCGCCGCCTCAGCTTCGAGATCGAGCCCGGCCAGCGGGTGGCGTTCGTCGGCCCGAACGGGGCAGGGAAGTCCACCACGATCAAGATGCTCTCCGGCGTCCTCTATCCCACCTCCGGTGAGGCGTCCGTCCTCGGCTTCGTACCCTGGGCGGACCGGCGTGCCCTCGGCCACCAGATAGGGACCGTCTTCGGACAGCGCTCCCGGCTCTGGCTCCATCTGCCGGCCTCGGACGCGTTCGACCTCCTGGCGCGTGTCTACGACCTCGATCGCGTCGTCTACCGGCGGCGCCGGAACGAGTTGATCCACCGTTTCCAGGTGGGGCAGCTCGTGGACAAGCCTTCGCGGCAACTCTCGCTGGGCGAGCGGATGCGCTGCGAGCTCGTGGCGAGCCTCCTCCACGCCCCGAGTGTGCTCTTTCTCGACGAGCCCACGATCGGCCTCGATGTGGTCGCGAAGGCGACCCTGCGGGAGCTCATCCGCCACCAATCGGAGACCGAGGGCACGACGATCCTTCTCACCTCGCACGATACGAGCGACATGGAGCAGGTCTGCGAGCGAGTCCTCGTGATCAACGACGGTGAGCTCCTGCTGGACCGCGACGTCGGGGGCCTTCGGCGCGAATACCTGGGCACGAAGATCGTCACTGTGCTCACGGACGAGGCGAACGTGGAGGTTGAGCTCCCGGGCGTGACGATGCTTTCGAGCCGGCCCCACCGGTCCGTCTTCGAGATCGATCGGGCGAAGGCCTCCGTGGAGGGAGTCGTGCAGGAGATCCTTGCTCGCTGCAAGCTTCGCGATCTGTCGGTCGAGGACCCGCCGATGGAGGACGTGGTCAAGGCCATCTATGCGGGACGGCGGGATGCGGCAGCGCGCGGGCCCGGTCTGTTGCGGGAGAGTGCGCCGTGAGGGCGGGGGCCGGAGGGCGGAGACCGGCTCCGTCGAGCCCGGCCTCGGGCCGGAGCTTTCCAGCGCCGGGTGCCTACATCGCCCATGTAGCCGCCGGCGCGAAACTGGAACGCGCCATGCCGGCGGTTCTCGCAGGACGGGCCGCGTTCCTCCTGATCACCCTCTTCGTCTTCTCCCGCATCTGGGATCTGGTACAGACGGCGGGCGGGCTCGGCGAGCGGACCGAAGCGGAGCTGATCTGGTACATCGCGATAACGGAGTGGGTCGTACTGTCGACGCCCCAGGCACATCTGGAGATCGAGGAGGACCTCCGTTCGGGAACGTTGGTCGCGAGGCTGCCTCAGCCGGTGTCCTACTTCGGAGCTCGCTTCTCCGAATCGCTGGGGGCGGCCGCGGTGCGGATGGCGGTCCTCGGCGCGACAGGCTTCTTCTTCGCGCTCTTCCTTGCGGGGCATCCCCCGGAGGAGCCGGCGAGTCTCGCCGTCGCGGCTCCACTCGCGGTTGCGGCGACCGTCTTGTCGGTCGCGTGGGTGAACGCGATCGGCGGCCTGGCAATCTGGCTGAATGACACTTCGCCTCTCTACTGGGTGTGGCAGAAGCTCGTCTACATCCTCGGTGGCCTGCTGCTGCCGCTGGAGATCTACCCGGACCGCCTCCGCGCGGTGGCCGAATGGACGCCGTTTGCCGCCATGCTGAACGGGCCGGGCAGGATGGTCTTCGGGGTCGACGGGTCGGATGCACTGGCCGTGGGCCTGTTGCTTGCCGCCTGGCTGGCACTGGCGGCCGGCCTGCTGTCTGCGCTCTGGGCGCGTGCCTCACGAAGCCTCGAGGCGTACGGAGGGTAGCCATGCGGTTCAAGGCAAGCCTGTCGTTCCTGGCAGCCCTCGCGGTCACGAACCTCAGGGCCTCGTTCGCCCTGCGGGGGGCGTTCCTCCTGCAGACGGTGTTCATGTTGGTGAACAACCTCACGTTCTTCGCCATCTGGCTCATCTTCTTCGACCGCTTCGACCAGGTTGGAGGGTGGCGGCTCGAAGACATGGCGACCGTCTATGCGGTCGTCGCGGCGGGGTACGGGATCGCGGCCGTGATGGCCGGTGGAATCCAGTTCCTCGGCCAGTCGATAGTCGATGGGCACCTCGATCCGCTGCTGGTGCAGCCACGGAGCGCGCTGGTGCAGAGCATCGGCTCGCGCAGCAACGCCTCGGGCTGGGGTGACATCCTCACCGGGGCCGGCTTCCTCGTGATCATCGCTCGCGACGATCCGGTGGTGCTGCTTGCGGCTCCGCTCGCGATCGCCGGCAGTGCGCTCGCTTTCGGGGGTGTGGGGGTGGCGTTCCAGAGCCTGGCGTTCTGGGCGGGGCGAAGCTCGGAGCTTTCGCGGCAGCTCAGTGAGTTCACGCTGAACTTCAGTCTCTATCCGCGGCCCCTGTTCGGCGGGTTCGTACGGCTCGTGCTCTTCAGCCTGCTCCCGGCTGCCTTCGTCGGCTGGCTGCCGGTCGAGGCCGTCCGGGAGCCGGGCTGGCAGGCGTCCCTGCTGGCGCTGGCGGGCGCGACGCTGATGGTGCTGCTTGCGAGCGCCGTCTTCGCACGTGGGCTCAGGCGCTATGAATCGGGCAGCCGGTTCGGCGCGGCGGCCTGAGTCTCGCTCGCGAGGATCAAGCGTGGATGGGAAAGCGGGTGGCTGAGAAAGCTGTCTGTGGAGCGAACCAGGGGCGATGGGTTCCGGGTGACCCCGACGCGGCGCGCGGCTAGGCTCTGGCCATCACACCGGGAGGGCCACTGATGCCCGAGAACCTGCCGTCCGAACTGCTCGACCTCCGCCGGCGCCTCGGCGAGTTTCTCAGGAAGGGACTCGACGACCTTCGGGTCCGGCCCGGCGAGGATGTCTCGCGCGAGGCTCAGGCCGCCGTCCGCGAGCGATCTCGAGAGGCGGGCCTCTTCGACCTCCTCCAGCCCCGAAGCGCGGGTGGCCGGGAGGTGGGCCCGCTCGCCCGCGCGCTGATCCGCGAGACCGTGGCCGCCGCCAACAATCCGCTTGCCCGCTTCGTGTTCGGGCCCGGCCCGGGCCTCCTGGAACGCGCCACCGGCCCCCTTCGCGAGGCCTACCTGGAGCCGGTCCTGCGCGGCGAGAAGCGCAGCGCCTTCGCCTTCACGGAGCCGAGCGGCCCGGATGCTCCTGAGCGCCCGACGTGGGCTCGTCGCGAAGGGGAAACGCTGGTCGTCACAGGCCGCAAGTCGTACGTGACCGGAGGGGCGACGGCCGACTTCTACGTTGCCCTCGTCAATGTGGATCC
>CAZHMF010000078.1:7051-10317 GCA_964533605.1 uncultured Anaerolineaceae bacterium
ATGTGGGCCGCCGGTTTCGTCGGTGACCACATCACCGCTCCCCATCCTTCAGGGCGGCGCCTCGGCGACCGTGAGGGTGTGCGTCTGCGGTACAGCGACATGCAGATCGAGACCTACGCCGGGCGCTCGACGCTCTACCGGACCGCCCGCCTCGCCGAGGCAGACGAGGACGTGCTCAACGAAGCAATGGCGGCGAAGGTCTTCTGCAGCGAGATGGCGGGCAGGGTGGTCGACACGGCAGTCCAGCTCGTCGGTGGCCAGGCACTGGTGGAAGGGCACCCGCTCGAGGCGCTCTACAGGCGAGTACGGAGCCTTCGTCTGGCCGGTGGAGCCGTGGACGTCCTGCGCCTCAACATCGCGCGCGGCCGGATTGAGTTCAATGCGGGGAGGGTGTGAAGGGAGTATTGCCCGGAACCCGGGGTCGGGAGGCCGGCGGACACCAAACGCCAACGCGCAAAACGGAATCCGGAAAACCGCTCTACGCCTTCGAATCCCGTCCCGGCCTCCTGGCATAGAGCTGTGGCACGAGGAAGAAGCCGAGGATCTTCGTTGGCCGGTCTTCCGCTGCCGAGACCGCATCGCGGGCGTCGTAGAGGACAGAGCCGAGCACGGTCTCGCCGAAGAGCCAGCGGTTGAGCTCTGCCGCGGTGGGCCGGCGGTTTCGCGGCTGGGCGGCAGCGGCTTCGAAGTAGAACGCTTTGAGGTCGTCGGCAAGGTAGCGGATGAGGATCGGTGGTTGATGAGCCGCTCCTTCCGGGACCTCCGGCTCCTCGCCGGTCGCGAGCGCCACAAGCGGTTCGGCCATCTTCTCCGCTGCCGCCGCGGTGAGTCCGCTGAGCCCGACCGCCGTCCGGGCGCTGGACCTGAGCGACTCTTCGTACCAGGGGCGGAGGAAGCGGATCTCAGCGGCGAGCCGGGCCCGCAGCGCTTCCGCCGGCGTCGTCGCCGGCTCGGGGGACGCTGCCGGTAACGGGCAGGACCAGGCCTCGGCCTCCGCCGCGGTGGCCGGCGCGTCGTGCGGGTAGTCGTGGATGACCGGCCCGGACGGCTCATCGAGGAGCGCGAGCGCAGACCGCAGAACGTCGCGCTGGAACTCGGGCTCGCTCGGTGCTCCCAGCGGGCGCCCGAGCTCGAATGGCACCCAGAGCGCCCGTGGGGGACGGATGCCCTCGGTGTGTTCGCGCACGAGGCTGATCTGGGTCGTGGGGATGCCTTCGCTCTCGAAGTAGTGGGCGAGCCCGCCGACGGCGCGCGTGCAGTTCGGTCAGACGGGTACGAGGAGCGCGCAGGTGACCCTGTCCTCCCTCAGAAGGGCTGCCGCTTTGCGGGCCATCTCCTCCATCGCCGTTGGGTCCGTCGCCCCCATGAACGAGTAGTGCCAGGCCGCGACCGACCCGATCTCGCCCGCCGACGCGAGCTCCTGCAATCGCGTCAGCGGGAAGACGACGTTCATGTCCTGCTGGAAGCCGCTCCGATCGAAGTTGACGCTGACGTGGCTCATGATGAGGTCGGCAGCGTCCAGGTCGCCGGGAATGAGCCGGTAATCGGCCGCCCCGAGGGCGAAGGTGGAGTCACCCCGCCTGTGGAGGCCGGCCGTGGAGACTATCGCGACGCGGGCATCCCCGACCTCCGGGGGTTCCGCCCAGGGTGTGGTCTCGAAGGCCGGCAGGGGCAGCTCCCGGAGATGCCGTGCGTACGACGGATCGAGGTCAGTGAGCCGGACCATCTTTACGTCCCTCCCCTCCGGCGCCACATTCTGCACGTCCGCGAACGAGGCGGCCAGTCACTCTGTCCGGGTCCTCCGGGTCTTCCGGGTCCTCAACCGGAGGCCCGCTGTAGGATGAGCGCCATTCGGGTACTGGAGGAGAGCCATGAAGCTGGGAACGAATCTCGGGTATTCGGGGGCCGCAATGGACGTCCCCGTGAAGCACGTTCAGGAGCTCGAGGCCCTCGGGTACGACTCGGTCTGGACGGCCGAGGCCTACGGGTCCGATGCCGTGACTCCTCTCGCCTGGGTCGGTGCGCAGACAACGAAGATCAAACTCGGCACGGCCATCATGCAGATGCACGGCCGGACCCCGGCCATGACCGCAATGACGATGCAGACGCTCGATGCCCTCTCGGGGGGACGGGTGCTGGTCGGCCTCGGACTCTCCGGGCCGCAGGTCGTCGAGGGCTGGCACGGTGTCCCCTACGGGAGCCCGGCGAGGCGAACGCGCGAGTATGTCGAGATCCTGCGCAAGATGTGGGCACGTGAAGGGCCGGTCACGTATGAAGGAAAGGAGTTCCAGCTCCCCTACGTGGGACCGCGGGCGACGGGGTTGGGGAAGCCGCTCATGAGCATCCTCCACGGCCGCCAGCTGCCGGTCTACCTGGCGACGATGGGGCCGCTCAACCTTCGAAACACCGGGGAGCTCGCCGACGGCTGGCTGCCGATCTGGTTCAGCCCGCAGCGCATGGATCTCTACCGTCCGCACATCGAGGAGGGCTTCCGGAGGGCCGGCAAGGGGAAGTCGTGGAAGGACTTCGAGGTCGTGGCCGGTTGCAATGTGCTCATCACCGACGACGTCAAGGCCGGCCTCGCGATGGCGAAGCCGATGCTCGCGCTCTACATGGGAGGAATGGGGGCGAAGAGCAGGAACTTCCACAACGACACGATGGTGAAGTACGGGTACGCCGACGAAGCGAAGCGCGTCCAGGAGCTCTACCTCTCCGGCCGCAAGAAGGAGGCGGAAGAGGAGATCCCCGACGAGTTCGCGGACGAGATGGCGCTGATCGGGCCGGTCGAACGGATCAAGGAACGCTTCCGGGCCTGGGAGGACTGCGGCGTCACGACGATGCTCGTGAACTCCCGTCAGCCGGAGGCGATCCGGTTGATGGCGGACCTGACGGGCGTGAGCAGAGGCAACACGGAGGAGTAAGAGCCGAGTTCCGGGTGCCGAGTTCCGGGTGCCGAGTTCCCAGGTGCCTCCGGGCCGGGATCCGTGAGGCGTGGGCACCAGCGGGCGGGGTCGTGATCTTTCTTCGATTCTGTACTGGACGGATCCTTTCTGGCAGTTATCATATGCGCGCCGCCTATCGACGAGATAAGGCGCGTGATTGACCGGCCGAACGGCCGGCGCCTGGCAGGGAGGCAAAGGTTGCAGAGAGAGAACTACTGGACGCGGCGCGTGCGAAGACGCCGTCTTATGCAGGGTGCCGGTGTCGGGACCCTTGGAGTCGCGGCCTACGGACTTGTTGGCTGCGGAGATGACGATGACGGCGGT
>CAZHMF010000079.1:0-2053 GCA_964533605.1 uncultured Anaerolineaceae bacterium
CCCTGTCCCTGTGCCCCTTTCCTGCCACGCGTACCGCCGAGCTGTGAAGTCCGACCCCGCGCAAACGGTGCGCGCTAGAGACTGCCCAGGAACTCCCTCAGGGCCGCCTGGAAAGCCTCCGGCTGGTCGATGTTCGCAGCGTGCCCGGCGCCCGGAATGACAACCGCCCGTCCCGCCGGGATCTTGTTGGCCATGTATTCGCTCGCAGCGAGGAATGGCTTGTCCTTTTCTCCCACAAGCACCAGTGTCGGTACTGCGATCCCGGGAAGCGACTCCATCACGCGAGCGTCGGCCTGAGCCAACATGCCGCGTGCCGCATGCGCGAGCCCCTGCGCCGACCGGTGCTGCGACACGCGCACCTCAGCCCCCCCACCCAGAGCGCCGAACCCCTTCTCTTCGAAAGCTCTCGCCCGCGCCCGGGCCGTCTCGTTCCAGCCCTCCCGGCCCTTCGGGTTCCGATAACCCGGGCCCGTGTCCAGCAGCATGAGGGCCCTCACCTTCTCGGGGTGCCGGAGATTGAAGGCCAATGACATGTAGCCGCCCATTGAGTGGCCGCCGATCACCGCCTTCTCGACCCCACACTCTCGAAGGATCGCGTCCATGTCCCCGACCGTTGCCTCCTCCGAGTACTGGGCCGGGTCGTCCGGCGAGTCGCTCTGCCCGTGGCCGCGCATATCCCACGTAATCAGCCGGTACTCGTCGCTCAGGGTTTCGAGTTCCCCCGCCCACATCCGGCTCGTGGCGCTGTATCCATGGCTGAGCAGCACCGCCGGCCCCCGACCGTGATCTTCGTAGTAGATCCGCACCCCGTCCCGATTGAGTGTTGCCATCGTCAGGCCCCTCCTTGAGATTGACCCTGGAGTCTACGCCCCGGGTCCCAAGGCGCAGCGGTGCGGTACTCTGAACGTGATGACCGACCGGCCTTCGCAGCGACCGCCGTGGCTCCGCGTCCGCTTCCCCGCAGGCGGCGGCTATGCCCGCGTTCAGGGAATGGTCCGCTCTCAGGCCCTTCACACTGTGTGCGAGGAGGCCCACTGCCCGAACATCGGCGACTGCTGGTCCCGCGGCACGGCGACTTTCATGATCCTCGGCGACACCTGTACTCGCTCCTGCGGCTTCTGCGCCGTTCGCACCGGCCGCCCCCAGACCCTCGACCTCGAAGAGCCCCGGCGCGTTGCCGAGACCATCGCCGAGATGGGCCTCCAGCACGCCGTAGTCACGAGCGTCAACCGAGACGAGCTGCCGGACGGCGGCGCCGCCATCTTTGCAGACACGATCCGCTGGACGCGAAGGCTCTCCCCGGGCACGACGATCGAGGTCCTGATCCCCGACTTCAAGGGCGACCGCGCTTCTCTGGCGACGGTGATGGAAGCCCGGCCGGAGATTCTCAACCACAACATCGAGACTGTGCCCCGGCTTTACTCGCGCGTGCGTCCGCAAGCTGTCTACGAGCGCTCGCTGGCGGTGCTTCGCGAGGCGAAAGGCCTGGCCGGGGAGGGGCTGACGAAGAGCGGGCTCATGGTCGGGCTCGGCGAGACGCTCCCCGAGGTCATCGCCGTCCTTCGTGACCTGCGCGCCTCCGAGGTCGACATCGTGACCGTTGGCCAGTATCTGCAGCCCACGCCTTCGCACCTCCCAATCGAGCGCTACTGGCACCCCGATGAGTTCGTCGAGGTCGCGAGAGTCGGCGATGACCTGGGCTTTCGGCACGTGGAGTCCGGCCCGCTCGTCCGCAGCTCCTATCACGCAGGCGAGCAGGCCCGAAACGCCACTGCCGGTCCGGGCGTCATACCCCTCTCGGAGATCGAGGCTCCTCGCCCATGAGAGCCGCCGACCTCCGGGTGGCGGCTCTGGCCGCCTTCTCCCACGAGATTCGCACACCGCTTACGGCTCTTCGCATGATCACCGACCTTGCCACGCCGGCGGAGAACGGAGGGAAGATGCTCGATGCGGAACTGGTCGAGATGCTCGGATCCTCTCTCGACGAACTCACCAACCTGGCGGACGCCCTCCAGGAACAGTCTCGGGCCGAGCGGGGGCTCGTCTCCCCGGC
>CAZHMF010000079.1:2153-10193 GCA_964533605.1 uncultured Anaerolineaceae bacterium
TGGCGGACGCCCTCCAGGAACAGTCTCGGGCCGAGCGGGGGCTCGTCTCCCCGGCTAATGGGCGGACGACACTCGGCGAGATCCTGGATTTCGCGCTCGCCGCCGCCGCGGAGCAGGCGGTCACCCTGGTTCCGGCCGGGACGATCCCCGATACCGAGGGGCCCTGGGACAGGCACCGGCTGGGCGGCGCCCTGGCGTCTCTCGTCATCGGGCTCGATCGACTCGCCACTCACTCCGGTCAGGTTCGTTGCGAGGCCGGTCCCGGCAGCCCCGGCCTGGTCTTCTCGTCCTCCGGATCCGGCGAGGAGCGCCCGGATCCCCTGCGTCCGGCTCCCTTCGCCTTTTTCGTCGGCATCGCGGAGCTCGAGGCCGCCGGCTGGACGGTCGACCTCGAACTCGACGACGAGTGTCGGTGCACGGTTTCACTGCCCCTGCACGGCGCGTCGGACTAGCACCGCTCGGCCTGCTATTCTCGCTGCCATGGGAACTCTGGACGGTAAGAAGGCGCTCGTTTTCGGGCTCGCTAATGAAAGGTCCATCGCCTGGGGCATATCCCGGGCTCTTCACGCTGAGGGTGCGACCCTGGGCTTCTCCTACGTCGGTCCCGCGATCGAGAAGCGGATGCGCCCACTTGCGGAGCAGCTCGACTCCCCCCTCATCGCCCAGTGCGACGTCACCTCCGACGCCGAAATCGAGCAGTTCTTCACTCAGGCCCGGGAAACGTTCGGGACCATCGACATCCTGATTCACTCGGTGGCATTCGCCAACCAGGACGACCTCAAGGGCAGATTCGTCGAAACTTCCCGCGCGGGCTTCGAGCTCGCGACGAATGTCTCGGCCTACTCTCTGGTTGCCCTCACGCGGGCGGCCCTACCCCTCATGCCGGACGGCGGGTCCGTCCTTACACTGACCTACTACGGCGCAGAAAAAGTGGTCCCGAGCTACAACGTGATGGGTGTCGCCAAGGCAACTCTCGAGGCCTGCGTCCGCTACCTGGCGAACGATCTGGGTCCCGAGGGCGTCCGCGTGAACGCTGTCAGCGCCGGCCCGATACGTACCCTTGCGGCGAGTGGGATCAGTGGGTTCCGCGGCTATCTCCGTTCGTTCGCATCGCTGGCTCCTCTCCGCCGCAACATCAGCATCGAGGACGTCGGCGCGACCGCCGCCTTCCTCTGCAGCCCCTCAGCGGCCGCCATCACCGGAGAGGTGGTCCACGTCGACGGCGGCTACAACATCCTCGGCATGTTGCACGAAGACTCATAGCTGCCCGCAGCCGGACGGGAGGGGACGGGGCCTACTGGGCCGGTTCGCCACCCCAGACGAGTTCCACATCACCGAATACGAGCGTGTCGCCGGCCTTCGCGCCGCGGCGCCTCAGTTCCCTCGCCACGCCCCAGCGCTCGAGGCGCCGCTCGATCTCCTCCTGGGCGCCGCTCATCTCCAGCGGCATCATCGCAACGAAGCCGGCGATCCGTCTTCCCACCACCTCCCAGCGGTCGGGGCCGGCCGGCTCAACCTCCCAACGCTCGCGCGGCGGCGGCCGGAACACAGGCACCGCGGCGGCCGCGGCGGCCGCAGCGCGCCTCCGCTCTTCGCCGACCCTGACCTGAAGATCCTGGAGGAGATCCTCGACGCCCTCGCCGGTAACGGCGGAGAGCGCGACGACCGGGGTGTCCGGGAGATGCCTGGCGAGAACCCTGCAGCTCTCCTCGCCGCGGACCGGATCCAGGTCTACCTTCGAGACCGCCACCACCTGGGGGATGCCGGCCAGTTTCTCTTCGAAAGCGCCAATCTCATGGAGGATCAGCTCGTAGTCTGTGATGGGATCGATCGAGCTGCAGTCGATGAGATGAACGAGGATCCGGCAGCGCCGAACGTGCTTGAGGAACTCGAAGCCGAGCCCTAGACCCTCGCTCGCTCCCTCGATGAGACCGGGGAGATCGGCAACGGTGAACCGCTCGAAGCCAACCTGGACAACGCCCAGGAGGGGCTCCAGCGTCGTGAAGGGGTAGTCGGCGATCTTCGGCCTGGCTTTCGAGATGGCCGCCAGCAGTGTCGACTTGCCGGCGTTCGGCAAGCCGAGAAGCCCCACATCAGCGAGCAGTCGCAGGTCGAGGATCACCTCCGTCCTCGTCCCCTCTCCACCCTTCTGTGCATATGTCGGCGCCTGATTTGTGCTCGTCGCGAAGCGTTTGTTCCCCCAGCCACCCTTACCACCCGTTGCCGCCACATACCGGTCACCGGGTCCCGTGAGGTCGGCAAGCAGCTCCCCGGTCTTCGCCTCGAGGACCACCGTTCCCCCGGGCACTGAGAGAATGAGGTCCCGGCCTGCTGCGCCGGTCCTGAGATTCGGACCGCCGTTCTTGCCGCCGTCCGCACGGTACGACTTTCGTGACCGATACTGCTCCAGCGTATAGACGTCGTCGACTGCCTCGAGGACAACTCGCCCGCCATGTCCCCCATCACCACCATCTGGACCACCTTGAGGGATGAACTTCTCCCGCCGGAAGCTCACGATCCCGTGACCGCCCGGGCCTCCCTCCAGCAGGACGCGTGCTTGATCCAACATTCCCTCAGGATTACTGAATGTATCCGACAGGGGAAGACGAGCTAGCGGGATTTCGGGGAAACCGCAGTTCCTTCAGTTCCTCATCCGGCACATCCCGGTTGGGAATCCCCATGGGATACTGTTGGGCATCGTTTGGGAACAGGGGGAAACGCACCGATGGATAGGAACGGCGGCGAGACATTATCCAAACTGACTGCATCTCTGCGAAATACTGTCCGGACGGGCGTTAGAGAGGCCGGCCGCCTCGCCGGAAGTGTCCGGCGGGATCGCGCCGGGACGGGAAGCGAGCAGAACCAACCTTCGGTGCCGTTCCCCGAGGAGGGTCGGGCGATGGTGATCATGGCCCACCCCGATGATGCTGAGTTCGTCTGCGGGGGAACCATCGCGAAGTGGTGCAGCGAAGGCTGGGAGGTCGTGTATGTGGTGGCCACCGGTGGTGACAAAGGCACCCATGACCCCGAGATGCACCCGGAGAAGCTCGCGGCAATCCGTGAGGCGGAACAGCGGGCAGCGTGTGATGTTCTGGGGGTGAAGGAGTGTATCTTCCTCGGTTACCCGGACGGCTTCACATCCGAGTCGGCCGAGCTCCGGGGCGAGATCGTGAGGCTGGTGCGCGAGTACCGGCCCGACGTTGTGATCACATGGGATGCGTACGAGCGGGGATTCAACCACCGGGACCACCGGAACATCGGTGTCGCCGTGGCCGATGCGCTCTATCCCCTGGTTCGCGACCGGCTCTTCTACCCCCGCGACGAAGAAGACGGGCTCGACTCGCACCAGGTCAATGAAGTCCTCCTCGCCGGCACCGGGAAGCCCGACTTCGAGGTCGATATCACCGATCACTGGGAGAAGCGCGTGGAGGCAATCCTCTGTCACACCAGTCAGATCGGCGGTCGCACACGAGAGGACTTTGAGAAGATGAGGCGGGAGCAGATCGAGAAGGATGGTGAGAAGCCCGTTCTCGAGAAGTTCCGTCGCTGGTCCATCCGGCGGCCCACGCGCCGGCAGCAGGAGCAATCGGAGGAGAAGGCGGGCAGCTCCGGGCAAGCGGTTCGGGCCTAGCGGGAGGATGTACGAAGGAACTCCATTCTCTCTCGACGGACAGACCGCGCTCATAACGGGAGGCTCGCGCGGGATAGGGTTTGCCATCGCGGGGGCATTTGTGGACGCCGGCGCGCGAGTCATCCTGACGGCGCGGGGTGAGGACGGAGTGAAGAGCGCGGCGGCGGCCCTCGGTGCCAATGCGCTCGGTTACGGATGCGATATCTCGGATCCGGAGCAGATCAGCTCCACCAGCGAGACCATCTGGCGGCTCGGGGGCGTTGACATCCTCGTCAACAACGCTGGAATCAGCCCCTTCTACAAGCGTGCCGAGCAGGTGACGGTCGAGGACTTCGACGACATCACCGGTGTCAATCTCCGCGGGACGTTCTTCATGAGCATCGAGATCGCCCGCCGCTGGTTCGCAGAGGAGAGGAGAGGGCGGATTATCAACGTCACATCGACTCTTGGCGACCGGCCCGGGGAACGCCTGGCCGTCTACGGGCCGCTCAAGGCTGCGCTCAATCAGCTGACCAGATCCCTCGCTCTCGAGTGGGCGGACCGCGGCGTCCGGGTCAACGCAATCGCGCCGGGCTGGACGGAAAGCGACTTCACGGCAGACCTCTTCGCGAGCCGGCACGGGAAACGGCTGCTCGGCGAGATCCCGATGGGGCGCTGGGGAGTGCCCTCGGATATGGCCGGCGCGGCCCTGTTCCTCGCCTCGGAAGCAAGTGCGTACACTACCGGGACGGTGATCCTGGTCGACGGAGGCCGGGGACTCCGCTAGCTGGAGAGCGCGCACGCCGGGCTCGGAAAGGTGATTGGCAATGAGCAGACCGGTAGCCGTCATAACCGGAGCCAGCAGAGGGATCGGCCGGCAGCTCTGCAAGGACATGGCGGCGCACGGCTACGATATTGTGGCAGTTGCCCGATCGAGCAGGGAGAGCCCGAGCAAGATCCTTCCCGGAACGATAGATGAGTCGGTCGCACTCGCGCGGGAAGCCGGGAGCAAGGCCCTTGCTGTACCGCTGGATGTGAGGAACGAGGAGGGGGTCGCCGCCCTGGCCGACCGTGTCTACGAAGAGTTCGGCCGCTGCGACGTCCTGGTTAACAACGCCGCTATCGCGCCGCCGGGCGCAACGCTGACGCAACCTACCGCCCTCTGGCGCAAGGCGATGGATATCAACGTTCATGGCCCCCTTTACTTCATGTATTACTTCTGCCCCCGGATGAAGGCGGGAGATGGACGGGTCGTAAACATCAGCTCCGGCGCATCACAGTCCCCCGAGTTCGGCCGGATCAGCTACACGACGACCAAACGAGCACTCGAGGCGCTGAGCGAAGGCGTGGCTGATGAACTCAAGGGGAAGGTGTCGGTAAACTGCATCAGGCTCGAGCTGAGCGTCTGGAGCGAGGGCTACACAGCCACCCTCGGCAAGGGGGACTACTCGAACTTCGAGCACCCGGTCGTGATGTCGGACGCTGTTCTCTGGTTCTGCAGGCAGCCCGTGGACTACACGGGGAAGGTCCTGACCATTGCTGAACTTCGGGAACTCGGGGCAGTCCGCGGGGTCACCAGAGTTGGCGAGGAAGACTAACAGGAGAAGCAGCTAGATGGGCGATTGCATAGTCGAGCAGCAGGATGGCGTGATGGTAATCCGCTTCAACCGGCCCGCCGCCATGAACGCGATGGGCGGAACACTGATCCAGGAGTTTGACGAAGCTCTGGACCGAGCCCGCTGGGACGACCGCGTCAGGGCGGTGGTTGTCACCGGCGAAGGCCGGGCATGGTGTGCCGGCGCGGATCTCCAGGCAATGGCATCGGGCGGTGCGGACGGAGAACGCCACGACGTGCGGGCGCAGGCTCTCGATCCGATCGGCGGAGCCGGGCGCACGATTCGCAAAGTGCACGAACTCGACGTTCCAGTCGTGGCCGCCGTCAACGGCGCCGCCGTCGGGGCCGGCTTCGGTCTCTGCACTGCATGCGATATCAGGATCGCGAGCGATCAGGCACGTTTCAGCACGATCTTCATCAAGCGTGCGGTGGCGCCCGACTTCGGCCTCTCCTGGTTCCTGCCGCGCCTGATCGGACCGGAAAAGGCAGCCGACCTCTTCTACACCGGCCGGATGATAGACGCGCAGGAAGCTTTGACACTGGGCCTTGTGCTCAGGGTCGTACCGGCCGCCTCACTGCTTTCGGAGGCGGTGGACTACGCGGCCGTTCTGGCGAAGCAGCCGCCGGCGGCGCTGACTTACACGAGGCGGGCGGTGAGGGCCTCTTCGGCGAATACTCTCGCCCAGCAGCTCGAGCTGGAGTGGGGCAACCAGAAGGTAGCGCTGGGCAGCGCCGAGTTCATGGAGGCTGCGCGAGCCTTCGTAGAGAAGAGGGAGCCCGACTTCAGCAAGGTCTAGCCGCCGGCAGAGGATCCCAAGGCAGCCGACCGTGCGAGGCCGGAGCCGAGAGAGGTTGTTGCTATGACACAAACACATGCCATGCCCGGCACCGCGATGGTGGTCGTCGCCCACCCCGACGATGCCGAGTTCATGTGCGCCGGAACTGTGGCGAAGTGGGCTGGCGCGGGCTGCGATGTGACCTACGTGATCATCACAAAGGGCGACAAAGGCAGCGAAGATCCGGAGATGACGCCCGCGAAGCTGGCCGAGATCCGCGAGGCAGAGCAGCGGGCGGCCGGAGAGATCCTCGGGGTTAAGACGTTCGAATTCCTCGGCTTTGAGGACGCCTACCTGGAGCCCAGCCTGGCCGTGCGTAAGGAGATCACCCGAGTGGTCCGCAGCTACCGGCCGGAGATCGTAATCACGTTCGACCCAACGACGCGGTTCTTCCGCGACGAGTACGTGAATCACCCCGACCACCGGGCGGCCGGAGAGGCAACGGCGGACGCGGTCTTCCCCAGTGCCCGCGATCGTCTGACTTTCCCCGACCTGCTCACGGCCGGGCTCGAGCCGCACAAAGTAAGGGAGCTCTGGCTCGGCCTGACGGAATCGCCCAACCTCCGCGTGAATATCGGCGAGACGCTGGAGAAGAAGAAAGAGGCTCTGCTCGCTCACCCGAGCCAGCTGGGCCCTGACATCGCCGAGTTCGCCATCGCGATGTCCCGTGGCATGGCGGAAGGGGAAGACTTCGAATACGGCGAGGCCTTTCGCCGGATCGCCATCGAGGGGCCGCGTCCCGACTGAGTTACGCCGGGGGCGTAACTCAGCCACGAGCAATCGGATCCGGCCGGAACTGCGGTGCGGCGGTGTGGCTCAGAACACCACCAGATTGTCCCGGTGGATAGCCTCCGCCCCATATGTGTATCCGAGGACCTCAGAGATACGGGCGCTTCTCATGCCCTTGATCCGCGCGAGCTCCTCGCCTGCGTAGTTGGCCGTCCCGGCCGCCACAAGCGTCCCCTCCCCATCGCGAACCTCAACTGCCTCGCCCCGTACGAACGAGCCCTGAACCTCGGCCACACCCGCGGGAAGGAGGCTGGGACCCCGCTGGCGCAGCGCGCCGGCCGCTCCCTCGTCGACGACGATGTGCCCTGTGCGCGCGATGCTGCCCAGGATCCAGCGCTTCCGTGCTTCAAGATGGTCAGTGCTCGCCGGAAAAGACGTGCCGGTCGCCTCGCCCCCTGCGACGCGTTCCAGAATGTCCGGCACCTTCCCGTTTGCGATGACGACGTTGACCCCCGACGAGGTGGCGATTCTGGCCGCGTCGAGCTTCGTTGCCATCCCGCCGACCCCGGGTCCGGTGGCGCCACCTGCATTCGTTACGGCGGCTTCGATGTTCGGTACCAGGCGGATCAGCCGCGCGCCGGGGGTTGTCTGCGGGTCGGAATCGTAGAGGCCGTCGACATCGGTCAGGATGACAAGAAGGTCGGCCTCGATAAGGTTTGCCACGTAGGCCGATAGAGTGTCGTTTTCGCCGATCCTGCTGGCGAGGACCTTGTCGAGCGCGACTGTGTCATTCTCATTCACTATCGGGATGACATTCGCAGCAAGCAGCTCGCCCATCGTCGTCCGGGCGTTGAGCCAGGCCAGGCGGTCCGCGAGATCGCGCCGCGTCAAAAGAACCTGCGCGGCGACGACGTCATACGCGTCGAAGAGGGTGCCCCAGGTCTGCATGAGCCGGTGCTGACCGATACTGGCCAGCGCCGGCCGGCCCGGCTCGACGACCTCGCCATGGCGGGCGTTCAGCTCGTGACGGCCGGCTGCCACGGCGCCGCTCGTCACCACCGCGACCTTCGCCCCACGGGCCCGCAGCCTGACGGCCTGCCCGACGAGGCGGGCCATCGACTCGACGTCGAGCCGGTCCGAACCGGCGGTCAGGAGGCTGGTGCCGAATTTGGCGACGATCCGGCGGTTGTCCATGAGGAGAAGCTACCAGCCCGGCGGAGGCGGCGGCCCGCGTCACGCAGCCCCGCCGG
>CAZHMF010000080.1:0-2505 GCA_964533605.1 uncultured Anaerolineaceae bacterium
CGGACGGGGCGGTCACCGAGACGGTCGCGACCGCCGTTCCGGTCGCCACTTCTGCCACGCCGGTCGTCCTGACCGCCAGGACGACCGTGTCCCGGAGCGTTACCGGTCGGGCAACGAGGACTCCGCTCGCGGGGTCGCTTTCGGAATTCGCCTCGACAATCGAGATCTCCGTCTCCGTAGTTACCGGCTCGCCGGCCAGGATCACCGTGACTGTGGCGGAGGGGAGCACAAAGAGAGCGGCAAGGACGATGAGGAAGAACCCCACAGCGATTGCAAGGACACCGGGCCACTGACCGAGCGAGGGAAGGGCGAGCGACAGCCTCCCCAGCGTGACGACATTCCGCCCCGGACGGTCCCAGCGCACGTTTGCAGGCTTGCGGGCGACCGGCAGACCCGCACCAGTGGCACGCGACGAGAGTGCCCGGTTTCCCGTCGCGATTGCCAGAGCGTGGCCGGTCTCCTCGGCGTAGCGGCGGAGCCGGCGCATGCCATATTCGGTCGCCAGCTGACGGTTACCTCTTGGAGCGTGAACGACGACGGCGAATGTCGGCGCGGAATCAAGGCGGCCGCAGATGGTCGCGACGTCCTCGCGCTTGTCGACGACTATTACGCTAGCAACATCGCCGGCGCCGGAATCCGGGTCGGGGGTGGGTTCGTGCTCGGACTCGCGCCCGTCTTGCATGGCAGACTCGCTGGCGCCACCTTCGCCTATTAGAGGCTATCCAGCGCCTTTTCGCCAAGGCCCAGCCCCAGGTCCATCGCTGCTTCCAGCCGGCCGGCGTCCCTCGCGCCGGCCTGGGCGAGGTCGGGACGGCCGCCACCACCGCCACCCGCAGCCTTTGCGATCTCCCGCACCAGGTTGCCCGCGTTTACGCCCTTTTCAACGAGATCAGGCGTGGCGGCGACGAGGAAGCTCGGGCGCCCTGACGGCAGCGCCGCGAGGATCACGAGGGCCGAGCCCAGGCGCGAGCGCACCTGATCGGCTATCTCTTTCAGCGCTTCCTTGTCTGCGGCGTCGACTGTGCCGACGGCGAGCGAGGCATCCCCGATCCTGCGTGCTCCATCGATCAGCGCCTCGGCCGAAGTGCCGGCCTGGAGGTGCTGGAACTCCGCAGCCTGGCGCCGGAATCGTTCGATCTCCGACTGGAGTGCCTCGATACGGGATTCGACCTCCGCGGGATTGGTTGAGAGGCTGGCGGCCACCCGGGAGAGGATCGCCTGCTGCTCGAGCAGGAAATCCTCCGCACCGCGGCCGGTAAGTGCCTCGATTCGCCTGGTACCCGCGGCAACGGCCGATTCGCGCACGATATGGACGAAGCCAAGTTCTCCGGTCGCGGCCACGTGGGTTCCACCGCAGAGCTCCGCGCTGAATCCTTCGCCGTCGTCACTGATCTCGACCACCCTCACCTCTTCTCCGTACTTGTCTCCGAAGAACGCCAGGGCACCATCCGCCACCGCCTGGCGGAACGTCGCCTGCCGCCAGCGGACTTCGAGGTTTCTCCTCACCTTCTCATTGACCAGCTGCTCGACCTCAAGCAGGGCCTCGCGGGGTGTCTGCTCCAGGCTGGTGAAGTCGAAGCGGAGCCGGTCCGGCCCGACGTACGACCCCTGTTGACCTACGTGGTCACCGAGCACGGCCCGCAATCCTGCGTGCAGCAGGTGCGTTCCCGTGTGGTTGCGCGCGGACCCCGATCGGAAGGAATGGTCGACGGATGCCGCAATGGACTGGCCGACCCGGATCTCGCCCTCGACTACCCGCCCATGATGGACAATTGCGCCTCCCTCGGGGCGCGTGTCATCGACCGCGAACCGTCCCGTCGCGGAGACCAGTGAACCGTGGTCCCCTATCTGGCCGCCCCCTTCCGGATAGAAAGGAGTGCGGGAGAGCACGACGTCGCACTCCTCGCCCTCTGCCACCACCCGGCTCAGGTTTCCGGACCGGAAGAGACCGATGATCTCCGCTTCGTCGTCCAGCCGTTCGTAGCCGACGAAGAGGCTGTGGCCCGGGCCGAGCGATTCGAATGCCCCGCCGCTGTCGCCGGCGAGAAGCCGGCCGTGCCGGCGGGAACGTTGCCGTTGTTCCTCCATCGCGGCCTCGAAACCATCCTCGTCGACGGTGAAGTCGCGACCGGCTGCGATTTCACGAACCAGCTCGCGGGGGAAACCAAAAGTGTCGTAGAGAAGGAAGACGTCCCGTCCGGGGATGACCGAGCTGCCCTCACCGTTGAGGCGCTCAAGCACCTCGTCGAGCCGTGCAGTCCCCGACTGAAGTGTCCGCAGGAACCGCTCCTCCTCGACCTCGAGCGCGCGGCGGATGAAGTCGCGACGCTCCTCGAGATGAGGATAGGCACCCGCCAGCTTGTCCACGGCGGCGTCGGCAAGCCGGGTGGTGAAAGGCTCGCCGACGCCGATCCGTTGTCCAAGGTAGACAGCCCTGCGGATCACGCGCCGGAGGACGTATCCTCGCCCTTCGTTGCTGGGGACGACCCCATCACCGATGAGCAG
>CAZHMF010000080.1:2605-10054 GCA_964533605.1 uncultured Anaerolineaceae bacterium
AATCTCTCATCGTCGTAGGCGACGCGAATGCCCTCCGGGCCCCGTTCCGGGAAGTGATCGAAGTAGATCTCGCTGTCCGGGCCGCAGGGTCCGCTCGCGCCGGGCTGGTCGGCTGGGAATGAGAACCAGTAGTTCTTGTCTTCCTCGCAGCGGTGGATGTGCTCGTCCGGCACCCCCTGCGCGCGCCAGCACTCATGGGCCTCGTCGTCGTCGAGGTAGATGGTGATGTGGAGGCGCTCGGGCGGGATCTGAAGCACACCGGTGAGGAGCTCCCAGGCAAAGCCGATCGCTCCCTCTTTCGAGTAGTCCCCGAAGCTGAAGTTGCCCAGCATCTCGAAGGCGGTGCAGTGGGCGAGGTCACCGACCTCTTCAATGTCGGTCGTACGGAAACAGCGCTGGACAGTGGCGAGCCTCGTCGAGGGAGGCTCCGCCTCCCCCACGAAATAGGGCTTGAACTGCTGCATACCGGCGCTGGTGAACAGCGATGTGGGATCGCCTATCGGTACGAGCGGCCAGCCGGGAAGAACCTGATGACCGCGCTCCTCAAAGAAACTGAGAAAGGCGTTCCTGACCTCGTCGGACGTCCGTGGGACCGGGGTGCTCATAACCGGATCGTAAGGAGGGCCGGGGACGGGTGTCGAGTCGGAGGTCCCGGAGCGCCAGGGCGCAACCTCGCAAGAGTGTCGTTCTCGCGTTGACACCTTTTTCACCCGCTGCCTAGGATGTGGTTGACGCCCGCGGCGTCAACTGATGTGCAGCGACCCTGACTGTTGCAAGCCCCCTCGGCGAACGAGGGGGTATTCACAATCCCGGAGACGGGATCCTTGAGCCGCGACAAGCTCGGAGTGGTCGTGCTCGCCGCGGGGGCCGGCACTCGCATGCGCTCGCACCTGCCCAAGGTGCTCCACACAGTGTGCGGAAGCTCCATGGTGACCCACGTATTGTCCGCCGCGGCAACGCTGGAGCCCGACCGGCTCGTCGTTGTCGTCGGCCATCAGGGGGACGAGGTGCGCGAAGCGCTCGCTGATGGCTCGGTGATCTTCGCCGAGCAGTCACAGCAGCTCGGAACAGCCCACGCCGTGGAGTGTGCACGCCCGGCGCTGGACGGGTGCACACGGATCATGGTCCTCAACGGCGATACGCCGCTGATCACCGTCGAGCTTCTCTCCCGCCTGACCGGCGCCCTGCAAGCGGCGCCACTTGCCTTCGTGACTGCAGCCGCCGACAATCCCGGCCGCCTCGGGCGCGTTCGGAGAGATCCCCGGGGGGCCGTCGCAGCGATCGTCGAGGCCGCAGACTACGAGGGCGAGCCCGGTCCTTCCGAGATCAACGCCGGTCAGTACGTGTTCGACGCAACATGGCTCTGGGCCCATCTCCCGGCCGTGTCCGAATCTCCCGGGGGTGAGCGGTACCTCACCGCCCTCGTCGGCGCCGCGGCCGCCGAGGGACGGCCGGCGACCGCGGTCTGTGGGGCCCTCGACGACGTAATGGGAGTGGACGATCGGCGTCTCCTGGCGAGAGCAGAGAGGCTCCTTCGAGAGCGCATTCTGGACGTCCATATGACAAATGGGGTCACCGTACGCGACCCGGCAACCACCTACGTGGATACCCGAGTCACGGTCGAGCCCGACGTAACGATCCTTCCCGGATGCAGCATCCTCGGCGACTCGCATATCGAAGGCGGGGCCGTCATCGGTCCCGGAACCACGCTCGAGGACGCCCGGATCGGCGCCGGCTCGACCATCAGACAGTCGGTTGTTGAGCAGTCGTCGGTCGGAGCGAATTGCCTGATCGGTCCGTTCGCGCATCTGAGGGCAGATGCTCGGATCGGGGACCGGTGCGAGCTCGGAAACCACGCCGAAGTCAAGAATTCCGTCATCGGTCCGGATGTGAAAATGCATCATTTCGGCTACCTGGGGGACGCGGACGTCGGCCGGGGGGCGAACATCGCCGCCGGCGTAATCACCTGCAATTACGACGGTGTGGCCAAGCACCGCACGGTCATCGGAGAGGATGCGTTCGTGGGCTGCGACACGATGTTGGTCGCTCCGGTAACGATCGGAGACGGCGCGTTCACAGCCGCCGGCGCGGTGGTCACCAGAGACGTGCCCGCCGGAGAACGGGTGGCTGGCGTTCCTGCTCGGCCACTGGCCCGAAGACGGGCGGAGCAGCGATAGGCCATGGCTCTTGAACTCGCGCTGACCGTAGCAGTTGTCGTGATCGCCGGACTCGCACTGGCCGTCGTGAGCGCCGCCGGGGCGGCGTTGGAACGCTCAAAGTCTGCCCGCATTCATGCCCTGGCTGAACGAGGCGACTCGCGGGCCGCGATAATCGCGGCGCGGGTAGAGCAGCCGGCCGACCTCCTGGGTCCGCTGACGGCGAGCCGGATCCTCTGGTCGACTGTCGTCGTGGCCGTCATGGCTTTCGTCGGAGCACGCTGGTTCAATGGAACCGGACCGGTGATCGGGTTCGCACTGCTGGGGGGTGTAATCGTCGCGTTGATCGATATGACGGTAGGTGCCCTTGCCACCCGCGGACCGGAGACCTCAGCACTTCGCCTGGCCTGGGCCGTAAGAGTGAACCACTGGCTGTTCCTGCTACCGGCCCGCCTCTTCTCGCTTCCTGCCGGCCTCATCGCGCGCTCCCTGGAGGCCGTAACACCGGATCAGGAGTTCGACATCGTCTCGCTTGTCGAACGCGAGCAGGCGTCCGGCGGCGTGGAGGAACAGGAGAGCAGGATGATCCGGGGCGTATTCCGGCTGGAGGACAAGACCGCCCGGGAGATCATGGTCCCGAGACTCGACATCATCGCCGCAAGCCTCGCTGAGAGCCTCGACGAGATCGCCCGCATCATCTACGGGCGTGGCTACAGCCGCATTCCGGTCTACCGGGAGAACATCGACGACATCGTCGGGATCGTTACTGCCAAAGACGTGCTGAGGGCGATTTCCAATGGGGCGAGCAAGCGCCTCGAGGATTTGGTGCGTTCACCTTTCTTCGTCCCCGAATCGAAGCGACTGGACGAACTGCTCGCCGAAATGCGCGCCTCCCGCAACCACATCGGGATCGTCATCGACGAATACGGCGGGACGGCCGGGCTCGTGACCATCGAGGACCTGATCGAGGAGATTGTCGGCGAGATCCGTGACGAGTTCGACGTGGCGGAGCCCGAAATCGTGCGGGTCTCCGACGACGAGGTCATCCTCAGTGCGAGCGCACCAACCAGCATCCTCAAGGATCTCTTCGATCGCGACGCCGAGTCGGAAGAGTACGACACCGTCGGGGGATTCCTCATCCACGAGCTGGGACGTCTCCCGGCCGTCGGCGACGAGGTTCGCAGCGGGAACCTGCGACTCCGCGTACTGAGCATGGCGGCGCGACGGATCAAGAGACTCCGCATCGAACGGAAGGACGAGGAGTTCGACGCCGTCGGGTAAGCGCCAGACGGGACTCTGAGCTCAGGCACAGCACGGATACTGTTCGTGCTGTGGACGACATCACTCGCCGCGGGGTGTGGCTGGCTCTGCGCAGGGCCGGGCTTGGGAGCAAGAACTTCGCCCTGTTGCTGAAGCACTTTCGGGAGATCGGTAACGCCTGGGAGGCGCCTGCAGAGGAGCTCGGAAGAGCCGGCCTCGACGCCACATACCTTCGTGCGGTCATTCGTGCTCGGGCGAGCTTCGACCCCGCAGACGAGATGGCCATGCTGGAGAGTTCGGGAGCCAGACTCGTCACCTGGGCGGACTCCGCTTATCCGCCGCTGCTTCGCGACATTCCTCAGAGTCCGCCGGTGCTTGTGGTCCGGGGCCATGGCGACCCCGCACTGCGGCTCGCGGTGGCGGTAGTTGGGACGAGGCGCGTGACTCCCTACGGACGCCGGGCGACGGAGCGTTTCTCAGAGGAGATCTGCCGTGCCGGATTCGCCATCGTCAGCGGCCTCGCAAGAGGCGTCGACGCAGTCGCCCACCGAGTTGCGATCGAGGCCGGCGCCACGACGATTGGTGTCCTGGCGGGAGGGCTCGATGAGATTTACCCGCGGGAACACGAGGGCCTTGCGACCCGAATCCAGGAAACCGGTTGCATTCTCAGTGAGTATCCCATTGGCGTTCCGGCCCGCCCCGACTATTTTCCCAGACGGAACCGTATCCTTGCCGGTCTCGCGAACGGAACTCTGGTGGTCGAAGCAGGTGCAAAAAGCGGCGCGCTCCACACCGCGAACTGGGCCTTCGAACAGGGACGCGAGGTCTTCGCCGTTCCCGGGGAGATCTTCTCGCGTGCCAGCGAGGGCTGCCACCGCCTCATAAGGGACAATACGGCAGCCCTCGTGACGGAGCCCTCACAGATCATCGAAGAGCTCTACCCCGCGCCGCCATCCCGGCAGGCTCACCTCCCGGAATCAGCCCGAGCCGCCGATAATCAGACTCTGGACGATCTGACACCGGAAGAGAACAAGATCATCGAACAGCTCGAAGCCGGATCGCTTCATGTGGACGAACTTGCGCGGTGCCTCAGAATGCCCGTTGAGCGCCTGGCGGCCGACCTCGCCGTGCTCGAGTTGCGAGGCTTCGTGCGCCAGGACAAGCCCATGACCTACGTAACCTCCACCCGGGGCCCGGCTTGACACTGATGCCGCAAGTTGCGGAGGTTATTAGGCCCAGTGCTGATAACAGGACGAAGAAGTGACAGCTGAAACCAGCTCGCGTGCGAAGCGCGCCGCGCCGCGCCGAACCCGAAAGGCAGCGACGCGGAAGACGTCCGCTGCAAAGCGAACGAACCGAGCAAAAGGAGCCCGGGGTCGGGCAGCCGAGAACCTCGTAATCGTCGAGTCGCCCGCCAAAGCCAGAACAGTTCAGAACATCCTCGGTGATGGCTACAAGGTCATCGCCTCGGTAGGCCACGTGCGCGACCTCCCGAACTTCGGCTACGGCGTCGCGAGCGTGGAGAAGAAGGATTTCACGCCCCGCTACGTTGTCGTAAAGGACAAGCGCCGCGGGATCGATAAGTCGACGGTGGTCAAAGAGATCGCGGACGCGGCGAAGACCGCCGAGCACGTCTACCTGTCAACCGACCCCGACCGGGAGGGGGAGGCGATCTCCTGGCACATCCGCGAAGCTGCGGACATCCCGGAGGACAAGACGGCGAGGGTCGTCTTCCACGAGATCACTCGTCCGGCGATCGAGTCCGCGTTCAAACAGCCCGGACAGCTGAACATGGATCTCGTCGATGCCCAGCAGACGAGACGGGTCCTCGATCGCCTGATCGGGTTCCCGCTCACCTGGTTCGTCCAGGGCAAAATCGCCCGCTCAGCCACCGCGGGACGGGTGCAGAGCGTCGCGCTCAGGATGATCGTCGAACGCGAACGGGAGATTCAGGCGTTCGACCCGGTCGAGTACTGGACACTCCACGGCGAGCTCGAGAAGGGTGGGGTCCCGTTCACGGTCAACCTCCAGCGGCTCTATGGCTCCGACGGCAAGATCATCCCCGGCTGGCTCCGCCCACCATCTGCTCAGGCAGTCGACAGGGGCACACCGGCCATCCCCGATGAGGAGTCGGCCAACAAACTGGCGGCCGCTCTGGGGGCCGGCCCAATGGAGGTCACCCGTGTCCGACCGGGGAAACGGCGGGCCTCCCCCGCACCTCCCTTTACGACAAGCACCTTCCAGCAGGCGGCGAACAACCGCCTCGGGATGGGTGCTCAGCGTGCCATGGCGATAGCCCAGCAACTCTACGAAGGGGTAGCACTCCCCGGGCAGGGGCCCGTCGGGCTCATCACGTACATGAGGACCGACTCGCTCAGTGTGTCGGGGCTGGCCCGCGACGAGGCCCGGGGTTACGTCGGAGGACGATGGGGTGCGGACTACGTGCCGGAGAAGCCCCGAGCCTACCGATCGCGTGCCCGCGGCGCCCAGGAAGCCCACGAAGCGATTCGGCCCACCTCCCCGGCCCGCACGCCGGAGTCGCTGCAGGCGGTGCTGTCGAGGGAACAGCTCGCCGTGTACCGGCTGATCTGGCAGCGGTTCGTCGCGAGTCAGATGGCCGACGCCTCCTACGACACGCTGAGCGTCGAATTCGACGCCGACACGAGTTCAGACCCGGTTTCCCTCGCCGCCGGTACCGTCTCGCGGGGGAGATTCAACGTGAGCGTTCGCAAGCTCACGTTTCCCGGCCACCTCGCGGTGTACGGGAAGCACACGAACGAGTCCGATGCGACGCCCGAGGGAGAGACCGAGGCCACGCTCCCCGATCTGGTATTGGGCGATCGTCCGGAAACAAAGCGCGTGGCCACAGCCCAGCACTTCACGGAGCCACCGGCCCGCTTCACCGAGGCGTCGCTCGTTCGCGCCCTCGAGGAGAAGGGCATCGGACGGCCGAGCACCTACGCTTCAATCGTCGACACAGTCATGAAGCGGGACTACGTGCGCAAGGACGGCCGGGCGCTCGTTCCGCAGGAGCTCGGATTCCTCGTCAACGACCTGCTTGTTCGGTATGTGGACGAGTACGTGGCAGTTCCGTTCACGAGCAATCTCGAGGAGGAACTGGACGAGATCGCGTCGGGAAAGCGGAAGTACGAGAACGTCGTCCGTGAATTCTGGGATGAGTTCTCGGAGCGGGTCGAGCAGGCTCGTGCGGCGGCTCCGAAAGTCCAGGAAGAGAGCGACTACGACTGCACCGTCTGCGGGCAGGCCAAGATGGTCATCAAGTGGGGCCGGAACGGCCGTTTCTTTGCCTGTCCCCGATTCCCCGAGTGCTCCAACTCGATGCCCATGGGAGATGATGGCAAACCCGTTCAGGTCGCTCCCCCGACCGAGACCGACTATGCCTGCCCTCGCTGCGGCGCCAGCACAATCCAGAAGACGGGCCCCTACGGGCCGTACATCGACTGCTCGGAACGCGAGAATGGCAAGTGCGACTTCCGGTCCGGCGTGCCCGTCGGCGTGGCCTGTCCGGAGGAGCCGGAGAACGGCCAGCTGGTAGAGAAGCGGACCAGGCGGGGAACATTCTACGGCTGTTGGAACTACCCGAATTGCAGCTATACGACACGGACTATCGAGTCCGGCAAGATGTCTCCCGCACGAGAGCCGTCGGAACGTGAGGCCGCCAACGCCAAGCTGAAGGAACGCAGTGCCAGGGGCAAAGCAGCCTACGCCAAGAGGCGTGCGAACGCGACGAGCCGCCGCCGCACAGGCTAGGTCAGGACGGACGTCCACCGGGCGGGGCCGGCCGGCCCGGCTGGACTCTATAGTAAGGTTTGGGGGGCCGCTGACGGCCCTGGAGAGTGGAAATGGGTTGGATCGCCAGCATGGTCGCCGCGTTAATCGTCTGCGGTGCAATTTTCGTAGTTGGAACGGTCGTCTCACGGGAGAGTGAACCCGGTTCGCCGGGACGCCTGCGGGGAGTCCTCATCCGGGTCGGTGCGCTCGCGCTGCTGGTCCTCTGGGTGGTGCTCCACAC
>CAZHMF010000081.1:0-1752 GCA_964533605.1 uncultured Anaerolineaceae bacterium
GTTCCGGGTTCCGGGCACCAGAAATCGGAGTGAGACTCGCCTTCACTCGTCGATCAGTATCCCTACCGCCTGCCCGTACGCGTCCTTCGCGCGCTCGCGGATCTCCTCCGGTGTCCGGCTCCCGATCGGGTGCTCCACCAAGACGAACCGGTAGTCGGGCAGCCCCATGACTCGGGCGATGTTCCGGGCCGTGACCTCAAACGGGTGGGTGCAGAGAACCACCGCTCGCTTGCCCATTTCTTCGAAGGAGATGCCGTCGTGCAAACTGCACGTTGAGCAGCTCCCTCAGTCGCCGATCGCCGTGATCATGAAGTCGCACTCTTCAAACACTTTCCGGAGGAGTTCCGGCGGCGCCGGTGCGCTTGCATTGTCCTTCTCGACGAACGTCGCCACGTTGCAGCCGTGGTGTTCCTTGAAGAGAGCGGCCGTCTCACTCAGGATCAGGTCTGCGTTGACCTTGCGGTTGCCGAGCAGACCGATCCGCAGGCCTTCGAGGGTCGGGAGCGGAGCGGCCCGCCTCCTGCTCTGATCCTTCGCGGGGACCGTCGGATCTACAAGTTTCATGGTTCTACCTCTCGTTAATCAGTCTCGGGGCGTCCGGAGAGCGGAGTCTCTGCGCATCATCGCCGAGGCCTCCACCGGGTTCTGACGCCCGCGTTCAGCAATCGATGCAGACGCCGATCGGCTTCGATTGCATGATCGAGCCTCGGGTCCGGCTCCAGGAGGGGATGAACGCCGAGTGGCCGCCTGCATCGCCGCCGCCGACGGTCACGAGGATGTCGTCGGGGCCAAGGCCCCGATGAACGGCGGCGAGGCCCTGGCGCCCGTGTTCCGTCTCGCGGTACTTGCCGATCGCCTGCATGCGGTCAATCGGTCGCTGCGCATGCTCGAACAGGTAGGCGCGCACGTCTTGTTTGGCCCAGCCGGTGCTCGCCACGATCTCGGCGTGTTCCGGCGAGAGGACGACCACCGACTGGCCGAGGCTGATGCAGCCGTAGTTCGCCATTGCATCGGCCACTGTGTCGAGTATCGCTTCCGGCGTGTTGCCGCCATGGTTCTCGACGTTCAGGAAGCCGGCTGCGGCGAAGACGGTGACGGAACTGACACCGTCGGGGTAGCCGAGCTCATCGTGAAGTGGCGGCCAGGGGCTGCGATCCGCGCGCTCGCCGATACAGAAGGTGTACTTGCCGGGGTTCCCCTGGGTCGACTTGTCCGAGATACCCGGGATCATCTCGAAGACGTTCCTGAGGATTAGCCGGACCGCCCTTCCGATGGTCGCGTTGGCGCGATTCCCCGGACCGAAGAGGTTGACGCCGGAGTTCATGCCGAGGGCGTCCACGAGCGGGCCGCTGACTATGAGCAGCAGCGCCGAGCCACCCGTGCTTGCGGTGCTTCCGTGGAAGTTGAAGGGCTCTTCGTTCATCGCCTCGAAGGCGGCAACGAGCACCGGGAAGTACTCGGGCAGGCAGCCGGCCATCACCGCATTCACCGCAGCCGCCTGAACAGTGCACTCGAGACCGGTCGCAGGGTGACCGGCGATCACGGTCTCCGGCGGGCGGCCCTCCATCGCCACCATCGCTTCGACTCGGGAGAGCTCCGGTGGGACAACGGGAAGGCCGTCGGTCCAACCCTGCTCGTAGCAGTACTCGATCGCAGCGAGAGGGTCATCGGGTACGTCGTGGATTATCGATGAGACGGCGGACATGAGACCTCCCGGCCCTCCCAGCTGGCCTGAGGACAATCCTATCGCCC
>CAZHMF010000081.1:1852-9949 GCA_964533605.1 uncultured Anaerolineaceae bacterium
GAAGAACCGATCCCGTCCCCAGAGCGAGACGTAGACGAGACCGACCAATACCGGGACCTCGATCAGCGGTCCGACGACGCCCGCCAGCGCCTGGCCTGAGGTGACCCCGAAGGCACCGATCGCAACGGCGATCGCAAGCTCGAAGTTGTTCCCGGCGGCGGTGAACGCGAGTGTCGCCGTAAGCGGGTAGGACAGCCCCTGAAGGCGTCCCCAGACGAAGGCCGCCGTCCACATGAGGGCGAAGTAGGCCACCAGCGGGAGCGCGATTCGCATCACATCGAACGGCTGTGAGGTGATCGCTTCTCCCTGAATGGCGAAGAGGACCACGACCGTGAAGAGCAGGCTGTAGAGCGCAAACGGCCCGATCCTGGGGAGGAACGTCCCGTCGTACCATTCGTCGCCTTTGCTGCGCCGGCCGAACCAGGCGGTGAGGAATCCCAGCACCAGCGGCACTCCGAGGAAGATCAGCACCGAGCGGGCAATGTCCCAGATGTGGAACTCGACGGCAGTCTGCTCGAGGCCGAGCCAGCCCGGGAGGAGTTCCAGGTAGAAGTAGCCGAGGATGGCGTACCCGGCTACCTGGAAGACCGAGTTAAGGACCACGAGGACGGCTGCCGCCTCGCCGTCGCCACAGGCCAGGTTGTTCCAGATCAGGACCATGGCGATGCAGCGGGCGAGGCCGATGAGGACGATGCCGGTTCGGAACTCCGGAAGGTCGGGAAGGAAGATCCAGGCCAGGGAGAACATCAGCGCCGGCCCTACAAGCCAGTTGAGAAGCAGGGATGAGCCCATGAGCGGCCTGTTTCCCCCGATCTCGCCGACCTTGTCGTAGCGGACCCTGGCGAGGACCGGGTACATCATCCCGAGGAGACCGATGGCGATCGGGAGCGACGTGTTCCCGACTTTTATGCGGTCGAGCAGGTCGTTGAGGTCGGGGAAAGCGCGTCCCAGCAGGAGACCGGCGGCCATCGCAAGACCGATCCAGACGGGGAGGTAGCGGTCCAGCGTTGAGAGCTGTCGGAGGACGGATGTCTCGAAGCCGTGTGCCGGCTCAGTGCGAGTTGGATCAGCGGTGCTCAAGGGAGACACACCTCACGTAGTCGCCAGCTCAAGCTGACCAATCGAATATATACGATGAGACTGAATGGGTCACGCGGGCCGGGAATCGAGCATTTCGGCGAGAAGTGCCCGCACGCGCCCTTCGATGTCGTCGCGGATCCGGCGCACCGCCTCGAGCCCCTGACCGTGGGGGTCCTCGACCGGCCAGTCGCGGTATGTGACCCCGGGGAACACCGGACAGGTGTCGCCACAGCCCATCGTGATGACGACGTCGGCGGAGCGGACCATCTCTTCCGTCCAGGGCGCGGGCGCGCAGTTTGCGATGTCGATCCCTGCCTCAGCCATTGCCTCGACCACCGTCGGATTGACGTCGCCAGCGGGATTCGAGCCGCCGGAGGAGACCTCCACCGAGCCGCGGCCGAGATGGCGCGCCCATCCCGCCGCCATCTGAGAACGCCCGGCGTTGTGGACGCAGAGGAAGACGACGCCGGGGATGCTCTCCACTCCTTTGTGACCGGTCGCTCGCGGCACGGTGTCCCTTCCGCTGTCTTATTCCTTCACATTGCATTCTCCGGCGGATCCTGGGTCAAGCAGGCCCGGGCTTTCCGTCCATCCGGCTGTGCTGGAGCGCGCTATCCCTGGCCCGACGACGCGACAGCTGCGGGGCCAAGGGTGCAGCGGACTATCGATGTGATGCTGGAACAGGCGGCGGGACGGCCGAACGGGCTCGACCCTCAGGACTGAGGGGCGTCGAAGGCGAAGGCACCATAGCCGACGACTCCGTCTCGCGGACCGGCAGTGTCACCCGAGTTCCAAAGGTCGAGCAGCCGCCCCACGAGCTCCCTCGAGCAGCCTGTCCACGTCCCTCCGCAACGCCTCCGGGTCACCGGGGTAGAACTGATCTGCGACGGCCGGTCGACGGATGCGGTCTACCATCGAGCTCTGCCTTTCGGGGCAGCACGGCCTTCGAACCGCGCAATGCTGACCGGCCGGCGCCTCCCGCCCCAGCTGCCGGGGGGCCCCTCGAAGACGCCGGCGATCGCGGTTCCACAGCGTTGGCAGGCGCCGTCGTCCGTCAGATTTCGCCCCCCGATCTCATACCAGTCCCGTTCGAGCACAACGCCCCCACAGCCCGGGCACCAGGTGCTGTTGCCACGCCGGTCGTGAGAGCACCGGAGTGCCCGGGAGGAAGTGATTGAGCGGTTTCTTCTCGATGGGGTCGATGCAGAACCCGCTCGAACGGCCATAGGTGCGGAGAACGAGCCGGTCAGCTTCCCGGGCGCGGACGAAGCAGAGACCGTGCTGGCCTTCCCGGAGGCGGCAGGCGCGCGGACAGACGTCACATTGGAGGCGCCCTTCAGGCAGGGTCTGCCAGTGCCTGGCTGGATCGCCGGCGGCGGAGGAGGCCATCATCTCCCCTCCATTGTCCGCCCTCGGGGAAGGCCCCGGCACGCCCGGCTTGCAGTCGGGCCCGATCTACTCCCAGCGGAACAGGCGAAAGGACAGGACCAGGCAGGCAGCCAGCACGCCCGCCACGACTGCCGAAGCGCCGGCGTTCCAGCTCCCATTCAGCCAGGAGTCCTGGAGAATCAGCACCACATAGGTCAGGGGGAGCGCGTCACCCACCAGCTGCATCGCGTCGGTCATCACGTCGGGCGGTGGGCCGGAGCCCGACAGCATGAACATCAGGAAGAAGAGGATCAGGCCGGCACCCTGAGCCGCCCGGGCCGTGGGCAACACGGCCCCGAGGAAGACCCCGATCGCGGTGAAGGAGAGCAGGCCGAGCACGAAGGCGCCGGCGAATCGAAGTGGGTCCTCCGGGAAGCCCGTGCCGTAGGCCAGCTTACTGGCGATCGCGATCGAGACGGCGCCGATGGCTGCGGTAGCTGCCGCGAGCACGACCTGGGAGCCGAGCACCGTCCAGAGCGGCATCGCGGAGGCGCGAAACCTCCGCAGGATCCCTCGCTCCCGATACGTGGCGAGCCGGATCGGCATGCTGAGGAGCCCGACCGCCGCCATCACGAGCCCGACATACGCCGGCACGTAGAAGTCGGCCGGCCCAACGCCCCGCCAGACATCTTCGTTGGGGTCGGTCTCGGGCTCGTTCCCGAACACTCCGTTGAGGACGAAGAGGAAGAAGAAGGGGAGGGCGAGAGTAAACACCAGGCTCAACGGATCCCGGAAAAACAGCTTGGTTTCGACCCAGGTGAGCTTCCGCAGCGCCGTCATTCAGGCCCATTCCCCGTCAGGGCGAGGAAGGCCTCCTCGAGCGTGTGGCGCTCGGACCGGAGGTCGGGCGGGGCCAGGCCGTGCTGGACGAGGGTGGCCGCCGTATACGCCAGCAGTGGCCCGCTGCCGTGGACGGTAACCTCGCGGCCCTCGCGCTCGGCGTACTCGAATCCCGGTACGTCGGCCAGGAAGGGAAGATCCTCGGCCTCCGTCGAGAACCGGACGCGCACCGCGCCGGCGTGTTGCTCCACCAGCTCAGCCGGCGTTCCTTCGGAGAGGATCCTCCCGGACTTCACAATGGCGATCCGGTCGCAGAGGCGCTCGGCTTCATCCATGAAGTGCGTCACGAGCACGACGGTCGTCCCGCGCTCGCGGATGGTGCCGATCAGGTCCCACGCGACCCGGCGGGCGGCGGGATCCAATCCGGTTGTCATCTCATCCAGGAAGACCAGCCGGGGGCGGTTCACCAGCGCGAGGGCAACAAGCAGCCGCTGTCGCTCGCCGCCGGAGAGGTCGCCGAAGGCGCTGCCTCGCTTCTCTCCCAGCCCCCAATCAGCGATCAGCTCCATCCAATTGCCCGCTCGCCGCGAGATCGCAGCAAAGAGGTCCAGGGCCTCCCAGACTTTGATGCGGTCCGGCAGCGCGGACTCCTGGAGCTGGGAGCCCACCAGCTCTCGCAGGTGGTCCCGCCGGCCTCGGGGGTCCAGGCCCAACACATCGATGCTCCCGGCGTCCGGAACCCGTAGCCCCTGGATACACTCAACTGTGGTCGTCTTCCCCGAGCCGTTGGGGCCGATGATCCCGAAGATCTCACCCTCGGTCACGTTCAGATCCAGCCCGTCGACCGCGACGAGATCGCCGTAACGCTTCCGAAGCCCCCTCACGGTGATCGCGTTTCCCATCGAGCCTCCGGGATCGCTCAGCTCGATCGTTCCCGGATCGTCGCTCCGAGGTCGAGCCTGCCGATCGTCCGCAGCCCCGGTACCAGTGAGGCGGCGGAGGCGAGGATTATGCCGATGGATGAGAGCGCGAGCGTCGAGTTCTCCGGATGCCAGACGAAACGGAAGAGGTCGCTGTCGAAGCTTGCCATGAATTCGCGCCCCACCACCCACGCCACCACGAGTCCGGGAAAGATGGCTACCACGGTTACGAGAAGGGTCTCCGTGCCGAGCAGGAACGCAACAGTGCGGAACTGCATGCCGGAAGCGATGAGCGACGCAAACTCGACGGTGCGCTCCGCCACGGTGACCGATACGGAGTTGAAGATCAGTGCGAAGGCGAGCGCGAGGCCGAACGCCAGCATCATGCCGACGATCACGTAGAAGAACTCGAGGAGGGATCCGACGGCGTCCTTGAGCGCCTGCGAGTCTGAGTAGGCGGCCACTCCGGGCAGGGTACTGAGAGTGCGGCGCATCGCCTCCCTGTCACTTCCCGGCGGGAACTGGACACCAGCGGCCCGAACCAGGGTTCCGGGGACCAGCCCGGCCTCCTCCTCGATGCGGGACAGCTCCTCGAGCGTGAGGTAGACCGACGTTCCGAGGGGCTCATCGACGAATCCCGCTACGACCGTGGTGACGGGGGCTGCCCCCGGGAGGAGGATCTCCACCGGATCGCCTGCCCCCAGATCGAGCACGCTCCGTATCGCCTGGCCGATCAACACGCCCGTCTCGGGAAGGGAGATCTCGGAGCTTCCCGGCGGGTAGAACCGATGCAGCCCCGTAGTGGCCTCGAGGGCGAGCAGCTCCGTCCCGTACAGACCGCTCTCCGTTCGGAGGCCGGCCCGCAGGCTTGCCATCGGCTCGGCGTTGGCCACTCCGGCCGTTCTCAGAGCGTCGAGATCGTCCTCGTCTACCGGATGGTCGAAGAAGATCCGAGCGTCGTCCCGGTTGATGTCGTCGAAGTAGCGGGAAACGATGTATCGGGTGGAGTCCAGCATTCCCCATGCAATGATGATGAGTGTAAGCGATACGATGACGCCTACCATAACCCCGAGGGATCGCCCCCGGGCTCTCGTGATGTTGCGAAGCACGAGCTTTCCCTGGAGCGGGAGGAGCCGCAAGGGCGGAAGCGCTCGTTCGATGAACGACGACCCGCCCGCCGTCGAGGCCGGGGCAGTGGACATGGTCTCGGCGGGCTGGAGGCGGCTTGCGCGCCAGGCCGGGAGCGATGTCGCGACGATTCCCGCAAGCAAACCTACGGCGATCCCGAGCAACGGTGGCCCGGCTCGAACCCCCGTGACGGTGAGGGGGATCGAAAGCGAGTCCGTGTAGAGGCCGGTGATGGCTGCGCCGAGGAATGTCCCGGCCACAGCAGCGAGCGCCCCGGCGATGACCGTCGGCACCAGCCCGTAGCCGATGTAGTGAAAGAGCACATGGCGGGCCGGCATGCCGTTCGCGAGAAACATGCCGACGTTCGGGCGCTGGGACTGCACGAGACGGCTCAAGAGGATATAGGTCGCCATTCCGGCGGCGGTGAGGAAGAGAGCGGGGAACATCCAGGAGAGTTCGCGGAACCCTGCGACGTCCTCCTGCAGCGCGGCGTTCGGGGGCTGCGCGTCGCGGTCGTAGATGTCCGTTGCGCCGTACTGCCCCGCGAGCGTTTCGAGCGCCGCGAGTGTGCCGGCGGCAGCCCCCGGGGAGAGTCGCACCAGAACTTGCGGCCGGAGATCCAGTTCAGCCGCCAGGGATTCGGACACGAAGATCACCCCGAAGTCATCGGGTGGTGTGAGAATGTCCTGCCGCGACCGTGCCGGCCACAGGTACTCTCCGGAGATGGCTACCCCGGCGACGGTCACTGCCCGCCACTCGCTCCCGGTCAACAGGTTGAGCGTGCTTCCGGGGGCCAGCTCGAAGTGGTCGGCGAAGTGCTTCTCCGCGAGCACGGCATCCGTCCGTCCTCCGAGCTCCTCCCCGTCGTCCAGCAGGATTCGGGCGGCCGGCGGGTCCCCATCAGGCAGGCTCAGCGCCCGGCCACGGAGGACGGTTCCCCCGGCGGTTCGGATTCCGAGGTCTCCCGCGAGACGCGTTTCCACCGTCTCGATCCCATCGAGATCCGAGGCGCCGAGGGCGAAGCCCTCAACATCCCCGCCCGTCACCCAGAGATCCGGGAAGCGAAGCCTGTCAAAGGTCGCAGCGTACGACTCCTTGAGGTTCTGGTAGGCGCCGTAGGACGCAGTGAAAAGCAGCACCCCGAGGAATATGGTGACGGAGACGGCGATGAACTGCGCGCGCTGGCGGCGCATGTCACGCAGCAGCTTCTTGAGGAGAAGTCCTACCATTCGAGCTCGGGGGCCGGAACGGGGTTCTCGTTCCGGACATCTCCGGCGATTCGGCCGTCCCTCATCCGGATCACGCGGTCAGCCATCGTCCCGATCACCGAGTTGTGAGTCACGAGGAGCACGGTGCGACCGTGCTCCCGGTTGGCGTTGCGAAGGAGGGCGAGCACCTGGCGGCCCGTCTCGAGGTCCAGAGCGCCGGTCGGTTCGTCACAGAGGAGTACTCGTGAGCGCTTTGCGAGCGCGCGAGCGATGGCGACGCGCTGCTGCTCACCGCCGGAGAGTTGGGACGGGAAACGGTCGAGCTTGGTCGCCAGGCCGACGGCGTCAAGCGCGTCATCCGCCGTAGTACTCTCATCGGCCGCGATCGACGCGATGAGCTGGACGTTCTCGCGAGCAGTCAGAGTAGGCACGAGGTTGAAGAACTGGAAGACGAAGGAGACGTGATCGCGCCGAAAACGGGAGCGCTCGCCGGCTCCCAGGCGAGAGACGGTTGCGCCATCCACGTCGATTTCACCGGCCGTCGGGCCGTCGATGCCGCCAACCAGGTTCAAGAGCGTCGTCTTCCCCGATCCGCTCGGACCGAGGAAGACTACAAATTCGCCGGGGGCGATCTCGAGGTCGACGTTATCCAGGGCGACGACCGCGGTCTCACCCTCTCCGAACACGCGGCGCAGGCCCCTGGTTTTCACAGCCGCGGGAGCGGCGGACGGGTCTGAATCCGGCACCTGAACCTCCCGCCGGTCAGGATACTCCAGGCTCGCCGGGCCCGCCGGACCGGCAGTCCTCCGTTCCCCACGGACGATGTGGCCGGAGGGTCTATGCCGGGGGGGTATTCTGGTTATGGGGACACGGTCCCGGACCCAGGCGGGCAGCCGCCGAGATGGAGGCGAATCGTGAGCGGTGTGGTGGATCGGGAGGTCGAAACTCATGGTGAACGGAAGATCCGGGGTGACGCGACGACCATTGCGGGCCTTGTGGCGGCCCTCGGGAGCGACCGCTGGGGCGATAGGCGCCGGGCGGAGGATCAGCTTCGTCAACTGCGAGCCGCCGCGGTCCCGGCATTGATCGAAGCCCTTAGTTCGGAAGCCAGTCACGTTCGATGGGGTGCGGCCAAGGTTCTCGGCGAGATCCGCGCGACGCCGGCCGTGGAGAAGCTGGTGCTTTCCCTCGAAGACGAAGATGGAGGCGTTCGCTGGCTGGCGGCCACATCACTGATCGCGATCGGTAAGAGCAGTCTCATACCGCTCCTCCGAAGGATCCTGAGGCGTCCCGACTCACCGTGGCTCCAGGAGGGTACGCACCACGTTCTCCGCGGTGTTCAGGACGATGCGACGCAGCCGGTTCTTGCTGCTCTCGAGTCACACTATCCTGCAGAGGCTGTCCCGCCCGCGGTCAACGATGCGCTGGCCGCGCTCGAGTCGCGGTCCTAGACACCGCCGCCCTGCAGCACCGGCTCGACGCTCGACGGGAGGCTTGCCGTCTCTACTTGACGCGGCGGCGCAAAACCCCGTTTATTGGCCCCACTCGCATCT
>CAZHMF010000082.1:0-9883 GCA_964533605.1 uncultured Anaerolineaceae bacterium
TCAAGAAGACCGCGTCGCTCTGACGCAGGCTCGCATACAAACGGACGACCGACTCGACCATGCGGCTGGCGCGGGAGGCGGCCGACCGCGGCGAACCACACGGGACGGTGTTCCTGGCCGAGGAACAGACCGCCGGAAGAGGCCGGCAGGGCCGGTCGTTCTTCAGCCCGCCGGGCGAGAACCTCTACTTCACCGTCATCCTCAGAGGCTCGCCTGAATCGCTTCGGCTCGCAGCGCCCGCCGTCCCTCTCGCCGTCTGCCGGGCGGTCCGCGCCACCGGGGTCGATGCAGCGATCAAGTGGCCCAACGACATCTGGGTCGACGGCCTCAAGGTGTGCGGAATCCTTATCGATGCGCAGGGGACGGGCGAAGAGCTTCTCGTGATGCCGGGAATCGGCATTAACGTAAACACCGACTTCTCGGCCGTCGCAGAGCTCCGCGGTGTTGCTACCAGCATTCGCTCCGCGCTCGGCAGGGGTGTGGACCGTGAACTGATTCTTGCCGGGGTCTGCAACGCACTCGAGGAGTGGCTCGCGGCTCCGGCCGATCGGCTCGTCTCCGAATACCGCAGGGCATCGCTCGTGCTGGGACGGAGAGTAGACGTCGTACCGCGTTCCGGGTCACCTTTCTCAGCGCTCGCCGTCGCCATCGAACCCGACGGGGCACTGCGAGTCCGGCGCGATCACGGTGCGACGGAAGTCCTGCGAGCGGCCGACGTCTCTCTGAGGCCGGCTTCGGGGGTCGATCCTTCGTCCTGAGGGACTATCATCGAAAAACCGATGACCACTGAGAATCCAGTGCCGTTTCGCCGCAGCCGCGGCATGCACGACCTGTTGCCGCAGGACATGCTCAGCTTTCGCCGGATCGAGGATGCGTTTCGCGGGGCCGCTCGACACTGGGGCTACGAAGAGGTGCGCACGCCAACGCTCGAGACATACAGCCTCTTCACCGTGGCGGGTGGCCTCACGCCGGATGCCCTGTCGCGTGTCTACACATTCCTCGACTGGGACGGCTGGAGCGGCGAGCGTCTGGTCGTGAGGCCGGATTCAACCATTCCCGTCGCGCGGGCGGCCGCCGAAGCCGGTCTCGCGCTGCCGGCTCGTCTCTTTTATGTGCAGAACAGGTTCCTCTTCTCCGGTGGGGACGAGGCCGAGCACTGGCAGTGCGGCGTGGAACTGCTGGATGCTCCCGCCACTCTCGGCGAAGTCGAGATCGCCGCCGTCGCCTGCGAAACGCTCGAAGCAATTGGGTTGCGCCCGGCGGTGCGGCTCTCGCAGGTGGCCGTGGCGGGCGCCCTCTGGAATGGATCCGGGGAGGGACAGGCCTCCGACTCGCGACTCGACCCGCTGCGCGAGGCGGCCGCTCGGGCCGCGCCCGGATCCGGCCTCTGCCGGAACCTGGTCACGATCGCCGAGGCGTGCGCTCCCGCTCTCGTGCCCGATCTGCGTGACCTCACCGCCGTGGCCGCCGCTCTGGATGAATCGGGCCGGCCGGTCACGGTCGACCTCCACATGCCCGTGGACTTTGAGTACTACTCGGGCGTCGTGATGGAGCTCGAGCATGACGGCCAACCTGTGGGTGCGGGCGGCCGCTATACACCGGGCTGGTCCGGTTTGACTCACACGGCCTGTGGCTGTGCCCTTCCCATCGCCCAGGCCGCCGCTCTCGTTTCGCCCGGGAGCGTCGATCCGCCGCCGATCGATGTTTCGCCGGAGGGTTCGGAGCAGCTGCCGGCAGCGATGGGAGTGGCGAAGGAACTCCATCGAGCCGGATTCGCCGCCTCGCTCGGTTCCCCACGGCCCGGCGCGCTCGCCGTGTTGGTCCGGGCCGCGGGAATGACGGCCGCACTCCCGGACGGCGAGCGCCAGGTTGCCACGGTTTCCGAGTTGATCCCCCTGCTTCGCGGCTCCGAATGACGGTCAAGCTGGCGCTGCCGACGGGAGAACCACGGGCAGCCGTGGGTGAGCTGCTGGCCGCGGCCGGCATCTCCGCGCCCGAATACGCGAGCGCCTCTCGCGTGCTCCGGGAGACGGACAGCCGGGCCGGGCTGATTGCAAGGGTGTTTCGCGAGCGTGACATCCCGGTTCAGGTCGCGTCCGGGAACTACGATCTCGGCATCTGCGGCGAAGTCTGGTTGGCCGAACAGCAGGTTCGGTTTCCGCTCCAGCGTGTCGCGGTGCTCGGAGGCCTTCCGGGGCCCGTGTCCGAGGTCTGGGTTGCCGCTTCCCGGTCACTCGGCTGCGACGAGGGCCAGCTGCCGGACGCGAGTACAGTCAGGGGCGGAAGGATAGCGGCCGAGTTCGCGAATCTTGCGGATCTTTTCGCGGTCCACGCTCGCATCCCCGCCTACCGCCTGATGCCGATCCACGGTTCGGCAGATGCCTATCCGCCCGAGGACGCCGAGCTCGTTCTGACGCTCGGCTCTCGGGAACAGCTCAAGAGCCGCGGTCTCGTTTCTCTGCACCGGCTCTTCGCCGGCGGTCTCGTTCTGATCGCCAACGCCGATTCGCTGGCGACAAAGGATCTCGGCGGGGTGCTTTCCGGGCTGTCTCGGCACACCGTCGGGCGCGGTGTGGGGATTGCCCTCCCGCCGCCGGGGACGGGACGCGGCCAGGTCTCGTCGGAGCGGCGTGACGACGTTGCCCGTCTTGCGGTGCCGGACGGCCACGCGCAGCGGCATACCTTCGCGGCCCTGTCCGAGGCCGGGATATTCCTCGATGGCTACGACGAGACGGCGTTCGTTCGCCGCCCGCGGAGCGACATCGAGGGGCTCGAGGTGAAGGTGATCCGGCCCCAGGATATGCCGGCAATGGTCGCGCTGGGGCTTTTCGATCTGGCGATAACGGGCCGCGACCTCCTCGAGGAGCACCGATGCCAGTTCCCGGGCTCGCCGGTCGAGATGGCCGTCGACCTGAAGCGGAGCCGCTATCGGATCGGACCGGTCGTGGACGAAGCGTTCGCGGCCGATTCGACGTCCGAGGCGCTGGCGATCTGGTCGCAACTCGGCCGGCCCGTGAGGGTGGCGAGCGAGTTTCCGGCGCTGGCCGAGGCATTCGCCCGCGATTCGCAGCTGGCGCACACGGAAATCATGCCGATCGCCGGCGCGAGCGAGGGTTTCGTGCCGGAAGACGCCGACGTACTCATCGAGGGGTCCGAAACAGGAACTTCGATCGCGGCCAACGGACTGAAGATGTTGGATCCGTTCATGGAGTCCACCAATTGTCTGATAGTCCGTTCGACGCCTGCGACCCGGCGGACTGATGTGGTCGGCGGGGTTGTTGAGCGCCTTGCCCTCGCCGCGGCCGCCGTGAAACAGTGAGGCATGCCTCCGATCACCCTTCACATGGTTCTCGCCCGGCGGATCGCCGAAGAGCTCGCTGACGGTGAGCTTCGTAGTCGGATGGGAGCCTACCTGCTGGGTGCGACGACGCCCGACATACGCGTCCTCACCCGCGAAGACCGGTTCGCGACGCACTTCTTCCGGCTCGATTCCCACGACCATCAGGATTCGGTCCGTACCTTCCTGGAGGCCCACGCCGAATTCGCAGATCCGGGGCGCCTGAACGTTGAGACGCGGGCCTGGGTGGCGGGCTATCTCGGGCACCTTGCGATGGACGAGCACTACATAACGCGAATCTACCGTCCGTTCTTTGCGGCCTACGACGAGCTCGGCGGGGTGAGGCGTGCCAACGTGATGGACAGACTGCTGCAGTTCGACCTCGACCGCGTCCACGGTTCCGACCCCGCTCTCAAGAGGGCGCTTGCTGCCGCTCTCGGGGGGACGGTTGAGGGAATCGAGTGCGGCTTCATCGACGGGGAGACGCTCGAGCGGTGGCGGGAGGTGTCACTGGACATGTCCCAACGGGACATGGACTGGGATCGGATGAGGAGCATGATAGCCAACCACCTCCGCTATGCCGGCCTCGATGAGGGGAGGGAGCTGACCGAGTTCCTCAACGAGCTGCCGGATCTGCTCGACGAGACGATCGCTTACGTCACCGATGCGGAGATCGACGGCTTCGTGCAGCGGGCCACCGAGATCGCGCGATCCGAAGTAACGAGGTACCTGGCATGCGAATAATCCGCAACGCCGAGGAAGGGAAGGCGACGCTGCTCTCCCGTTCCGCTCTCGACCCGGGTGAGCTTCCACTCGACGTCCGCGAGACCATCTTCCGCACGTTCGGTCAGGAGTTGGCTCCCGAAGAGGTAGTGAGGCGCGTGGTCCGGGATGTCCGTGATGACGGCGACAACGGTGTCCGCTACTACAACACTCGCTTTGATGGTGCTCCGGTCGACCTTGACCTCGCCGTCGATCCGGATGAGACCCGAGCCGCCTACGACGCGGTGAGCTCCGAGCTCGTCGATGCCCTCAATTTCGCAGCCGAGCGGATCCGCACGTACCACGAGCAGCAGCTGCGCGGCGCTCTTTTCAACTTCCAATTCAACGGAATGGGTCAGATTGTGCGGCCCATTGAGAAGGCCTGCGTCTATGCCCCGGGCACGCGAGCGCCGCTTCCAAGCACCGTTCTCATGTGCTGTGTACCGGCCCGCGTCGCCGGCGTGGAGGAACTGTACGTGGCGAGCCCGGTCCTCCCCGATGGCTCTGTTCCCCCGGCGAAACTGGTCGCCGCCGACATAGCGGGAGTCTCCCGGGTCTTCAAGGCGGGAGGCGCCCAGGGGATTGCCGCGTTCGCGTACGGCACCGAGACGATTCCCCGCGTCGACAAGATCTGCGGGCCGGGGGGCCTCTTCGTGACCCTTGCCAAGCGTCAGGTTTTCGGGGATGTCGGGATCGACGCGATCTACGGTCCGACAGAAACCGTCGTGATAGCCGATGAGAGCGCCGACCCGGAGGCGGTTGCGGCCGACCTCCTCGCCCAGGCCGAACACGATGCACTTGCGAGCCCGATCCTTCTAACGCCGTCACGCGACCTTGCGGAGCGGGTGCATGCGGCCATGGAAAGGCTCTTGCGCGGCATGGAGCGGGGGAAGATCGCCCGGGCGGCGTTGGAAGGCCGTGGCGGGTGCATTCTCGTCAACGACCTGGACCACGCGATCGCGCTGGCGAACGAATACGCTCCCGAGCACCTCTGCCTTCTCGTCGAGGACCCGACCGCGTTTGTCATGAAAGTGAAGAATGCGGGAGGCCTCTTCCTCGGCGAGTCCTCGCCCGAGGCGCTTGGTGACTACACAGCCGGACCGAGCCACACGATGCCGACGGGCGGGAGCGCCCGTTGGAGCGGACCCCTGGGCGTCGCCGACTTCCTCAAACCGACGGCCGTCATCAACGTGCCCGGGGAGTTGACCGATGAACTTGCGCGCGCCGCGGCCGTCATCGCCCGAGCGGAAGGACTCGACGGCCACGCTCACGCCGCCGATCTTCGAGTCGAGGGACGTTAGCAGCAGCTGGCTGCACAGGCCCGCCGGCCTGTATCTTTCAGACGTGGACCCTTTGCGCCTGGTGCGGTCCGATTTCGCGGACCTTGAAGAATATGCGGCAGTCGAGCCAATTGATGTGCTGGCTGCGGAGCTCGGTCTGCCTCCCGACTCGATCGTGAAGCTCGATGCCAACGAAAACCCATGGGGACCGCATCCGGCGGTGGCGGCGGCGGCGGCAGGGGCAGCACTGCACATCTACCCCGATCCCGCGCAGATCGCGCTCCGGGCGGCGGTTGCGGACTACTGCGACGTGGCGCCGGAGCAGATCGTCTGCGGTCAGGGGGCGGACGATCTCATCGACCTGGTTCTGCGGCTCTTCGCTCCCAGGGCGGCCGTCGATAACGTTCCCACGTTTGGGATGTACAGCTTCCTGGCCTCGGTCAATGGCGTCGATGTCTTCGAGGTTGAGCGGCTCGAGGATTTCGCCGTGGACCTCGAAGGGAATGCCAGAGCGGTGAGCGAGGGCGCGAGCGTGGTGTTCGTAACATCGCCCAACAACCCGACCGGCAACCCGCTGACCTGCCAAGAACTGGAGTCGCTTGTCGCGCTCGATGCGATCGTTGTCGTCGACCAGGCATATGTTGAGTTCGGCGGCATTTCCGCGATCGAGCTCCTGGCCCGGCACGCCAACCTGATCGTCCTTCGCACGTTCAGCAAATGGGCGGGCCTGGCCGGGCTGCGGGTGGGATATGCGGTTGCCTCCCCCGGCGTCGCCGGCAGGTTGATGGCGATCAAGCAGCCCTACAATGTGAACGTGGCCGCGGACGCAGCCGCCAGGGCTGCGATCGAGCACCGTTCCGAGATCCTCGAGACGGTCAAGGGCCTCGTGGCGGAGCGGGAGAGGATGACCCGGCTCGTCGCGGAGTTCGGGTGGTTGCGGCCCTATCCTTCGGCGGCCAACTTCGTGCTTTTCGCCGTCGAGGGTAGGCCGGCGGCGGATGTAGCCGCCGCGCTCCGGGAGCGGGGAGTCCTCGTGCGGTACTACGAGAAGCCGCTGCTCAAGAGTTTCATCAGGATAAGCGCAGGGCGGCCGGAGGATACCGACCGGCTGGTTGCGGCACTGAAGGAGGTCGGCGGGTGACCAATGGTCGTAGGGCAAGCATCTCGAGGGAGACACGCGAGACCAGTGTCTCCATCTCGCTGAACATCGACGGTAGCGGTGATTTCTCCATCGAGACCGGCATCGGCTTCTTCGATCACATGCTCAGTCACATCGCGAAGCACGGCGTGTTCGATCTCGAAGTCAAGGTCTCCGGCGATCTGGAGGTCGACGAGCACCATACGGTCGAGGACACCGGCCTGGCCCTGGGCGAAGCGTTTCGGGAAGCGCTCGGGACGAAGACGGGGATTGTCAGAGCAGGCTATTTCCAGATGCCTCTGGACGAGGCCCTCGCGGCCGCTGCGGTCGATCTGAGCGGCCGGCCGTATGCGGCTGTGGACCTGAAGCTGCTCGGTGTGGACGTAGGCGGTCTTCCGCCGAACATCCTCACCCACTTCATCGAATCCTTTGCCGCCGCCCTGTCGGCCAATGTCCACGTCACGGTTCTGGCCGGTGTAAACGACCACCACAAGGCCGAGGCGGCCTTCAAAGCGCTCGCCCGGGCCCTTGATGCCGCCTGCCGCATCGACTCCAGGCGAGGCGGAGACCTGCCCAGCACGAAGGGGACGCTCTGAGCGCCTCGGGCCTGGATGGGGCGGGCTTTCAGAGCGCTCCGGGCCGTTTGACCGCCGGTGTCGGAAAGTAGCAGGATCGGGCCCGTGGAAGAGGCGCTCGCAGCTTACCTGGCTCCGAGGCTGGAGGCGGACGGCGACGTCTCCGTGACGGGACTGCTTCGGATCCCCGGCGGAGCCTCACGCGAGACGTGGATGTTCGATGCCTCCTGGACGCAGGGAGGCATCTCTTCCTCTCAGCCGTTCATCCTCCGCAAGGATCCTCCAGCCAGCCTTCTCGAGACGGACAGAGAGATAGAGTACGCGTTCTACTCGACGTTTGCGGACTCGGCCGTGCCGGTGCCGGCGATGCGCTGGCTCGAGCCCGACGCGTCGGTTCTCGGCGGTCCCTTCTTCATCATGGACCGGCTCCTCGACTGCGAGGCGAACCAGAGCGCGATGATGGAGCCCCGCTTCCAGGCGGTGCATGAACCGATCGCGAAGCAGATGTACGAGACGCTCGGCCAGATCGCCCTCTTCGACTGGAAGGGAACGCCGGCGGAAGCAGTGTCGGCCGCACCCGAGCGAGACACGGCCTGGAGGAGAGAGCTCACACACTGGGAGCGGATCATCGACGAACAGGAGCTGAGCCCGCAGCCGATCGCGCGGGCGGGAATCCGCTGGCTCCGCGAGAACCCGCCCCCGCCGGCACAGCGTGTGTCGGTGGTCCACGGTGACTACAGGGTGGGAAACATCCTCTGCAACGAAGACGGCACCATCCGCGGTGTCGTCGACTGGGAGATGGCCCATCTCGGCGATCCGATCGAAGACCTCGCATGGTCCTTCAATGAGTCCTGGCAGTGGGCGGGCGACGGCCGGCCCGGCGGGATCGTGAAACGGGAGAGGGCGATCGAACTCTGGGAGGGGGCGACGGGGCTGCGAGCCGATCCCGAGGCTCTTCACTGGTGGGAGGTTTTCAGCAATATCAAGTGCCAGGGGATCTGGCTTACGGGTGCGCGTTCTTTTCAGGAGGGGCGGAGCGGCGAGCTCATCCTGCCCGTAGTCGCCTACACGTTGATCAACTCTCAGGATGAGCGGCTTCTTCGCTCCCTCGGGAGGGCGCCGTGAGACCGGATCCCGATCGTGTGTTGCGTGGTGTGGCTATGGCACTCATGGCTGAGGTGGCGCCCCAGGTTGGAACGGCGTTCGGCCAGGGGACGACCCGGATGGCGGGGATGCTCGCCATGTACACCGCGGCGATCGTGGACGGTCTGGCCGACCGGCTGATGGTCGAGAATCGCGGACTGGTGGACCTCCTGGGGAGCGCGGCCGGAGTCGTGGACGATCCCAAACTCGCGGATCGCCTCCGCGCCGTGTCGATGGATCGTGATGTGCCCGATCTGAAGGTGTCGACCCTGCTCGCGGTCAACGACCGTCTGAGAGCGCTTCTGACCGAGCTGCATCAGGCCGTGGAGACGCAGACCGGTCCGGAGGCGGCGGAGCTGGACGAGCAGATCTGGCAGGAGCTGATCGAATCCACCAGGCGCCGTCATGTGGATTTGATGGGCTGATGCGGGACCGGATTCGAGAGGTACTGGAGGAATACGATCCGGCCGATGTCGAGGTCGACGGATCCCTCTGGCCGGCTGCGGTGTTGTTACTGCTGTATGAGCACCAGGGTGACCTCGGGCTCGTCTTTCAGAAGCGAACGAACAAGGTCGACACGCACAAAGGGCAGGTGAGCTTTCCCGGCGGCGGGAAGGACCCGGAGGACGAGGACCTGAAGGAGACGGCTCTGCGGGAAACGGCCGAGGAGATCGGCGTCGATCCGGCGGACGTCGACATACTGGGGCGGCTTGACGAAATGAGGACGATAAGCGGCTTCGCCGTGAGGCCCTATGTCGGTTGGCTCAGCCGTTATCCTTACGATTGGGTCTGCAGCGAGGACGAAGTCGATTACCTCCTTGAGGTTCCGCTTCAACACATCCTCGACCCCGCCAACTACGTCCCCGATCACAGGAAGTTCGAGGGACGCTGGGCTGAGCTGCCGTCGTACCGTTTCAGGGATGACCTGATCTGGGGCGCAACGGCTCGAATGCTCCAGAACTTCCTCGACCTCTACACGACGCTCCTGCCGCCCGACGTGGTGCGGGCTCGCTGACCACCATTCGACGAGGATTGCGAACCCGGAGGTAGCAATGCCCGAAACCCGAAGGGTCTCCTCACTCCTCGCTGAACTTCCCGGCGCGACTTTACGCCGGGGCTCGCAGGAGACGCCCGTTGCCGGCGTGGAGCACGACTCGCGCCGAGTGGAGCCGGGCTCGCTGTTCGTGGCCATTCCGGGCCTCCATGTGGATGGCCACCAGTTCGTCCCCGAAGCGGTCGCCCGCGGCGCCGGCTCCCTGCTCATCCAGCGGGACAGCATTGCCGGAGAGGCTCTGCCTTCCGGAACGGCCGTGATCGAAGTCTCGGACTCACGGGCCGCGCTTTCGGCCGCTGCAGCCTGGTTCTGGGGCCACCCGGCCAGGTCCATGACGGTGATCGGGGTCACGGGAACCGACGGCAAGACCACGACCGCCCATCTGATGACGGACGTGCTGGCGGAAACGGGCTCCCGCGTAGGGCGAATGGGAACGGTGGATGTGCTTTTTCCGGGCCATGAGGGAGGTCTCGTCGGTGGACGCATGACTACGCCCGAGGCGACCGAAGTGCAGCGAGTACTGAGGCTCATGGCCGACGCGGGGACCGAAATCGCGATCCTCGAGTCGACCTCTCACGGGCTTGCCCTCAACCG
>CAZHMF010000083.1:0-9654 GCA_964533605.1 uncultured Anaerolineaceae bacterium
TTGCCCCAGGTTCCGATGAGGACATCGTTGTTGAACCGCACGAGCTCCTCTTCGCGAAACTCCGAGTCGCTTGTCTCGGGGAGGATGGCGGTCAGGTAGAACCGCACCACATCGGCGTCATAGCGGTCGAGCAGGTCCAGAACCCAGGTTCCTGTTCCCTTTGACTTCGACTGCTTTTCACCTGATGCGACGTTCACGTACTGGTTGGCGGGGACGTCGTATGCAAGATTCAATCCGCCGTAGCCGAGCAGTATGGCGGGCCAGATGATTGTGTGAAAGACGATGTTGTCCTTGCCGATGAAGTAGTACGAGCGCGTGTCATCGTCCTCCCACCACGGCCGCCACGCTTCGGGGTCCCCACTCTTCTGGGCCCACTCCCGGGTTGACGAGAGGTATCCGATCACGGCGTCGAACCAGACATAGATCCTCTTCGACTCATAGCCCGGGAGCGGGACCGGCACCCCCCACGTGATATCGCGAGTGATGGCCCGGTCTCTCAACCCCTCGGTCAGGGTCCCCAGCGTAAAGTTCCGGACGTTGCGCCTCCAGTGAGACTGCTTACCAACCCACTCGGTGAGCTGGTCCTCGAGGGCGCTCAGTCGCAGGAAGAAGTGTTCGGTCGGCCGGATCTCCGGGGTGGTCCCGGTGATCGTGCTGCGGGGATCGATCAGGTCGGTTGCGTCGAGCTGTGAGCCGCAGGAGTCGCACTGGTCGCCTCGGGCGTTCTTGGCACCGCAGAGAGGGCAGGTCCCCTCCACGTACCTGTCCGGAAGGAAGCGCCGGGCCTCCGTGTCGAAGAGCTGATCCTGGGTCGCAGTGAACAGGTAGTCCTGTTCGAGGAGCCGCGTGAAGACCTCCTGAGTTGTCGCGTAGTGGTTTTCGGTCAGCGTTGTCGTGTAGTTATCGAAGCTGATCCCCAGCCGCTCCCAGACTTCCAGGATCTTCGGGTGGTAGCGGTCGACGATCTCCCGGGGCTCGACGCCCTCGCTGTCCGCGGCAACGGTTATCGGGGTCCCGTGGCAGTCCGATCCCGACACCATCAGTACGTCGTTGCCGGCCAGCCGTTCGTAGCGGGCGAAGATGTCCGCGGGAAGATAAGCTCCCGCCGCCTGGCCCACGTGCAGCAGGTAGTTGGCGTAAGGCCAGGCCACGCAGACAAGGACCCGATCGGACAACGAAAACCCTCAGTTGGGAGGCTCAGGAGATGGTATCACAGCGCCTCCGCAGCCTCCGGGCCGGCGCCGGGCCAGAGGGCATAGGCATCCCGGCGTGAGACCCCGGTCTCACGTGCCACTTCAGCCGCGGCGGCGGCGCGCTGCGCCCCGGCAGCCTGCATGGCCGCCATAAGACGCTCGGCTCGCGCCTGCGCCGGCCGTCGCGGAGGCGACCGCAGGACGACGGTACACTCGCCGCGCGTTCCCTCAGCGAAGTGTCGGGCGAGTGCCGATGCCGGGCCTCGTCTGGTCTCCTCATGGACTTTGGTCAGTTCGCGGCAGACCACCGTCTCCGGGTCGCCCAGCTCGGCGACGATCTCCGATAGCGTGCGGGCAAGGCGGTTCGGGCTCTCGAGGAACACGATGGTGCTCGCAGAGGCGGTCGCCGCCCGCAGCCTTTCGATTCGGGCCGCGGCCTTGCGTGGCAAGAACCCGAGGAAGTGAACGTCGCTGCCGTCGAATCCGGAAGCACTCACCGCCGCCGCCGGCGCCGAAGGTCCGGGCACCACGAATACTCGGACACCCTCGCGGTGCGCGGCTTCGACCAGGCGCGCGCCCGGGTCGGCCAGCGTGGGCGTGCCGGCTTCACTGACGAGCGCGACGGGACCGGCCCGGGCGGCCGCGAGGATGCCGGCAGTGCGGCTGCGGACATTGTGCTCGGTGAGGCTGGTGGTCGGCGGGCGCCTCCCCTCCGCGGGCAGCACAGCCAGGGCGGTTCGAGTGTCTTCGGCGGCCACCAGCGACGCACCGGCGAGAGTCATGCGGGCACGGGGGGAGAGGTCTCCAAGGTTCCCGATCGGGGTCGCTACGACGTAGAGTCCCGGAACCAAGCCGCTCTCCGCAGCCTCAGTCTCCTCACCACTCGTACCGTCTCTAGCGCGCATGCGACCCATCCCTGACCCTGTAGGTCCGTGTCACCATATCTCGTGCGCCGTCTCATTGTCCGGGATGCGTTGGAGACGGTGTCCGTCCTGCTCCTGGCGCTCCTCGTGGCTGCCGCTGCGGTCTTGCCGGCGAAGGCGGATAGCCGCTTCGAACCGTGCCTCGAGGTCTCGCTCGAGGGGCTCGCGGGGGCGACCGGGGAGGCGGAAGTCGTCGTTCTCGGGGAGATTCGTGACGGGCCCGCCGACGGCGGTCTGCAGATCCATCCGAGCGTCTACTTCAAAGGACCTGCGGGGAGTGCCGACCCTGCTCTTGTTCGCGTCCCGGAGGGGGACTGCCCGGCCGCCGAACTTCAGACCGGCCAACGGATCATCTTTTTCGGCCGGTCCACGAGCGGGGGCCTGGTCTGGCCTTCGGCGGGTGCCGTCGTGTTCCTGACCGAGGGGTCCGCACTCCTTCCCGGGTCCGGCGAACGGCTGAGTGAATCCGCACTGGTGGCCTTGCTGCAGCGGGAAACGGGCCAGTATGCGGTACCCGCCGGGCCCCGCAGCCCGATCGCCGATCTGCAGTCTGCGATTCTACCCGTGACCCTGGCCCTTGTTGCCCTGTTTGCGGTCGGGCTCGTGCTGATGCGCGTCTGGCACCGGATAGACCCGAGCTGATCTACCGGCGCGGATTGCCGGCGCCCTCCCGCACGAGTGATTCGAGGAGAGTACCGAGTGCGTCGGGTTCGTCCGGAAGAATCTCGTCCGCCGCGGCCGCGGCGTAGCGGTCGGCGTTGGCCATCGCGAACCCCGTCCCCGCCCAGTCGAGCATCGGTGCATCGTTGACGCTGTCACCGACCGCAACGACCGCGGATCGGTCCACCCCCATTTCGAGGCAGAGGATGGCAAGTGCATGTGCCTTGCTGGCGCGAGAGGAGACGGCGACGGTGACCGAAGGGAAGTCGAGAACGTGCAGGCGATTCCCATGGGCCGCTTCGACCCGGTGCTTGATGGTCCGGGCTTCCTCGCGGTTGCTGATGATACCGACCCCAGTCGGCTCTACGCCCGAGTGCTCCGGCCCCGGGCCGAATTCGGGCTCGATGCCTGAGACTCGCGCGTATTCGCGGGCTTCCGGTGTCTCTCTGGAGACGAGATAGCGGAGCGGATTGAACCACTCGTAGGGGTGGCCCAGCTCGCGTGAGAGGGATACGAGGGAGAGGGCAGTCGCCCGATCTATCGGTTCGGAATGCAGGAGGGTGCCGTCGGGGCTGTGGATGCCACATCCCTGCTGGCAGATCAGCGGCGTCGACAGCGCGAGTTGCCTGGCGATAGACGCGGTCCCGGGAAACATCCGTCCCGATGCGAGGACGACGGCGATGCCCAGCTCCACGAGGTCACGGACGGCTTTCACCACCTCGGGCCGCGGGGTGCTCTCGTCATGCCTCACGACTGTTCCGTCGATGTCGAGCGCCACCAGTTCTACCGCCACCGGGCAACCACGTAACGGTCTTTGCCGGAGAGGTCGGGGAGGATCTCCGGGGGAGCGCTCCCGGCCGCTTCGGCGAGCTCACCGACGGCACCGGCCTGCCCGGCACCCACCTCCAGTCCCAGCAGCCGCGGACGAACTCGGGTACCGCAGTCACCAACGAGCCGCCTGATTACCGAGAGGCCGGCTGGTCCGCCGTCGAGCGCCTCCCTCGGTTCCCAGCGGCTTATCTCCGGCTGGAGCGTGGGGATCTCGGGCGATGGCACGTACGGGAGGTTGGCGACCACGATGTCGGCGCGCTCGACCGGCCCGAGGAGATCGGCTCGCAGCAGGGTCACGGACGTGCCGAGCCGCCGGCTGTTTCGGGCTGCGACCGCAAGTGCCCGATCGCTGGTGTCCGTCGCGATGACATGGCCGCCCCTGCGGGTTCGCCAGTTGAGTGCGACGGCGATGGCTATTGCCCCGCTCCCCGTGCCCACGTCGACGATGACGGGGGCGTTGAGTGAGTGCGCCTCGGCCAGCGCGATCTCGACGAGGCGCTCCGTCTCGGGACGAGGGATGAGGACGCCGCGGTGGACTTCCAGAGGCAGTCCGAAGAACTCCCGTTCTCCCGTCAGGTAGGCAGTCGGTTCGTTCTGAAGGCGACGTTTCGTCAGGGCGCATGCCGTCACCCGGACCGACGGCTCGAGGTCCGGGTCCTGATAGAATCTCTCGCGACCGAGGCCGCCGGCCTTCTGGACTATTAGCCGCGCCTCGAGCGCCGCCTCGGGCATTCCTTTGAGGCGGGCCCTTATCTCGCCGGCGAGTGTTCGAGCTCTCATGCGCCGATTGCCCGCAGCCGGGCGGTTTCGTCGGCCGTTGCGATGGCGTCGATGATGTCGTCGATGCGTCCGTCGAGGCGATCGACGAGGCTGTGGACCGTCAGCCCGATACGGTGATCGGTGAGGCGATCCTGGGGAAAGTTGTATGTGCGGATCTTCTCGCTGCGGTCGCCGGTGCCCACCTGGGAACGTCGGGTTTCGCTGAGCTCTGCATCCTGGCGCTGTTGCTCGGCGTCGAGCAGGCGGGAGCGAAGGACCGTCATCGCCTTGGTGCGATTCTTGAACTGCGACCGTTCGTCCTGGCACACGACAACAAGACCGGTTGGGATGTGGGTGAGGCGGACTGCCGTCGCAACCTTGTTGACGTTCTGGCCCCCTGCCCCCGAGGAGTGGAAGATGTCGACGCGGAGATCCTTGTCATCGACCTCGATGTCGACGTCTTCGGCCTCCGGAAGGACGGCCACTGTGGCGGTGGAAGTGTGGATGCGGCCCTGAGTTTCGGTCTCAGGGACCCGCTGCACGCGGTGGACGCCGCTTTCCCACTTGAGCCTCGAGAACGCGCCATCACCGCGGATCTCGAATATCACCTCCCTGAACCCACCTTTTTCGGACTCGGAGGCACTCATGACCTCGGGTGACCAGTTGTGCCGCTCGGCGTAGCGCGTGTACATCCGGAACAGATCGGCGGCGAAGAGGGCCGCTTCCTCGCCTCCCGCTCCGCCCCGGATCTCCACGATGACGTTCCGCTCGTCCCTCGGGTCGCGTGGGAGAAGTGCCCGTCGCAGGGCGTCTTCGAGATCGGCCAGGATCGCCTTCGCCGCAGTCACTTCGTCCCGGGCGAGAGCCCTCATCTCCGCATCTTCGTCACCCTCGAGAACGGATGCGGCTGAAACGAGGTCCTCGTTGGTCTTCTCATAGCGGTTGAGGAGGTCGACGACCGCGGCAAGATCGGAGCGTTCGCGGGCAAGTTCGGTCATCCGCTCGTAGTCTGCGGCGACGTCGGGCTCCCCCATCTCGCGGGTGATCGCCTCGAACCTCTCTCTGACGCTCCGCAGCTGTGCGAGAACCGACTCTTCCATGGCGGGGGCTTTCTCCGATCCTTCAGCGGTCGGCGGAGCCGGCGCGCAGCCACGCCCGGACTCCGTCGACGATGGAATCCAGCGGTTGTTCGGTCTGTTCCCTCTCGTCTCTCAGTGACTTTACCGCGACGCTTCCGCGAGCGATCTCTTCTTCGCCCATCACGAGCGCCAGCTTCGCGCCGGCGGCGTCCGCACTTCTGAACTGAGACTTGAAGGAGCGGCCGGTCTCCCCCAGCAGGGCGGAGACTCCGGCTTCCCGAAGATCTGCGACGAGCCTGACGGCCGGAGCGAACGCGGCTCCGCCGCGCTGGACAACGAAGACATCCACCGTGTGACTGTCGTTCGGAGTCACCGCAAACTTCTGCATCTCCAGGATGATCCGTTCGAAGCCGGAGCCGAATCCGACCCCGGGTGTGTGCGGTCCTCCGAGCACCTCGGCCAGGCCGTCGTAGCGGCCGCCGCCGCCGACCGTGCCCTGAGCCCGTTCATCATCGTCAGGCACGATCTCGAACACCGTCCGGTTGTAGTAGTCGAGGCCGCGCACGAGGAAGGGATCAGTGACGAACGGGATGCCGGCTGCGGTCAGTGCATCCGTGAGCTCGTCATGGTGCACCTGTGCGGGCTCGCTCAGTGAGTCGATCAGGGTCGGTGCGCCCCGTTTGAAGGGTTCGTCCTGCGGCTCCTTGCTGTCCAGAAGACGGAGCGGATTTCGGTCGAACCGGCGCTTGCTGTCGTCGGAGAGATCGTCGAAGTGGGGGCGGAAGTGAGCCTTCAGGCGCTCGACATAACCCCGTCTGGGTTCGGGGTCATCGATCGAGTTCAGGTGGACTGTGAGATTCCGAAGGCCGAGTCGCGCGTAAAGGCTCCAGAGAATGTGGATGACCTCGAAGTCCGCAAGCGGTGCGGAACTGCCGATGATCTCGCAGTCGAACTGTGTGTGCTGGCGGTAGCGGCCGCGCTGTGGCCGGTCGTAGCGGAACATGTGCTTGGTCGTAAACAGCCTCACCGGTTGCGGCCAGCTCGCCATGCCGTGTTCCAGGTAGGCCCGGACGATCGCCGGTGTGCCTTCCGGCGCGAGGGCGAGGCGCTCGCCGCCGCGATCTTCGAAGGTGTACATCTCCTTCTCGACAACGTCGGTTGTGTCGCCACTCCCCTTTTCGAAGACGCCCGCGGGCTCAAACGCAGGGGTATCGATCCGGCGAAAGCCGAACAGGCGTGTCACTTCGCGGATCGCGTCGTTTATCGCGGTCCAGTAGGGCTGGCTGTCGGGAAGCACATCCTGAGTGCCCCGAGGTGCCTGGAAACGGGTGCTGGCCATCTTGTGCTTTGAGGTCGGTTGGTGCTGATAGGATAGGGGAAGGTACGTTACCGCGGCAAAGGAACACAGGGTGCAGACGCAGACGACGGATACGCAGGATGTGTCGATCGCGGCCGTGCTCGACAAGGCCGCGGGTTATCTGCCTGAGGGGAAGCTTCCTCTCGTCGAAAAGGCGTACGAGTTCGCAGAGCGGGCCCACGAGGGTCAGCTCCGAGCCACCGGTGATCCTTTCATCACCCATCCGCTGGAAGTTGCGCTTCTGGTCGCGAATCTGGAGCTCGATCAGCTGGCGCTTGCTGCCGCGCTTCTGCACGACGTCCAGGAGGACTGTGGCGTCGAGAACTCAGAGATCGCGGAGGGATTCGGTCCCGAAGTGGCCCGCCTGGTGGAGGGTCTCACGAAACTGGACCGGCTTCAGGCCCGGATCGGCCCGATCGGCGCCGACTCCAGGGCGGCGAACCAGGCGGAGAACATCCGGAAGATGTTCCTGGCCATGGCGGACGATGTCTCTGTTGTCGTCATCAAACTCTGTGACCGGTTGCATAACATGCGGACGCTCTGGGTCTTCGACGCTCCGAAGCAGCGTCGCATCGCCCGGGAAACGCTGGACATCTATGCACCGCTGGCGAGCCGGCTCGGCATCTGGGAGATCAAGTGGCAACTCGAGGACCTGGCGTTCCGGCACCTCGATCCCGAGCGTTACAGGGAGATCGCGAACCGGATTGCATCCAAGCGGGAGGTCCGGGAGGGCTTCATCCGAGAGGCGATCGACGAGCTTCAGGCTCATCTCAAAGAGGTCGGTGTCGAGGCCGGCATTGAGGGGCGGGCGAAGCACATCTACAGCATCTATCAGAAGGCCGGACGGTATGCCGCACAGGCTAAGAGTTTCGACCAGATCTACGACCTGCTCGCGCTTCGGGTGATGGTCGATTCGGTCGGAGACTGCTACCACGCTCTGGGTGCGGTCCATCAGATCTGGAGGCCGGTTCCGGGACAGATCGATGACTACATCGCGAACCCGAAGGAGAGTGGCTACCAGTCGCTTCACACCACGGTCCTCGGCCCCGGGGGCCGTATGCTCGAGGTCCAGATCCGGACGCAAGAGATGCACCGCGTGGCCGAGCACGGCGTCGCCGCACACTGGCGCTACAAGGAACGTACCGGCGGCACGCATCACGAAGAAGACCGGATCGTCTGGCTTCGGCAGCTGCTCGAGTGGCAGCGGGAGGTCGCGGGCGCCGAGGAATTCGTCGAGGGCCTGAAGACCGACGTGTTCCCGGAGAAGGTATTCGTGTTCACGCCGCGCGGGGAGGTGATAGAGATGCCTGCCGGGGCGACGGCTCTGGACTTCGCCTATCACATCCACACCGACCTGGGACATCAGACCGTGGGCGCGAAGGTGAACGGTCGCATCGGCAGCCTCAACAGGCCGCTCAGCAACGGCGACGTCGTCGAGATAATGCGGAGCAGAACCAGTAAGGGGCCGTCACGAGACTGGCTCAACAGCAGCCTCGGGTTCGTCAAGACGGCGCACTCCAGATCGAAGATCAGGCAGTGGTTCCGGCGCCTCGAGAGGGTCGAGAACATCGAGCGCGGTCGCGAGATGTTCGAAAAGGAGCTCCGACGGCTCGGCGTTGATCTGGACGGCCGCCTTCCCGATGTGATGGCCGTTTTTGGGTTCTCTACACCCGACGATTTCTACGCCGCGGTGGGGTACGGGGGAGTGAGCACGACGTCGCTGGCGAGGAAGCTCGGGGCGATGTTTGAGGACGAAGATGACCTGTCGCTTCCGGAGGCGCCTCCGGGCCCGCAGAAGGAGACGCTGGGCGGTCCCGGAATGCGGGTGCTGGGCGTCGGCAACCTGCTTACGACTCTGGCTCGTTGCTGCAACCCGGTTCCGGGCGACGAGATCGTGGGCTACGTGACGCGAGCGCGAGGTGTGACGGTGCACCGCGCGGACTGTCGCAACGTCTGGAACACCGACGAGCGCGAGCGTCTGGTGGAGGTTGAGTGGGGGGCGTCGGAGAAGCTCTACCCGGCTCATGTGAGGATCGATGCGTGGGACCGGGTGGGATTGTTGCGCGACATCTCGGTTGTGGTGACCGAGGAGCACGTGAACATGGTTGGGGTCCGAACGGAAGAGACGGGCGACGGTACCGTTCAGGTCCTTGCTACTCTGGAGACCACGGGCATGGAGCAGCTATCCAGATTGCTGGCACGGATCGCCATAGTCCGAGGTGTCCGGGGAGTCGTACGCGCCGCCGAGAGCCCGCAGTTCAGCGGGCAAGCCGGAGCCTCGAGGAGGGCGTCCCGCTGAGGGGAGGACTTCGGCGACCAGCACGTGCGCGGCGGTGACTCCGACTACCAACCGCCGCCGAACCCCTCGCATGCACCTGTCCGCCCGTCATCGGCGACAGACTTCTCCTTCCGACCACCGTCCCATCGCCGGCCAGGGCCTCTCGTACCGCGAGGGCCAGCAGGTATGCAACGGCACCGACAAGGAACAGCTGAAACAGGATCGTGGCCAGGTCCGAGAACATGGGATCAGCACATCCGTTCTAATGATGTTGGAACGATACCAGAACATATGTTCAAACTGCAAGAGACGTCACCTCGGCGGCCTCATGGTGGCGCACCCGCCTACAATGTGAAGGGCAATGGGTACTGAACCGGTCCCCGACCTTGAGGCAGAGATCCGGGCCCGGGGCGAGCGTCTGCTGGCCGCGACGGAGCCGTCCGGGCCTTTGATCGCCTCGGCGGACTGGCTTCAGGAGAGGCTCATGGCCTGGGCCTCCGGTGACCCGGACTTCCGGACCAGGCTTCTCCGGTTCGTAGATGTCTTGCCGACACTGCGCACCTCTGAGGCCGTC
>CAZHMF010000084.1:0-9630 GCA_964533605.1 uncultured Anaerolineaceae bacterium
GTCGAGGGAGGCGAGCGTCTTCCCGAGGTGCGCCGGATTCCTCATGCCGGCGGGCGTCACCAACGTCCCCAGCTCCACCCGGTCCGTCACGCCCGCCACGGCCGCGATGAGCGACCACGCCTCGAGGATGGGGATCGATGGCGACTGGGGCCCGTAAAGATGGTCGCAGACCCAGAGGGAGTCGTAGCCCATCGACTCAAACTCGGTCGAGGCCGCCTTCGTCTCCTCCCAGCTTCGCTTGATCTGGGGAACCGTCACACCGAAATGTGGTGTCATGAAATCCCTCCTCGGACTGCCGATTGATGCCGTGAAGCCTACCCCATTTCCCGGTTCGACTCCCAGCCGGCCGTCGGCCACCATATACGCAGGCGGCCGGTCGGGAACCGCCTCCAACCAACACGGGAGTGTTTCCTTGGAAAGCGAAGAGATCCAGGTATTCCTGCACATCACCGCCGCGATCATCGCGCTTGGCGTCACCTTCGTCTGGCCGTTCCTCATGCCGTTCGCAGAACGTCAGGGCATCGCCGCAACGAAGCTCGCCTACCGCTTCTATATGTTCCTCGACAGGTACCTGGTGACCCCCGGGGCCGCTCTGGTGTTCCTTTTCGGCCTGGGCCTGGTCTTCAGCGAGGACCATCTCAGAGAAGACCCGCCCGGCTGGCTCTGGGCCAGCATCATCTGGTACGTCGCCATGTTCGTCGTCGCAGCAATCGTGGAACGCCCGCTGATGGGGGCCGCCGCCCGCACGCTCGACGGTATCGATGACTCCTCGGAGTTTCCGGCCGGCTACAGACCCGCCGCCCTTCGCGCGCAGGTCGTGGGGACACTTCTCGCTCTCTCGGTTGTCGGCATCACCTTCCTGATGACCGTCCGCCCCTAGAAGCCACGGCCCCACGCCGGTACCGCCGACCGCCGCGAGGGCCTACCATCAGGAAGCATTCACGCGATTCTTCATTGGAGGGATTCTCCATGTCTCAGACCGGCACGTGGGCCGTCAAAGCCGGGCTCGCCCAGATGCTCAAAGGCGGCGTCATCATGGACGTCACCACGGCCGAGCAAGCTTCGATAGCGCAGGAGGCGGGCGCCTGCGCGGTAATGGCCCTGGAGCGCGTTCCCGCCGACATCCGCAAAGAGGGCGGCGTCGCCCGCATGAGCGACCCGCAGAAGATCCGCGAGATCATCGCCGCAGTCACGATCCCGGTGATGGCCAAGTGCCGTATCGGGCACTTCGTCGAAGCCGACGTCCTCCAGGCGCTGGGCGTCGACTACGTAGATGAATCCGAAGTGCTCACCCCCGCCGACGAGGCGAACCACGTCGACAAGCACCAGTTCACGGTCCCCTTCGTTTGCGGCTGCAGAAACCTCGGTGAGGCGCTGAGGCGGATCTCCGAAGGCGCTGCGATGATCCGCACCAAAGGCGAGGCCGGTACCGGCGACATCGTCGAGGCGGTTCGCCACATGCGCACGGTTCAGAGCGCCATCCGGGCCGTCGCGTCGATGTCCGACGACGAGCTCTTTACATACGCGAAGGAGATCGGGGCGCCGGTGGAACTGGTCCAGGAGACGAAGAAGGCGGGGCGCCTCCCGGTGGTGAACTTCGCCGCCGGCGGCGTCGCCACGCCCGCCGACGCCGCACTGATGATGCGCCTCGGAGCAGACGGCGTATTCGTGGGCAGCGGCATCTTCAAGTCCGACACGCCGGCGAAGTTCGCCAGGGCGATAGTCGAGGCCACCACCCACTTCGAGGACCCGGAGGTCATCGCCCGCGTCAGCACCGACCTCGGGGCGGCGATGCGTGGCGTCAGTGTGGGCAGCCTCGAGCAGGGGGAACTTCTCGCAACGCGCGGCTGGTAGAGTCCCCGATGGACTCGGTTGATGCGCCCTCCGGCCGGCAGTAGCGCGCCCGCATTCACGTGGTGATGCCGCGCGGCGGTGCGTTTGCGTCGCTCGCGGCCCCCGGCTATCCGAGCCTCTGGGCGAGCAGCTGGGTTTATGCGTCAACGCGCTGGATGGGATTGTTCCTCGGAAGCTACCTCATCAATGAGCGCACCGGCTCAGAGTTCCTCGTGCAGGTCGCCGGGGCCGCGTTCTTCGCACCGATGTTCTTCGGCGGGCCTCTCGCAGGTGCTATTGCTGACCGTTTCGACCGCCGCTCCGTGCTGCTCTGGCAGCTGGCAGCCCTCGCCCCGATGGCTCTGCTCGTCGGCCTCTCCGAGATGGGAGGGACGGTGCCCCTCGTTGCGATCTACGGACTACTCGTCGCGATGGGCATCGGTGGAGTGCTCGACTGGACGTGCCGGCGGGCTCTCGTCTACGACGTTGTGGGCGATGAGCTCGCGAACAACGCGCTGGCATTGGAGATGGTCAGCCTCTCGTCGGGCAACATGCTGGGCTCAATAGTCGGGGGATCTCTCATAGAGTTCCTCGGCACGGGCCAGGCGTTTGCGAGCATTGCCGTGATGTACGGCGCGACGTTCGTGCTGCTCCTTCCGATCTCCGCCAGGCCGGTCGCCTCTGAGGCAGCAAAGAGCAGCATCCTCGAAGACATGCGCGAAGGGATGGCGGTTCTGGGAAGGGATCGTCCGCTGGTCAGTATCCTTGTCGTCACGCTCGTCATGAATCTCTTCTACTTTTCGTTCCTCCCCCTGGCCCCGGTGTTCGGCGAGCGGCTCGAGGTCAACGCTTTCCTCACCGGTATTCTCGCGGGCGGCCAGGGGACCGGAATGGTGGCCGGCTCGTTCGTCCTCGCAGCGAGGCCACCGCGCCGCCGCGGACGCGCCTACGTGACCGGCAGCTTCTTCGCTATGGCTCTGCTGGTACCTTTTGCGCTCGTCCCCATCTACCCGATCGCCCTCGTCGCGGTCATCGCGGCAGGGGTCGGCGCCTCCGCCTTCGGGACGATGCAAGGTCTTCTCGTCATGGTGACGGCGAGTCCGGAGATGCGCGGCCGGGCGATGGGGCTGCTGGGGATGGCGATCGGCGCGCTCCCCTTTGGGATGCTCATGCTCGGCGGGACGGCCCAATGGCTGGGAGCGCCGGCGGCCCTGACCATCAGTGTGGCAACCGGCTCCCTGCTCATGGTCGCCTGCCTGGTCCGCTGGCCGGAGGCGCTGAGCGTGGACTGAAGCGCACCCCGGGCCGGACGACTGCGGCATTGCACCGACTGAGAACGGTTTCCCCGGCAGGCGCGCGGCTGCGAGGCCGACTCACAGCTGGCTCATGACTCCGCCGGCCCCGAGTTCTCGTGCCCGAGCAGCACCGAGACCCCACTCGCCGAGAACCTCTACCGTGTGCTCGCCGAGGAGCGGTGCCCGCCGCCGCCAGCCGCCGGGTGTGCGCGAGAACTCCGCAAAGCCCCGTACCGCCGACATGCTGCCGAACTGGGGATGTTCGAAGTGCCAGATGTGGCCGTTGGCGAGGGCCCAGGGGTCCTCGAACAACTCCGCCGGACGCATCGCGGGGGCTGCCGGTACCTCCCTTGCGAGCAACCGTTCGACCGCTTCGTCCCGCGGCATCGACTTCAGGGTCTCGGCAATCGCTGTCGCGAGGAGTCCGTCCGGCGGCTCGGCCAGAGCCCACTCGGCGATAAATCGGGCCGTCCACTCAGGGTGACCGAGTGCAACCGCCAGCGACTGGAAGTGTTCGGGGGCGGTGGCGGCCACAGCGATCGAGCCATCGCAGCAGCTGTAGAACCTGCGAAGCGCGGTGGGTCCCGGAAAGTCGCGGCCACCGGCGGTCCGCTCCGGACGGCCCTTGTAGCGTGTGAGCTCGCCGGACTGGAAGACGATAGTCTGATTTGCGAGCGAGGTGCTCACCTCCTGCCCCTCCCCCGTCCGCTCGCGAGCAACGAGAGCCGCAAGAACACCGAACGCCGACATCAACCCGGACCCCGTGTCGTTGACCGGAATCTGGTGAAACACGGGTTCGCCATCTCCACCCTGGGCAGCCATCAGACCGCCGAGGGCCTGGAGGATTGGGTCGAAGCCCGGATCTTCCGACAGGGGTCCCTCCCGTCCGTAACCGGTGACCGAACAGGAGACGATCTGGGGATTCATCCGGCGCAGCGCCTCGTAGTCGATCCCCAGCCGTTCCCGCACGCCGGGCCGGAAGTTGTCGACGATGACATCGGCCTCCCTCGCCAGTTCCAGGAGGGCCTGCCGCCCCTCCGGCTGTTTGAGGTCGATCGCTATTCCCCGTTTGCCCTGGTTGTAGCCGACGAAACCGAGCCCGTAGGGCCGCGAGATATCCCCGTCGAGGGGCTCGACTTTGATCACGTCAGCCCCCAGGTTCGCGAGGACGCAGGGGCCGAAGGGGCCCGCAATGACGACACCGAGGTCCAGAACGCGAACGCCCGTGAGAGGTCCCCCGGACCCCTTCGCAGCCACCGGATCGGTCTTTGTTTCCGCCCCGCCGCTTTCGGGGACTTCCCGTGGCTTCCAGACGATCTCCTCCGGCTCGATGTCGGCGACCAGGTGGCGGACCGCGCCGGGAGTGGCGGAGAGTCGCGCAGACACGCCGGGCATTGCGATCGGTCCGAGAGTGTCGTGTTCCAGCTCCACCTTCATGCCGTTCGCTGCGACCGTCTCGCCATCGAACCAGGAGTCCCGGTCCCCGACCGGCCCGCAGGGCACCCCGCACTCCTTCAGGATCTTCATCCATTCGTCCCGAGGTCTCTCGAGGAAGCGGGCATCGAGGGCGGCGATGGCCTTCTCCCTCGGCCCGGGCTGAAGCAGGTTCATGAACTCGCCCTCCACTCCGTCCATCAGGAGGAGGTCGAGCAGCCCGACCGTCTCGAGCGCCCGCAGGAAGAACGCCGGCGTGAGACAGCCGAGAAAGAACCAGAGGCCGTCGGCGCACTGGTAGAGGCGATAGTGAGCGACTCCCCCGCGGCTCGACCTGCCGGTCAGCCGCAGGATCCCCTCCGCCTGGACGTGCCCACCGCTTTCTACTGCCGCCACGCCGTGCAATCCGGAGACGGTCACCGCCTGGCCCCGGCCATCCTTCGCACGCCGGTAGAGTGCGGCGCCGATGGCGTTCGCCGCGACAACGGCGTGCCCGTACGAGATCTGTGGCGTGACGAGGCACACGGGGACGTCTTCGAAACTGCCCTGCTGCCAGGCCACCCCGGCAAGAGCGGAAAGCAGCAGGTGGTCGGGCGGAAGCTGGCTCCAGCGCCCCCGCGACCCGTAAGGCGGCAGCCACACATGAACCAGCGCGGGATGTCTCGAGGTCAGCGTCTCCGAATCCAGACCGAGCCGCTCGAGCTCACCGGGCCGGGAATCGAACACCGCTACGTCGGCGCGGGCGAGCAAATCCAACGCCCGCGCCCTGCCCTCATAGTCTGCGAGGTCGAAGCGGATGCGCCGTTTGTTCCGGTTCCACGTATGGAAGCCCGGGTCGGCCTCCTCCGAGCTGTGTCCGGCCGGCTCGACCCTCACGACATCAGCCCCGAAGTCGGCCAGAAGCATCGAGGCCATGGCGCCGGCGAGGCCCTCCGCAAAGTCGAGTACACGGAGTCCCGAGAAGGCAGTCACCGGCTGGAGTATACGGGTCACTTCAGAACGGCTGGAACACGGCGAGCCAGGCCATCAGCGGAAGACCGAGCGTGAGGATGGTGCCGAATACAACCGGCACACGGTCATCAAGCAGCTCCCGGAGCTCATCGGTCTCCTGTCCCGTTTTCTCGGCGGCAAGCACAGCCAGCCTCATGCGCCTGAGGCCGAATCCCAGAAGGGGGAGGCAGATGAAGTAAAGGAAGACGAAAAGGAGCGCCAGCGCCCCCAGCCAGCCGTCCTCGATGAAGTTCCAGTCTCCGGCTACCGCCCAGAAGAACCCGGTGATGCCGGTCGCCATCGCCCCCGGAAGGAGGATGCGGGTCTCGCTGTTTGCGGCCTCGACGAGGCTGTACGCCTGGTAACGCAGATCCTTCGAAGCCCAGGCGCGAAGGATCTGCGGGTAGGTCGCGCCGGTTCCGGCGCCGAGCCAGATCAGCGAAAGGATGTGCGCCAGTCGCCACCAGTCCATTCTTCGAAGTGTGCTGCGAACGGTGTAAGGGGCCAACCGAAAAGAGGGCCGGTCACGAGGATCGACACATCGCGTGTGCGGCCTCTCTGTCCTGGTGGGAGCAGCGGCAAGCTGCCGGTCATCACCGGTCTGTCTAGACGATCGGCTCCACCACGGCGGTCATGCTTCCTTTGCACTCCGGCATAAGGGGGTCGGCACCGAACGCGTGAATCGCCTCCTGCTTCAGCTCGACTTCGGGCTTCGAGCCGGTCATGAGGACCGCCCGGCCGTCACTGTCGACGATGCAGGCGATGGCATATGCTTTCTCCCGTCCGTAGCCGAAGATCGCTCCAAGCATGTGCATCACGTATGCGTAGGTGTGCTCGTTGTCGTCGAGCAGGATCAGCTGATGGGGAGGCTCGAGCCGTTGTTCCGAATTGGGGATGACCCGTGTTCCAGGATGGGTGGTGCCCGCCATGTCCGCCACAGTATAGCTCCGGAAAGTTAGCGGCCTCGACAAGCTTGGCGGCCGGCGTCTGAACCTTACAATCAAACGGTGGCCGACTCCGGAAGAGCCGAGGTTCTCGCACTCTTGGACGCGTTCGCGGCGGCTATGTCCGACAGGGACATCGACGCCACCGTGGACTGCTTTGCGCCGCGGCCCGACTGCGTCTTTATCGGAAGCGGCCTGGATGAGCGGCGTGTTGGCCGGGACGAGATCCGCGCGCACTTCAGCCGGGACTTCGCGCAGTCCGAGTGGCTCAGGATGCGCTGGGTCCGCTGCGATGCGCTGCCGCTCGGCGACACGTTCGCAGCCTGGGGGATCGGCGACATCGAAGCCGGCGTCGGCGCCAGGCACGTGGACACCAGATTTCGGTTCACCGCCACCACCAGCCGCTTCAGCGATGGCTGGCGTTTCGTCCAGGGCCATCTCTCGCTGCCCTCCCCGGGGCAGCAGGAGGGCGAATCCTGGCCCTCATCGATCGAGCACGTCTTCAGCCGGATGACCGCCAGGCGTCTCGACAAGCTGGCGGAAGAGTCGCCGGACGGAACCGTGACTCTGCTCTTCACCGACATAGAGAACTCGAGCCAGGCTCAGGAATCGCTCGGCGACACTGCCTGGCTCCAGATCGTTCGCCGGCACAGTGATGCGGTGGCGCGCTGCGCGACGGCACACGACGGCGAGGTGGTGAAGTCGCTGGGCGATGGATTCATGGTCGGGTTCAGAAGCGCTCTCAACGGGGTGGCCTGCGCCCTGGACCTCCAGGGCATGCTCGGGGGGATGGACGGCGACGCTGCCTTGCGCGTGAGAATGGGACTGCACACCGGCGAGGTGATCAGAGACGGCGTCGACTTCTTTGGCAGGCATGTAACGCAGGCCTCTCGCATCGCCGCGCTGGCGACCGGCGGTCAGATCCTGGTCTCTGGGCCGCTCCGCGACCTGATCGAGCAAGAGGGGACCTACGCCTTCAACAATCCGCGCGAAGTGGAGTTGAAGGGACTTTCCGGGTTCCACCGCGTCTACGAAGTGGTGCCCGCGGCCGATCTCGACCCTGCCGGACAGAGCCGGTAACGCGGGCGGCCGATTCTCGCCCGTGACTCGGGCGGTCAGCGCCGATAACGCCGGGACCGGTCGCGCCCGCCGGCCTGGCTCCGGCCGTATCGCACCGGTCCCGGCCGGCCGGCAGCCTGCGCGAAGGCCGCCAGCTCTTCACTATCGCTTCCCACCAGGGCCCTCCTCAGCTCCACGATCCGGTCACGCAAGCCGGCTGCCTTCTCGAACTCGAGATTCTTTGCAGCCGCCTTCATCTGTTGCTCGAGGTCTCTGACCATTCGCGTCGCGACATCCGGTGGGAGATCCTCCGGGCTCTCTCCGTCGTACTCCGTGCGCTCCTCGGCCGCTGCCATGCTCCTCACGCGGTCCGTGATGTCCTTGATCGCTTTGTGAATCCCCTCGGCCTTGATCCCGTGTTCCTCGTTGTATGCGGCCTGGATCTTGCGCCGGCGCTCGGTCTCGTCGATGGCGGTGCGCATGGAAGCGGTCACCTGGTCCGCATACATAACGACGCGACCTTCGAGATGGCGCGCCGCCCGGCCGATCGTCTGCACGAGCGAACGATTGGAGCGTAGGTACCCCTCTTTGTCGGCGTCGAGGATGCAGACAAGCGACACCTCGGGCAGATCGAGGCCCTCGCGGAGGAGGTTGATGCCGACCACGACGTCATACACGCCAAGCCGCAGGTCGCGGAGGATCTCAACCCTGTCGAGCGTTTCGACCTCGCTGTGAAGGTAGTGGACTTTGACACCCATCTCCTTGAGGTAGTCCGCAAGGTCCTCGGCCATCTTCTTGGTCAGTGTGGTCACGAGGACTCGCTGACCCTTTGCGGTCGTCTTCCGGATCTCCTCCATCAGGTCGTCGACCTGGTTCTCCGTCGGCCGGACTTCGACGATCGGGTCGAGGAGTCCGGTGGGCCGGATTATCTGCTCGACAGTCTGGGAGGATCTCTGGGCCTCGTAGTCGGCAGGAGTCGCGCTCACGAAGATGCACTGATTGATGTGTTGGTCGAACTCTTCAAAAGTCTGTGGCCGGTTGTCGAGCGCGCTGGGGAGTCGGAAGCCAAACTCGACAAGAGTCTCCTTGCGACGGCGGTCGCCGAAGTACTGTCCCTGGACCTGAGGCAGGGTTATGTGGGACTCATCGACGACGAGCAGCCAGTCGTCGGGGAAGTAGTCGAGCAGGCACCAGGGGGTCGATCCGGCCTCCCGAACCTGCAGGTGACGGGAATAGTTCTCAACGCCAGGACAGTAGCCGGTCTCTCTCAGTGACTCGATATCGTAGTGCGTGCGCTCCTCGAGCCTGGCGGCCTCCAGGATCTTGCCCTGGCTCTTGAGGTACTCGAGCTGGTCCGCCAGCTCGGACTCGATCCCCGAAAGGGCGTCCTGAATCCGGCTCTCTGAAGTCACGAAGTGCTTGGCGGGGAAGATCTCGACGCTCTCACGTTCCGCCAGGATCTCGCCCGTGAGCGGATCCAGCTCAACGATCCGCTCAACCTCATCCCCCCAGAAGTCGATTCGGGTCGCGACCTCTTCGTAGCTGGGGAGGATGGTCAGGGAGTCCCCCCGAAGCCGAAACCGGCCACGTACGACGCTCTGGTCATTCCGCTCGTACTGCATGCTGACCATCCGGCGGATCGCATCGGAACGACTGAACGTCTCGCCGACTTTGAACGCGAGAACGAACTCCTCATACTGCTGGGGCTCCCCCAGTCCGTAGATGCAGCTCACGCTCGCGACGATGATCACGTCCCGCCGGGTGAAAAGCGAGCGAGTGGCAGCATGCCGGAGTTTATCGATTTCGTCGTTGATGTCCGCGTCCTTCGCGATGTAGGTATCGGTGCGCGGGATGTAGGCCTCGGGCTGGTAGTAGTCGTAGTAGGAGACAAAGTACTCGACGGAGTTCTCGGGGAAGAACTCCTTGAGCTCAGCACAGAGTTGCGCCGCGAGCGTCTTGTTGTGTGCCAGGACGAGCGTCGGACGGGCGGTCCTCGCGATCACGTTCGCGATGGTGAATGTCTTGCCCGAGCCGGTGACCCCCAGCAGGGTCTGGTAGCGGTCACCCCTCTCCAA
>CAZHMF010000085.1:0-9375 GCA_964533605.1 uncultured Anaerolineaceae bacterium
TCGGCTCCAGCCCTCGCGCGGAGCGTGGCTGACAAAGACATATGCCCCGTAGCGGCGGAGGAGCATCTCCCTTTCCTCGAGGGCCTGGGCGAGCATCTGCGGTGGGATCTGCGCGGTCTGCGACTCGGCGAACCTCCTGTAGCTCGCGAGATTCGTTCGGATGTCCTCCCTCACGGACCGAAGGTGCTGCTGGATCCGCTCCTCGGGGAACTTCCCGGCGAGTTCGTCGAGCGCGGGACCGACAACAAAGTCCGTTATTTCCTGATCGAGCGCCTCGAGAGCGGCCCGCGCGTCGAGGTCGATCTTGCGAACCTCTCTGAGAGCAGCCTGGACGTCTTCTTGAGTTTCGTTGAGTTCGGCCGTTATCCGGTCGCGGCGTTCTTCCGGCAGCGCGTTGAAAGCGTCTGCGGTGAGGGGTTGCCCGTCTTCCGTCAGGGCGACCGGCACGAGCCCCATCGACGTTGCGTTGAGGCCGATGCCGCGGGCGCGGGCTTTGCGGTCAAGTCCCTCCATCAGCGCCTGACGCGCCTCTCCGAACGGCTCCAGCACCTGATCTCTTCGAGTCGAGTAGGCGTCGCTGTCCAGTGCCTTGGGGAGATCGTCGCGACAGCTGTCGATGACGGCAGCGAGTCCCCGCTGCAGAGCCTCGGCTCTCCCGGCGCCGACGGCCACTGCCTGTGGACGCCGGGGATCGGAGAAGTCGTGGAGGTAGACCCAATCCGGTGGCGCCTCCATCTCGGCTGCGGCGCGGTCCACGAGGTGGTGGATTATCATGCCGCGTCCGGAGGCGGGAGCGCCGGGAACGGCGATGTTGTACCCCTCGACACGCATTCGGATTCCGAACTCCAGGGCATCCTGTGCTCGTGTCTGGCCCGCGATCGTGGCCAGCGGTTCCACGTTCGCTGTGGTGGCAGGTAGCTCCGCGGCCAGGGGACGGCGAAGTTGCTCCGCCCGGACCCTCAAGTCGCCCTCGGCGTCAGGTTGCATCACCCACCCCCTCGTGTCCCTCTCTTGACAGCAGAGGGTAGCAGTCACGCCGTCTCCGGGGATGCCTGCTTCGGCCGCTTTTGCCATGATGGCTTCATGTCCGAGTTCCACCCCGGGAAACTGCTTGTTGCGACCCCGACGATCACCGATCCGAATTTCTTTCGAACCGTTGTGCTTGTCTGCACTCACAACGAAGAGGGTGCCCTCGGGCTTGTCCTCAACCGGCCGATGACGGATCTGAAGGTTGTTGACCAGCTTCCCATCTGGAGTGAACAGGTCGCTGCGCCTGCAGTGTTCTTCCGCGGCGGCCCTGTCGAGCCGGCCGCCGGACTTGCCCTCGGGAGGTGGGAGACAGCGCCGTCGCTGCCCGACTGGTCGCCCGTCCTCGATGGCGTCGCAATGCTGAACGTCGTGGAATCACCGGAGGATGTGCCGGGGCGCCTTGCGGAATGCCGCATCTACGCGGGCTACGCCGGGTGGGGAGCCGGCCAGCTGGAGGAGGAGATCAAGGGCGGCGGCTGGTTCGTTGTCGCCGCTGAGCCGGACGATGTTTTCGTTTCCGATCCCGACGGCCTCTGGCGGACCGTGCTTTCGCGCCAGACGGGCGAGATGAAGCTCTATTCCTACTTCCCGACCGATCCTCGGGTGAACTAGGCGCATCGCTTGCGGGTTCTCCGCGGGCGGGACAACATCTCTGCAGTCCGGCGGGGCCGCCGGAACGCAGCCGCTGGGGGTTTCCCGTGTCAGACAGCCGTCCTCGCTTCTCCGCCGAGTCCCTCCGGCAGTTCACGAGCCAGACATTCGCCCACTTGGGCCTGCGTCCGGCGGATGCCGAGGAGGCAGCCGAAGTGCTCATCGACGCCGACCTGCAGGGAATCGAATCGCACGGAATTGCCCATCTCCCGTGGCACTTCGGCTATGTGCCGGGCCTCAAGCAGGGTCTTATCAAGCCCGTTCCCGAGGTAAGGGTCCTGCGGGACAGCCCGGTCAGCTCGACGTGGGACGCAGACTCGGGGCTGGGCGTGCTGGTCGCAAGGCGGGCGATGGAGTCGTGCATCGAGAAAGCCGCCGCATCGGGGCTCGGAACGGTAGCGGTGCGGAACGGACGCCACTTCGGTGCGGCCGGCTACTACGCTCATATGGCAGCGAAACGAGACATGATCGGAATGGCGATGTGTAATGTGCCGGCGATCGCCGCCGCGGCCGGCGGGCTCGACCGCGTCTACGGAACTAACCCCATCGCCTTCGGGGCTCCCATCGAGGGCGAGAGGCCCTTCCTTCTGGACATGGCGACGACTGCGGTTGCCGGCGGCAAGCTGGAGATAGCAGCCAGGCAGGGCAAGCCGATCCCCCAGGGCTGGGCGGTCGATGCCTCGGGGGAATCCAGCGACGACCCCCTCGTCCTGCGGAGCGGTGGGGCCCTGCTGCCGCTCGGCTCGCGCCTGGAGACGAGCTCCCACAAGGGCTACGGCCTGGGATTGATGGTGGACATCCTGACCGGGCTTCTCCCCGGTGCCGGTTCGGCGCTCTTCAACGAGCGGCATCACCAGGGTTACTGGTTCGCGGCCTGGCGGGTGGACGCTTTCACCGACCCTTCGGAGTTCAAGGTGGGGATGAAGCGGATGGCCGACCATATTCGCGAAACGCGTCCTTCGTCGGAGGCCGACTTCGTTCAGATTCCGGGCGATCCCGAGTGGAGAGCTCGCGACGACCGCGAGGAACGCGGCATTCCGCTGGACGCCGAAACGTTGCAGCAGCTTCGCGATCTGGCTGCCGAGGTCGGAGCTCGCTTCCCGGACCAGCTGCCCGCCTGATCCGCCGTGCCGGAGCCGGCTGCTGTTCAGGCGCGGCTCCTTCAGTCCGTCCCGGCCATCTCGCCAAGGAATCCGAGAGTGCGTGAGTAGGCGGCCGGGTCATTGTCGAGAATGATGATCGAGGCCACGATTTCGCGCGCTCCGAAGGCGGCGACACCCCTGAGCCTGTCGGCAACGGCGGCTTCGTCGCCCGAGATGATCAGTGCATCGGCCATCGCTTCCGAGAAGCTTCCGTCGGCGGCTTCAGGGAACCCCGCTTCCTGGAACATCGCGGAATAGAAAGGCAGGCGGGGATAGAACCCGAACTGGCGCATCGACGCACTGCGGACAGCCTCCCTGTCGGTCGATACGACGATCGGAACGTGGGCCACGATCGGCGGCGGATTGCGTCCGGCCGACGAAGCACCCTCGCGGACGGCCGGTTCTGCGACGTCGCGGATGTGCGCCATGGGGCAGACCCACGAGATTGCTCCGTCGCAGAGCTCACCGGCCAGCCGGAAGGCGCCGGCCCGAAGAGCTGAGATGAGCACTTCGACGTGCGCCGGCGCGGGAAGCTCGGCCCGGGCCCTGAGGCGCTTCCCCGTGAATGAGACCGAGCCCTCGCCGAGCAGCGACTTGAGGATCGTCACGTATTCGCGGAGGTGCTCGAGGGGCCGCTCGAAAGCGAGACCGAAGTTGCCTTCGATCACCGGGCGATGGCTCGGCCCGACGCCAAGCCGGAGCCGGCCCGGAGCGACGGAGTCGACTGCGACGGCCGACTGAGCGAGTGCCAGCGGATGACGGGGGAAGGTGGGCACGATGGATGTCCCGAACCGGATGCGAGACGTTCTCCCGGCAGCGGCGGCGAAGACCGCCAGAGGGTCGGGTGACACGCCCCCGCTGGTCATCCAGGCGACGTCGACGCCGACCTCATCAGCCTCCTCGATTCGGTTGACGATGGCTGCGGCATCGCGGGCCAGAACGTGGACACCGATCTTCAGATCCTTCATGTGTGGTCCTCCCGGTACGGCAGGTGCGGCCTGTCCGGGCTAGCGCTCCGGACGGGCCCATCGAGTCTCATCTTCGCCTTCTGGGGCCTCGGGTTCTTCGGGTTCCCCGGTCTCCTCCGGTTCGTCCGGGGCGGTAGGAGCCTCACGCAGATAGCTGGTGTCACCGCCGATAAGAGACGAAAGAGGCCCGCGCTCGGCTCCCGCCTGCGCTGCCCGGAAGACGCTCGATTCACGCTGCCGGACGTGCGCGAGCACATGTCCTTCGCCCGTCACTATCCGGCCGTCCGCCAATTCTTCGACACGGTCGGCGAGGTCCATGACGAGTGGGTCGTGGGTACAGGTGATGATGGTCACACCTTCGCTCCGGGCGACGTCCCGCAGAAGTGTGAAGATCGCCGTCGCCGTCGCGGAGTCGAGTTCACCCGTGGGCTCGTCCGCGAGGAGGAGAGAGGGCTCTGTGGCCATTGCCCTCGCGATGGCGACGCGCTGCTGCTCGCCGCCGGAGAGTTCGTAGGGTCGATGCTCGGCGCGGCGGTCGAGTCCCACCATCTCGAGCACACGACGAGCCCGCTCTTGGCGGTCTCGATGGCTGCGGCCGGAGATCCGCAGGGGAAGCTCCACGTTCTCCTGGGCAGAGAGGAGCGGCAGAAGACCAAAGGATTGAAAGATGAACCCCAGCTTGTGGCGCCTCATCTGAGTCAGCTGACGCTCGGACGCGTTGTCGACGCGCTCGCCGTCGATCGTTACGGTACCGGCCGTCGGGCGATCGAGCCCCGCGATCAGGTTCAGAAGAGTGGTCTTGCCCGAGCCGGACCTGCCGATGAGTGCTACGAACTCGGCGGGCTCGATGGTGAGGCTGAGGTCGCGCACGGCCCAGACCTCCTCTGAGCCAAGCATGAACTTGCGGGAGAGGTCGCGGACTTCGATCGCTGCGCCGGTCACTCGCGATCCCCCTCCGGCGACGGGTCGGGGGCCACTCCCCGCGAGACCTGTACGCTGCCCTCTCCGAGCTGCAGTCGCACTCTCTCTTCGATGCTGAGGGTCTCGAGCATCTCCCTCGGGATCTGGATCCTGCCGGCGCCGTCGACGAGCGCAAACTCCTCGTGGACAACGTCGGTTCCCCCTTCGCGGGCAATCACGCGACGGTGGATCTCTGAGCTGGTCCGCCCGTCACGGATGGCAATGACCCGATCGACCTTTGCGGCAATGTCGGGGTCATGAGTGACGACGACGACGGTGACCCCGAGCCCCGTGTTCAGCTCCCTGAACACGGTGAAGATCGAGTCCGCGGCGATGGAGTCCAGCTCTCCCGTAGGCTCGTCGGCGAGGAGGAGAGGTGGCCCGTTGGCCAGTGCGGTCGCAATCGAGACGCGCTGCTGCTCCCCGCCGGAAAGCTGATCTGGCTTGTGGTCGAGGCGCTGCTCGAGGTGAACCATCGCGAGCAGCTCCCGGGCCCGCGCATGGGCCGTCTTCGCGGGAACTCCGTCGAGGACGAGCGGCACCTCGACGTTCTGAGATGCGGTGAGATATGGCACGAGATTCCGGCCCGTCTGCTGCCAGACGAAGCCAACCTGCCTCCGTCTGTACTCGACCATGTCCCCTTCGGACACTGTCAGGAGATCCCGGCCGCCGACGTAGGCTCGACCTGCGCTCGGCTGGTCCAGGCCGGCGAGTATGTTGAGGAGGGTGCTCTTGCCCGAGCCCGACGCTCCGACGATCGCCATCAGCTCGCCGCGCCTGACCTTCAAATCGAGACCGCGAAGAGCCACCACCTCGAGCGTCCCGGTCTTGTAGATCTTGAACAGGTCTTCGCAGCGGATATAGAAGTCAGAACCGGCCATGGTTACCGTCGATTGTTAGCATGGGAGTCTCTTTCAAGCTCAGGGAGGCTACCGGAGGTTAAGATTGGCCGGGCGCGTCCGCACGATTGAGGGCGATGGAGTGGCCCTCACTTATACCGAATGGGAGGGTACCGGCAACGGCCCCGAACTGCTGTTTCTCCACGGCATTGCGGGGAGCAGAGAGGACTGGAAGCCGGTCGTGGATGCCCTTCGCCGGCGCGCGTCGGGAGTGTTCGCGAGAGCAGTAGCGCTCGATGCCCGAGGCCACGGGGCGAGCGGCTGGTCGGAGTCGGCTCGCTACGACGGGGACGCCCATTTCACCGACGTCGCGCTCGCGATCGATCGCCTCGCGATCAGGAACGTTGTGCTCTGCGGCTACTCGATGGGGGGTGGCGTAGCGATGATGATTGCGGCGGCGTTCCCCGACCAGCTCAGGGGCCTTGTCGTGGTCGATTCGTATCCCGATCCGGAGATGACTCCGGGATCTCGGTCGATCGCACGGGCACTGGCCCGCTGGTGGGCCGATGTTGGCACGGGTGCCGCGGTGCCCGAAGCCGGCCCCTGGGGTCGGGGCCGATTCGACCCCGCCATCGCTCGTACGTTCGCCGAGGACCTTGCCGCCGGGCGAGCGCGCCGCCTCGACCTCTGGCCGTTCTGGAGCGCTGTTCGCTGCCCCACTCTGCTCATTCGCGGAGGTCTCAGTCGCGTCGTTACGGAGTCGGCCGCCCGCCGCATGCTTTCCAACCAGAAGGGGGCGGAGATGGTCGAGATCCCGGGAGCCGGGCACGGGCTGCTTCTCGGTGCGACGGTCGCAGTCGCGGACGGCATCGCCCACTTTCTGTCCGACCTGACTGCCCGGGATGCGCCGAGCCCGTCAGACCTCCCCGATCCGTAGAGCTCTGGCGATGGCCAGCCGGGAGTAGGTGCGGGCGAGCGCGCCGACGGTAAGGAGAAACACGCCGGCGATCAGGGCATACACGGTCGCGACCGTGACCCAGCTGACCTCTGATACCAGCGGTGGTAGCGGTTCCGTCCCCGACTCGGTGGTGCCGAGGTAGCTGAGCATCAGCCGGCCGAGAGGGAAGCCGAGAGTGGTCCCAACGATGACGCCCGCCCCGATCACGAACAGTTGCTCGAAGCTCACCAGCACCAGGATCTGCCTGGACGTGTAGCCCATGGTGCGGAGGATTGCGAATTCGAGGGTGCGGGCCCGAGCAGCGAGCACCGCGTAGACGCCGAAGCCGAGGGCCGTCAGTACCAGCACGGCGGAGAACGAGAGGAAGAGAATCCCCTGCCAGCTGGCCGCGACCAGCGGGTCCGATGCCGCCTCCGCCCTCAGCTGTGAGCGTTCGAGAGCGATCCCCGCGCTTATTCCGGCGTCGTTGAGCGCCTCCCGCGTGAAGGGGAGTTCCACATCCTCGAGCCAGGCCTCCGAGGGGGTGATCTCGTCCGCGAAGAAGGGCACGCGGCTCCCCAGCAGGGCGACCGCCTGAATATCTCCGATCAACAGGTGGCGGCGGGTCCCGGGGTCATAGGTGGGGAACAGGTTGAAAGTGTCGACGACCTTTACCGGTACGTACTGGTGGTTGAAATAGACGAGGAACTCGGTGTTCTTCTCCAGTCGCGCTTCCTCGAGAAACCCCTTGTCGGCGACGACCGGGAGCACCTTCATCTCCTCGTTGATCCGCATGCCAACCACCGGTGGCGTGCCGAACTGGCGGACGTAAGAGATGCGAACGGCCGTTCCGTCGCGGTCGTCGAGCTCCGCCCGGCTCATCGCACCGAAGTCCGACGTCCGCGAGCTTCCCGTAATCAGCTCGTAGCGTTCCTGATCTTCGAAGTCCTCGAAGACGGTCCACGCAGGGTCCTCCTGGGCGGTTATCAGTTCCACCAGATCCACATCTCCAGAGGTGGCCTGCAGCTCGTCGAACAGCACCGTCACCGTCTCCGGGAAGGGCGGCGGCTGGCCCGAGATCCGGACGAAGACCGCATCCAGCGTCATCGGCCTCGGGACGATCCTCTGCCGCGTACGGCCGGGCCGGCTCAGGTCGGCGGCGAAGAACTGCCAGGCGCCCTCCTGGGGCTGAACGGATGGCCCGAATAATCTGTACTCAAAGAACTCCCCGTCTTCGGCCTTCAGGCGCACCCAGGGTTGCGCTTCGGACTGGCGGGTCGATGTGTAGACCCACATCCCGATAAACCGTGAGCCGGGGGGAACCGCCGGGCCCGCCGCCTGCTCGTAACCTTCGTCGACCTTCACCCTGTCGAGCAGTGCTTCCGGCGAGCGGCCGGCGAAGTCACCGCGCCAGAAGACGAGTTCCGCCGCCCCCTCCGGGTCGACGCCGACCATGTCAAGCTCCACCCGGTCGAACAAAGTGCGGTTGTAGCCGCCATCGAGCCTCACCACAGGGGTCGCCTCTCCCGCTCCGGTTCTGGCCTCAACAAGGGCTGTGAACTCCTCCTCCGGGAGGCTCAGAGGGACGCGGATGTCGGCCAGCCTCGCGCCGGCGACGGCCTCATAGGCTGCCCGGTCGTCGTAGCTTCGCTCGAGCGTTGCCCGGAACCCTGCTGCGAACATCCCGACGGCCGTGGCCAGGAGGAGCAGGAGGATGAGGCGGGAGTACTGCATCGGGCTCCGGACCATCCGCCACATGCCCAGTGCCACGGTTGGACCGCGAAGTCCCCCTGTGAGAAGGGCGACCAGGCGGAGCCCGAGAGGGAAGAGCCGGATGAAGACGAGCGCGACCATCAGCATGAAGAGGATCGGGCTGATCAACAGCAGTGGGTCCGCGGATAGATCGCCGAAGAGGCGCTCCGTTACGAGGGAGCCCCGCTGGCGCAGCTGGTAGAAGGCGAAGGCGGCGGCGCCGATCAGGACCAGGTCCAGGTAGTAGCGCAGAAAGAGTGGCTGCTGGTCCGGCCTCGCGAGGGTCGTCTTGTAGTCGACCATGGTTTTCCGCGCCGCCTGGTAGGCGGGCCAGAGCAGAGCGATGAAGGCCAGACCTGCACCGATGCCGGCCATGATGAAGGCCATCTTCGTGAGAGGCACCCGCAGCAGATCACCATTGCTCAGATCCTGGAATGGTGGAGTGAGGCCGAGGACCGCGATGCCCCCCACGGCGAGCAGGGGCCCCAGCACCACCGCCATTCCGCAGATGAAGAAGCCCTCGATGGCGGCCATCCCGACGATCTGGTAGATGCTTGCTCCGCGGCTGCGAAGCAGAGCAATCTCGCCGACCTGCCGCTCCTGCAGCATCGTGGCGACCATCACCAGGTAGTAGAGAACGATGCCAACGACCTGCAGCATCAGGGCGAACAGCGGGAGCCGGGTGAAGAACAGCTTGCTCTGGTAGGAGTCGATCGTGCCGTCGAGGATCGTCGCCACGGAGGTCCGCGGGATGTTCGCCAGCAGGCCGCTGCGGAGACCGCCGACTCTCGACTCCACCTCGGAAGCGTTCCGGCTGTTGATGTCCAGGATATCTACAAACCCGATCCACTCGACGATCCCATCGATGGTCGTGAGGTAGGTGGCGACTGAGTCAACGATTATCCGGTCGCTCGAGACCAGCAGCGGGTAGGTCGGCCAGCTGGTGTTCGGTCCTTCGTATCTGTGGGCGCTCCCGCCCCAGTAGCGGCCGGCCGGGTCCAGCGGCTCGGAGAGGCCCACGAAGACCCCCACCCCCCGGGCCGGGGCCCGCGCCCCGCAGGGGGGGGGGGCCGGGCGCGGCCCCACCCCCGGCGCCG
>CAZHMF010000086.1:0-4985 GCA_964533605.1 uncultured Anaerolineaceae bacterium
GGCTGGCTGCGAACGGCGCTTGCCTCTGCGGCGGTCGCTTCAGCCGTAGCCGCCCTCGGTGTCCTGATGTTCGGCCTCGTGACGGCCGATCAGGCCGTCCCCGGTGACTGGAATTACACGCTAAAGATCACACGCGAACGCCTCGAGGACACGTTCACGAGCGGCGACCAGCAGGTTGACGTCCAGATCAGGCAGACGGAGGCGCGCGTCTACGAGCTCCAGAGGCTCAGCAACCGTGGCCCCATTTCGGCGGGCGACCTCGAGAAGCTGGACCGAGAGGCACGCGAACTCACCGAGATCACTCAGGGGAGGCCTCTCGACGAGGGCCAACTCGCACGGCTTCGCGGTATCTTCGAGGGAGCAAGTCTCGTCCTCGAAAAGACGCAGGAGCAGCAACCCGAACTCTCCGGCCAGGTCGAATCAACACGCAAGACCGTGGACGAGGCCATCGCAGCAACGGGCGCCGGCCCCGTGACTTCGATTACGGAGCCGCCCCCCACCGCCACGGAAGATCCGACGGCTACAGAGGAGCCGGCTGCAACCGAAGAACCGGAGCCAACGACAACTCCGGAGCCGACGGCAAGTCCGGAGACATCCGCGGAACCCGCAACCACCCCGGCTCCTTCGCCAGGCGCCCCGACCGAGACGGCCACCAGCGAACCCTCCGCAGCCCCTACGGCTGTGTCCTCAGCCGCCGAGGCCCCGCCGGATCCGGAACCGACTGAATAGACAGGCAACCCGCCGGCGGCTGAGGGCCACCGAGCCGGGGCCCTCCCGCAGGCCCGGAGTCACGCGCCGGACGTTCGATCAGGGCGGCGGCGGGATAACTCTCAGCGGAAACGTGCCCATGACGTCGTATCTGGCCCCGCCCCTCACCAGACGGCTCCGCATCAGCGATACTTCGGTCGTGCGCCAGCTGCAATCGGGGACATCCTGCCGCCCTACAGCAACCTCGATCTCAGCCCGGTGGCGCGTTGGAATCTCATCGCGAACGCGGCCGAGCGTCAGGTGCGGCCGGAAGGGACGCTTCTCGGGCTGAAAACCCACGACCGACAGCGCCGTGTTGACATCTCGGACCAGTGCCTCGAGACGAAGGACGTCGCCGGCGATACCGGCCCACATGATGCGGAGGCCCTCGCGGCCGCCGAACATCCCGATGTTGGAGAACTCAAGGGTAAAAGGCTGATGGCGAACGACGGCCTCCTGCAGCGCCATCTTGATTGCCGGCAGGCGGCGCTCGGGTACCTCGCCGAGGAACTTGAGGGTGATGTGTACGCCCTCCGGCCGCACCCAGCGCACAGCACTGCCGCTCTTTTCGCGGAGCCGCGCAATCACCCCGCCGATCGTCTCGCGGACGTCGCCCGGAAGCTCGCATGCAACGAAAAGACGAAGGCGTTCGCCTTGAGCCTGGTTCTCTAGTTCCACGGCCGGCCCAGCATTCCTCTGAGGTTGCCTCCCCCAATTGCCTGGGCGTGCTCGGGCCTGACCGCCCTTGTGACCCGTGCGAAGTGCCTCCGCGGAGAGAGCAAGGGGTAGTCCGACCCGAAGAGCACGCGGCCTGGACCGACCAGGTCGAGCACACGCTCAACAGCGGCGTCATCATACAACAGTGAAGTCGCAGCCGTATCAAACCAGACGTTCGCCAACAGCACTCGGAGTTCCGGCATCAGGAGAAAGAAGGCCAGTCCAGCGCCCAGATGGCCGGCGATCTGGCGCAGGCGGGGAAATCTGGTCGCGACCTCGCAGAGCTCGGCTGGTGCGATACCCCCGGCCTTGCCGGGGTAGGCGTGTCCGACGGGCTCCGACACGTGCCAGAGGAGAACAGCTCCGGCGTCCTCGGCCATCCCGTAGAGACGAAGAGCCGAGACGCCGAGCGGGTCCCACCCCTGGTTTAGAGGTCGAAGCTCCCCAAAGCCAACAGCGCCGGCGCCGAGTGCTCCACGAGCCGCCTCTTCCCACCGCGGCAACGCCGGATTCAGCGTGGCCAATGCCCGCAGCCGGCCGTCTGATTCTTCAGCGGCGGCAAGCAACGCCTCGTTCTGCTCGGCGCAGGCGGACTGAGCGGTGAAGGCGAAGCCCGCCGCGAGGCCCCCTGCGAAACCGTCTGCCTCAAGGCGAGCCAAGACCTCCTCCGGAGCGGCCATGCGGGCGCTCTCCGGACCGTACATCTCTCGGAATGTGGGGTCCGCCCCTGCTATCACCGCTCTGTTCCGAACCTGGCGCGGAGCAAACGCGTGAACGTGGCAGTCCAGAGGTTCCATGCAGAACGGAATACTAGCAAAGCCTGGCTGGCACCCAGATATAGAAGAAGGGCCCCGGCTGGTCCGGAGCCCTTGCTTTGTTGTTTCACTGCGAGGATTCCCTCGCAGTACCGCTCTCGAGATCCCTAAACCCCAAACATCCCTGGAAGGGACGATTCGCCGCCATTGGAATTTGGGTGGGCGGCGACTCAGCTAGGACGGGTTCCCGGGTCTCGGGCGGGACCCGTGACTGGCCTGCCTGCGCAGGCCCTAGCTCTGGACGACCCAGACTCCGTAGAGGGCGTGGAGCTTTCGTCGAATCACGTGCTTTCCTCCCTCCCTGGCCGGGCTTGCCTCCCCGGCTCTGTGCGTCCAACTTAGTGTTTTCGAGAGCGGGTGGTCAATAGTCTTTTGGCCCTCTTTCTTCCGGGATCACCTTCCATATCCATCACCGCAACACCACCCCGTAGAATCCCCGCATGGCCGCAACTCCATCAGAGACTCACGTACAGCTCCTGCGCGAGGTTCCGCTGCTGGCGCGGCTCTCCCAGGATGATGCCGACGCGCTCGGCCGCAAAGGCGTTCTTCGCCGCTTCCCGGCGGGCCGCGTCATCTTCCGCGAAGGAGACCGGGGCGACTCGCTCCATGTCCTGGTCGAAGGTGAAGTCCAGATTACGGTGGTCTCGGAGGCCGGCAGCGAAACAACCCTGGCGACCTTTCACGCCGGCGCCTGCTTCGGCGAGCTGGCCCTGCTTGACGGCCTCCCGCGCTCCGGAAGCGCCCGGGTCGTTCAGGAAGCACGGACGCTAACCGTCACCAGGGAGAACTTCCGCGCCTGGCTGAGGGAGCGTCCCTCCGCGGGCGAGGCGCTGCTGGCAACTCTGAGCCTCCATCTCCGGGAGACGGACAACAGGCTCACGGATCAACTCTTCCTGACGCTCGAAAGGAGGCTGGCCAAGGTCTTACTGGCAGACTGGTCGGGCAGCCGGCCACTGGAAGTGCGCCGTACACAGGCCGAGCTCGGCGATGCCCTCGGTGTCAGTCGCGAAAGCGTGAACAAGACCCTCCGCAAACTACAAAGGCGCGGACTCCTGGAACTGGGTAGGGGCCGGGTCGTGATCCCCCAACCTGAGAGGCTTCGGGGCCTCATCTGATGACCCCGCGACCGGCGTCCCTGCCGTGAAGCCGAATCTCCCGGAACACGCCTACGAACGGCGCCGCGACGGCCGCCTCACCATCCTTCTTCATCGTTCGGTCGTCGTTGCCGGGGAACACGTCGTCGAGGTGAGGAGCGCCCGAAGCGCAGCCTGGCTCCCGGCAATCGCGCTCACAGGCGTGCTCGCCGCGGGCACGTGGATTGCACTGTCCGCCGGATCGCTGCCGTTCTCGCTCATGGTCATCCTCCTCATCTTCTGTGTCCTCGGAGGGCCGCTATCGATAATGGGGCTGGTCGGTGCCCTCATCGGAGCGGACGTTGTTGCGGACAGTCGAAAGGGTTCCGTGACCTTTCAGCAAGGATTCCTCGGCATGGGAGTCGGTACCCGGGAGCTCGTGCCGTTCCCGCGGATAGCCCGCTGGGAGGTGACCATCGAAGGCGACGAGCGGGACCGCTGGAAGGGGCAGGCCGATTCGCTCCGTCAGTTTGCACTCGCTCTCGAGAAGGACAACGGACGCCGCCTCATAGTCGCCCGCCTGCCGGTACCGACCTACCGCCAGGAAGAGGCCATGGATCGCATGTTGGCGACCGCTCAGATGCTCTCATCCCTGACGGGAGCACGGGTCGACATTCCCCCCGGTTGGACGTTACAAGAGGTTGATCCGCAGACCCTCGAGCCAGTGCGTAGACAATCTGCCCGCAGGGCCCGCAACAGGAGGCAGAAACGAAGTGGACGACGATAGTGCCGTTCGGGCCCTCATGAGCGCAAAGACGATCGCTGTCGTCGGTCTGGACGAGAGGCCCCGGCGAGTCGCCTACCGGATCGCGAGCTACCTTCAACAGGCCGGCTACCGCGTCATCCCGGTCTGGGTGCAGCGACCGGCTGAGGAGGTTCTCGGAGAGAAGGCCTATCCGTCACTCAAACAGGTACCTGACCAGATCGATCTCGTGGACGTGTTCGTTCGCTCCGAACACACCGACCCGATTATCGACGATGCCGTCGCCATCGGCGCAGGGGCCGTGTGGCTTCAGCTGGGGATCCGCAACGAAGCCGGACTCGCGAGGGCCGAGGCAGCCGGCCTTGCCGTGACCCAGGACCGCTGCACGATGGTGGTTCACCGGGAACAGCTGGCAGCGGGTGCCGGCGATTAGCGGGGCTGCCCGGCCCGCGGCGCCTACACTCTGATGGTGGATATCAGGCTGACCACCGCTCTCATCGCGGGCAAGACCGCGGGCTTTGCGGCACGAAAGCTCGGACACGGTGGAACTGCCCTTCCCGGACTGATCGCTTGCGCGCTCGACGCCGGAATCGTGGGAAAGCTGGGCGGGCAGCTCCCGACCAGGGTCCTCGTAACCGGCACCAACGGTAAGACGACTACCTGCCGGGCGGTGAGCGCGATCCTCGAAGAAGCAGGCCGGCCCTGCGTGCACAACCGCGAGGGCTCGAATATGACTCGCGGGTTCGCGAGCACCCTGTTGCGAGAAGCCTCTTCCCTGGGCCGTCTCTCTCCGTTCGAGATCGGTCTGTTCGAGACGGACGAAGCGACAATGCCGGCGGCCGTCGAAGCGCTGCAACCACAGTTCATCGT
>CAZHMF010000086.1:5085-9351 GCA_964533605.1 uncultured Anaerolineaceae bacterium
CTCGCGTACGACTGCCGGTACTTCGCGCATGTCGGCCGGTGGCGCTGCGACGCCTGCGGGCGGCGGGCGCCGGCACCGGTGACAGCGGGGAGCGGTGTTCGGCTGGACCGGGACGGCACTTCGTTTGCGGCCGGCGGCATGGAGGACCTGCGCCTCAACCTCGCCGGCGTCTACAACGTGTACAACGCCATCGCGGCCATTGCTCTCGGTCGCGAACTGGAGATCCCCGACGGCGACATCCGGCGTGGTCTGGCGGCTCTGGCGCCGGCCTTCGGTCGCCAGGAGGTAATCGAATACAGCGGCCGGCGCCTGCGTTTCCTGCTCTCCAAGAATCCGGCCGGGGCGAACCAGGTGCTCGGATTCCTCCGGGAGACCGCGGGCGATGACTCAGGCCTCAAGCTGGCGGTCCTTCTCAACGACCGCTTCGCAGACAGCCGTGACGTCAGCTGGATCTGGGACGTCAACTACGAGCAGCTCGCTCCCTACGTCGCTGAGTACTGGACCGGAGGGCTTCGGTCGGAGGAGATGGCCCTCCGTCTCCGGTATGCAGGTTGGCCGGCCGTTGAGGGCACCCCCCGAGGGCCCGGGAAGATCCTCGACGCGGTTCTCGCGGGCAGCACGGAGGGAGATGAGATATTCGTTCTCCCCACATACACCTCGATGTTGGACCTGAGGGCCGAACTCGTGGAGCGCGGGGCAGCGTCTCCGTACTGGGAGCGAAGCAGGTGAGGCCTTTCCGGCTGGCGCACCTGTACGCGGACGTGATGAACGTGTACGGCGATCGCGGAAACATCCTGGCGCTGGCCTACCGCAGCCGCGCTCGCGGATACGAGGTCGATGTCTTGAGCGTGCCCGCCGGCATCCCGTTCGAGCCGGCCGATGCCGACCTGCTGGTGGTGGGCGGAGGACAGGACGGAGAGCAGCGCCGTGTTGCCGACGATCTTCTGAGCCGCGGGAAGGCGATCCGCGCCGCAATCGCGGGCGGACTCCCCTGCCTGGCGGTCTGCGGGGGTTTCCAGCTCTTCGGCGAAAGATACGTCGACGACGCGGGCAGCAGCCTGCCGGGAATCGGGGTCTTCTCCATGGAGACCCGCCATGGCGGCCGCAGGGCGCGGCGCTGTATCGGGAACGTTGTCGTCGCCACACAGTACGGTGACGTCGTCGGTTTTGAGAACCATGGCGGACGGACCTTCCTGGGGCCCGGCCAGCGGCCGTTCGGGCGCGTCCGCAAGGGCTTCGGGAACAACGGTCGAGACGGCACGGAGGGGGCGATTGCCGGAAGCGCAATTGGGACCTACATCCACGGAAGCCTTCTTCCGAAGAACCCCGCCATAACGGATCATCTGTTGCTCAGCGCCCTGCGGCGCCGAGGAGGGGCACCGGAGGCGTTCGACCATCTCGACGACAGTCTCGAGGACTCCGCGCGGGCACGGGCAATCCAGATCACCTCCGGCAGGCGGTTCTTTTCGCGGCGCTGACCGGGCGGGAAGCGCACCATCTCCGGAAGTACAACGCGAGAACGTGCTCGCTGAGGCCGGATCCTACTGGCGGCCCTCCTGCCTGGCGCGCTGGGCCAGCATTCGTGCGACGATCGGACTGGGCTCGGGCGGATGCCAGGTCCGGTAAGCCTCCTTCAGCGGAACGGGCCACTCGGCATCGACGTCGATACGGTAACCGGGTTCCTGTGCCTCATTAAGGGCCCGGACGGCTGTCCTCGCCACCTCTTCCATGAGCTCATCGTTGCCCGGGGTCCCGTAGCTGTGACCGAACGGGAACTCAACGCCCACGACCCGGGGAGCGCGGAGTTTGATCGCAAGCTCGGGCATCATGGTGACCATCGCGGTCGAGATCCCGGCGGCTTCGACGACTCGTGCCAACACGGGCACGTTTCTGCAGCAATCCGGTCAGGCCGGAGCGAGGAGAAGGACGTCGACCGCGCGTTCTTTGAGGCGGGCGGCCAGCTCTGGACCCTGGGTCGTGCGCCACGATTCGGCGCGATTCTCCTGAAACCCCATGAACGAGTAATGCTCTGGCGCGAGCTTGCCGATCAAACCCTCCTTCTCGAGCTTCCGGAAAGCCCTGAAGGGCAGAACGACGTTCACATCCTTGAGGATGTCGTCTGTATTGATGTGGAGGTGGGCGGCCCCGACCTGCTCCTGGCGAACGTCGACCGGAATCACACGGTACGTTGGGTCTCCCCAGGTGGGCTCACGCTTCTCCCGCTCGATATCGAACGGCTCCTGGCTGTCCTTCAGGTAGACGCCTCCCGACGTCAGCAGCGCAACCGTCGCCTGGTGGAGAGGCTTTGTCAGCGGAGTTATGACGGGCGGCTCTTCGCTGGCAGGTGTCGCCTCGTAGCCGCCTCGCATGGACCTCGGAAGATACTTGTATGAATCGACTGGCATCTTGCACCTCGGAATACAAACTCGTGCTGGCGCAAGCATAGCGGACCGGAGGACCATGCTCTCGCCCCGCAGTAGGCTGGTGACGTGCGGCGGATTCCCAACGGAACGTGGGTGGCAATCGTCCTGGCTGTCGCGATCGGTCTGACGATCGTCTACGCCGTGCTTGGCGGAGACGAGCCGCTGTACGTTCGTGATCGAGGGGAGCCGGCACAGACCGCGACGGCCTTTCCTTCACCCACCCCCTGACCCATCACCCGCGTCGTCCGAGGTGAGCGCTGCAGGGACGGCACACCCGCTTCACCGCGACGCAGCAGCCCGCCTAACCGCGGGGCAGTCCGAGCCCACGCTGAGCGATGATGTTCTTCTGGATCTCGCTCGTTCCGCCCCCGATCGGGCCCGATGCGGCGAGCAGGTAGGACGTGAGGACGCGGCCCCGCAGCTCCGCTCGGGTCGACTCCGGCTGAAGGACACCGTATGGACCGAGCAGATTCACGCCTGCATTACCGACCTTGATCCCGAGCAGTGCCATCCACACTTTGCCGATGCTGGCCTCATAGTTTGGAACGTCTCCCCGTGATTGCAACCAGGCCGTCCTGTAGGCGACGAGGCGGCCGACTTCGACCTCCACGAGGAGCTCCGCGAGCCGGTTTCGCACATGGGCATCGTCCCAGCGACGCCCTCCGGGACGCTCTTCTCTTGCCCACCTGATCAGATCGTGGATGGTTCGCCGGGCGCCGGAAATCGCCGCGATGTTGGAGCGTTCGAAATCAAGCGTCGTCGTGGCGACGTACCAGCCCCCGTCCTCGGGGCCAAAGAGATCGCTTGCGGGAACACGCACATCTTCCAGAAACACCTGATTGAAGTCCCGCCTGTACGCTATATTAGGGATTCCTTGCACTGTTACGCCAGGACTTTCCATATCGATCACAAAAGCGCTGATCCCTTTGTGCTTGGGAACGTCGGTGTTCGTTCGCGCAAGGAGGAAGATGCGGTCGGCCAGATGTCCGTTGGAGGTCCAGATCTTCTGGCCGTTGATGATGTACTCGTCTCCGTCGCGAACCGCCCGCGTCTCCATCGATGCGAGGTCGCTCCCGCTGCCCGGCTCGCTGAACCCCTGACAGTACCAGTGCTCACCTGAGGCCATCGGCGGAAGCCAGCGGGCCTTTTGCTCGTCGTTCGCGTGGGTCAGCATCGTTGGGCCGGTGATGCCGATCGTGAAGAGCCGGCCGCCGTGCGGGGCGCGATGATAAGCAAGTTCCTCATGAAGGATCATCTGGTGGAGCGGGGTCCCGCCCATCCCTCCATACTCGGCGGGCCAGGCGGGCGCGAGCCAGTGGCGCTCGCCCAGCTTGCGCATGAACGCACGGGCGAAGGCGTGGTCCTCCTCGGCATCGAAAAAGTCGTCGTCTCCCTGGTAATTGCGCGGGAGTTCATCCGCCAGGAACGAACGGAGTTCGCTCCTCCATGCCTCTGTTTCCGGTGGGAATCTGAACTCCATTGCTGACTCCGGGCCGCGGGTGACAACGAGTGTAGCGCGGCCCGATCGCTCTGGCTTGCTGCACCTACTCCACGACTAACTGAGCGCGTACCCAGGCAGGCTCGCCGCCGGGGGCGACCACCGGGAGCCAGATCGCGCCGCTCTCGTCCGTTTGAGGCTGGCCCGGTCGCCGTGCGAGGAGGACCCGATCGGCGACACAGTCGACGACAGCACCGCCGCCCGGCTCCGATTGGGCCCCGGCACAGGAGTCCGGCGAGTCTATCTCGACGACCGGTCCGGGCCTTGCCCCCTCGACGCTCGCATCCTCGAGGCCGGCCGAGCCCGCGAGAGGCGTAATCGTTCCCGTTCGACCGACCAGAACGG
>CAZHMF010000087.1:0-9050 GCA_964533605.1 uncultured Anaerolineaceae bacterium
AAACGAGAGACCTCTAATGTGACACCACCTTCGCAGGTCTCAACCGCCGCAATACCAGGCCCCGGCGAACCTCACAGAGGCGGCGGGTGAAACAGACGCCCCCCGCCCGCCTGCCCCTCAGCGGCCGAGGGTCCGAGTCCTGCCGGCAACCCCGTCCCGGCTCAGCCGGGTGGCAGGCCCCGGGCCCTCGGCGCATACTTGAAGCGCCCGTGGGGAGGCAGGCAGACGCCGATGGCACAGCGGATTCTCGTCGTCGACGACGAGGCAAACATCCGGGAATTGGTGAGGCTCTACCTCGAGAAGGAAGGGTTCACAGTCACGCTGGCCCAGGGTGGAGAGGAAGCCCTCTCTCTCGTCCGCGAGTCCCCACCCGCACTGATCGTGCTCGACCTCATGATGCCCTCCATGGATGGGTTCGAAGTGTGCAGGACCGTGCGCCGCGAGCACGACGTGCCGATCGTGATGCTCACCGCCAGGAACGAAGACATCGACAAGATCGTCGGGCTCGAGATCGGAGCCGACGACTATCTCACGAAGCCCTTCAATCCACGCGAACTCGTCGCCCGCGTCAAGGCCGTACTGAGGCGGGCCGAAGGCGGACGCCGACAAACCGCTTCCGTCGTTACCGCCGGCAACGTCACGGTGGACAAGGCCCGGCGTGAGGTCACGGTGGCAGGGGAGCCGGTAAGGCTGCGTACAAAGGAGTTCGACCTCCTCGTGGCTTTCGTCGAGAATCCCGGGATCGCACTGACGAGGGATCAGCTCCTCGAAAGTGTCTGGGGGTACGATTTTGCGGGCGAGACACGCACCGTCGATGTCCACGTGCAGCACCTCCGTTCCAAGCTCCAGCGAGCTGACACACGGATCGAGACGCTGAGGGGGGTCGGGTACAAGCTCGCCAGCGGGCCGGATTGATCGGCCCGGAGGAGTAGCAGTGCTTGAATAGCCTTCAGGTTCGACTGTTTATCACCTATCTCGTCATCATCATCGTGACGCTCAGCCTCACGGCTCTCAGCCTCCTGCTCATCCTCGGCGGATATCGTGACTCGATCACCTACGGCAGCCTCGAGGATCGGGGGCTGCTGCTGAACTCCCAGGCGAATGCCGAGATCCAGTCCGCAGCCGATCCCGGTGGCGAGCCCTCATCCGGAGCGGATCTGCTCCTCGTCCTTCGCAACTTCGTGACGGACAGGGCTGCCGGCGGGGTCTCTCCGGAGACGTCGCTGGCGGTGATCGACCGGGAAGGGCGGGTGCTGGAAGGACTGTGGGCCGGGCCCAACAGCCTCGACGGCGCCAGCATTACAGGCCTCGCGCTGGACGATCCTCTCGCTGAGATCGCCGATCCTCCTCCGCCGGAGCCTTCGCCGCAGCGTTGCAATCTTACCCCGGTCGTGGGGGAGCCGTTGCTCTGTGTGAGCATGCCGCTCAGCCGCCAGGCCATAGAGGCATTCTCCGGATCCGAGGCGGCGGCGCTCGTAATCGCGGAGCCCGCAGCAAGTCTCGGCCATGTACTGGGCGACCTCGCTCCGCGCCTCGTCTTCTCGGGCCTTATCGGGGTCGCTGCGGCGCTGATACTGGGATTCCTTCTCTCACAGAGCGTAGCCGCACCACTGCGCAATATCGCCCGGGCAGCTCGGAACGTCGCCCGCGGTAGCTACAGCCAGCGGGTGCCGGCCACCGGCCCGCGGGAGGTCAGAGACCTCGCCACGAACTTCAATCGCATGACCGAGGAGGTTCAACGTTCGCAGCAGACGCTGCGGGACTTCCTCGCAAACATCTCCCACGAGCTCAAGACCCCCCTCACGAGCGTGCGCGGATTCTCGACGGCTCTGCTCGACGGCACGGTCGACTCAGACGAAGAGCGCGAGCGGGCGCTCCGGGTCATCAACTCCGAGACCTCGCGCGTGCTCAGACTGGTTGAAGAGCTCCTCGCCCTCTCCCGTCTGGAGAGCGGACAACTCGCTATGAACCGCGAGCCTTTGCTCCTCAAGGAGCTCTTCGACCACATTCACGATGTATTCCAGCTCAGGGCCGAGGAGTCCGGCATCCGGCTCCAGTTCAGCGAAAGGACGACGTCCCCCGTCTTCGGTGACTTCGATCGTCTTGAGCAGGTGCTCAGCAATCTGCTCGACAACGCATTCCGCCACACCTCGCGCGGCGGGACTGTTGCGGTCGCGGCCAGGCAGATTTCGCCGACGATCGTTCAAGTGCGCGTATCCGATTCCGGGCGGGGAATCGCCCCCGAGCATATTCCGCACCTCTTCGAGCGTTTCTACCGGGCGGAAGCCGGGTCGGGCGAACGCCGTGGGTATGGGCTCGGCCTCGCAATCTGCCGGGAGATCGTCCGCGCCCACGGGGGAGAGATCAGAGCGGAAAGCGTCCTCGGGAAGGGTACGACGTTCGCCTTCACGCTCAGGAGCCGGCAGGAAGCCGGAGGTCGTCGAGAGGGACACCAGATTCTCGGTGCGAAGGCCCTGCGCCGCCGCTCCCGGCCGGAGCCGGAAGCCTAGGAGATCTCCGAGAGTGCGCGTTCGAGCAGGCGGTCGGTTTCGGCCCGCGTGAACCAGGGTGGACTGTCGTTGAACGCCACCCAGCCTTCGTGGATGACGGCGAGCTGGAACAGCCAGAAGGCTCGGAACCACTCGAGGCCCGACAGTTCCCGCCCTCTGAAGGACTCGTAGGCGCGTACGAACCCCACCTCCCGGGGCGGGCAGAACGGTGCGCCCTTGAGGTGGGAGAGCGCGATGATCTGTCCCACGTCGCCGCGGGGATCACTGAGGCGAGCCTGCTCCCAGTCGACCACGCCGACGAGCTCTCCGCCGCGGAACAGGTAGTTGAACACGTTGATGTCGCCCTGGCAGAGGCACACCGTGCCGTCCTTCGGCAGAGACCGCTTGAGGACCGCCACGGCCGTGGCGAGGAGCGGGTCGTGAATGCAGCCGAATCGCGGCATGCGGGCGACAACGGCGGCCAGCTCTGCCCGAAGGGCCTCGGCGGCATCCGCCGGCGCACCGAGGAAGGTCAGCCCCTGACTGCGCCAGTCCAGGGAGTGGATGGCCGCCACGGCGCCGACGTAGGCCGCGAAGTCCGCCTCCGCCCCCGGTTCGCCCATGTGGAGCGAATCGATGTACTCGAGGACGATAAACGGTGCTCCGAGCACGGCCGGGTCGGGCTCGGCCGCCAGCACGGCTGGGACCGGGAAAGGCGCCTCCGCAAGCGCGGAGAGCACTCGCCCCTCCCGAAGAACGTCATACGGCACGAAGATCCCCTCCTCGCGCTGAAGTCGCAGCACGACGGCAGCCGTTGGGGCACCGGAGAGATCGACGCGACAGGTGATGTTCGAAGCGCCACCCGCGAACGGCACGATCCCCCGGATCGAGGCGCTGCTCGGCCCGATCGCGACGCGGATCCAGTCCTCAAGAGGCTCCCGCAGACGCTCCACACTGCATTATGGCTTCCGGCTGCAGAAGCGTGAACCGGAGAGCAGGACTTCTTCAAAGGCGCGAAGGCAGGCCTCCGCTTAGCCTAGACTTTAGCGATGCCGACGGTCAGCGTGAACGGAGCAAAGATCTACTATCAGCAGACAGGCAGCGGACCCGATGTTGTCTTTCTTCACGGCGCCGGCGGCAATCATCTCTCCTGGTGGCAGCAGGTCGCGTACCTGTCATCGCGCCACCGCCGTTGCACTGTCTACGATGCGAGAGGCTGGGGCCGGTCCACGGGAGATATGACGGTCGGGCGTTGGTCGCTCGGCACCGACCTCGTCGCATTGCTGGATCATCTGGGAATCGAGCGATGTCACGTGATCGCGCAATCGATGGGAGGTCGCGGCGCGGCCGGACTCGTCCGCCTTGCCCCTGAGCGCATTCGATCGCTGGTCCTGTCGGGGACCACCGCGGGGTCGACCAATGACCGGGTCAGGGAGCTTCAGGACGAGCTCCGAGCCCAGCGCGGGAAGAAGAGCCTGCGAGAGTTCTCGCTGGCTCCGGGTTTCGAAGAGGCACAACCGGCTTTCGGGCTCCTGTTTCGACAGATCAACGCTCTCAATCCCCCCCGCCCGCGCGGCCTCCTGGGCCGTCCTCCACCGTCCTACCGCGGCAGCATGCACTCCGCGATCGCTGCAACCGGCGTGCCGGTGCTGTTCGTCGTTGGCGAGTTTGACATGATCACCTCGCCGGCGATGGTCCGGGAGTCGGCGGGGCTCATTCCGAAGGCGCGCGTCCATGAGATACGCGGTGCGGGCCACTCCGCCTATTTCGAAAACGCCGACGAGTTCAATTCAACGGTGGAGAGATTCCTCGCGGCAGCCGAATCATAAGGGCAGAGAGAGGCCCTTGCGGTGGTGCAGCGGCAGAGTTATTGTCTACTCCTTATGGTCTTTGGCCTCCCCTTCCGTGCTGTCGGGGCCTGGTTCGGCCGTCTCCTGGGAATCAACCGGCAGAGATGGGTGGAACCCGGAAACCCGATCACCCGCGCCGTTCTCTCCGGCGCGGATCTGACCCTGCCACACCTCCCCATGGCGGAACCGGTGGGCTGGAACGAAGAGGCCGACATGCTCCCAACCGAGGCGATCGAGGGACCCTACACCGTCGACGCCCCGGCGCCGGAAGCGAAACCCACGGACGAGCGTACGCGCGCCGCCTGACTTCCGGACGCCGACCGCACCCTCCTATACTTTCCCTATGGCTTTGTATGAATTCTTCTGCCCGACTTGCCGGGTGCAATTCGAGGAGCGGCGGCCGATGTCCCAATCCAGCTCCCCCGTGTTCTGTAAAGAGGGTCACACCGCGGAGCGCCGGATCTCCTCATTCGCCGTGACCCGGGTAGCCGGCTCGCTCGAGCCGGTGGACGTAACGCCGACCGGCGCCTGCTGCGCAGGTGGTGCCTGCGCATGCTCCGCGAACTGACATGACCGTCGAGGTACGCTGGTTCCCCACGCTGGCAAAGCGGTCGCGATCCGGGGAGACGAAGACCACCGTGGAGTGGGAGCCCGGGCTCACGGCTCTGAGCGTGTTCACCGCTGAGGGATTCACGGAGACGGACGCCGACGCTCTCATGACGGTAATCAACGGAACCCGCACCGCCGCAGATACGGCGCTCGAAGACGGGGACGAACTCGAGTTCCTGATCAACCTCCAGGGCGGCTAGCCAGCCCGGGGGGCTCGTGGGAGACGCCCCCTGGTCCGTACTGAAGCTAGAGTGATTCGCGGGTCTCCCACCGGGAGAGACGCCACGTCCCGACGATCAGTCCCAGCGAGATGGCCAGGAGGACGCCGACAAACGCCGTCTCTCCGTCGAGCCGCGCCTCGAAGCGGGAGCCGGGCACCGGCGTCCAGGCATCTGCAACGCCGAGGGTGAACTGGCGGATGCTGAGCACTCGCGCGCCCTTGAACAGCGCCGTCATCGCGCCTTCCCAGAGAAACGCGTAGACCAGCCCGATCACCAGTGCACGGCTGGTGATGACGCTGAGCGCAAGCAAGACAGCGCAGTAGGCGCAGGCAGCCAATACCAGGGCCAGAGCGAAGCCCGGTATGACGTTCAACGCAGATGATCCTCCGAGAGCGAGGAAGGCGCCCGCGGCGCTGGCGGGCACGACGAGGAGCGTGACCGTCCCTGCCGCTGCGAGCCACTTTCCGAGGATGATCTCGACCCTTCTGATCGGTTTGGCGAGCAGGAACAACGCAGTCATGTCTTCGAATTCGTTCCCGAGTGCGGAGGTCGCGATGACGACGGCGGTCACAGGGAGCACTCCCGTCGTGACGATTCCGGCCAGCAGCGCGACCTCCGTGAACTCCACGGCGAGGTCGGACCGGTCTCCCAACCTGAAGACCAGCGCGACGAAAGGTGGTACCGCCGCGAGCGCCAGGAGCACCCAGATCCGGCGCTGACCGAGAAGCTGCCGCAGTGTGAGCGATGCAATGAGAAGCGTCATTGCGTCACCAGGTAGGAGAAGACGCTCTCCAGCGACTCATCCGTCGGGCGGACCTCGAGGAGCGAGACTCCGGCGTCGCGCGCGAGGCGTGGGAGAGCATGCGAGAACGTTCCCAGCTCGGTTGTCCGGATCAGCATGTCGGAGTCCCTCAGTTCGAGGCCGAACACCGTGGGATTGCCCACCAGGGATGCCCCGAGAATCCTGTTGTCGGTGCTCCGGATGACTATCGAGTGAGGGCGGTCGGTCATCAGCCGCCTGATCTCACGGAAGTCCCCTGCGGCTGCGAGACGTCCTGCGAGGATGACCAGCACCCGGCCCGCCAGTCTCTCGACCTCCTCGAGGATGTGCGACGAGACGACTACGGTCCTACCCCGGGCTGCGAGCTGCTCGAGGAGGTCCATCAGGTGGAGACGTTGAGCGGGGTCGGCGCCGTTGAAGGGCTCATCCAGCAAGAGGAGAGACGGATCGTGTACCAGCGCTGCAGCCACCCTCATGCGTTGGCGCATGCCCTTCGAATAGCCGCCTGCCGGACGGTCGGCGACATCCTCGAGTCCGGTCCTGGCCAGGGCCTCTCCCACGGCTTCCGGAAGGTCGGGCAGTCTGTGGAGACGGGCGTTCAGCTCAATGAACTCCCGGCCGGACATGAACGGGTAGATGCCGTCGCGCGAGTCCACGATCCCCATGTCCCGGTAGATGTCCGGATTTCGCCACGGGTCCTTTCCGTTCACGCGGACGGTTCCCGCCGACGGCTGGAGGAGGCCCGACATCACGTGGAGGAGGGTCGACTTGCCCGCCCCGTTCGGACCGAGAAGCCCAACGATGCCCGGCCTCAGCTCGAAGCTGATGTCGTTGACCGCCACCACATTCCCGAACCATCGCGAAACGCCCCGCAGCTCTACCGTCGCTTCCCGCTCCCGGGCGTTCGTCACAGCCGCATCCTTCCGTAGTTCCGAAGGAGCAGCAGCACTCCGGCGATCGCTACCGTCGCCAGGGCAACGGCATACCAACCGAGGGCAAGTCCTGCCTTGCCGACGACTCCGTCGGGGCTCGGCTCCGCACCGAAGATCCAGTACGTGGACCCGCTGAGAACGTGGAAGGCGCTCACGAGAGGGGTCACTTCGCCGACTGCGCGGCTGCCGAACTCGACGGCAGCCGATGCAACCGCCCCGCCAATTGCGAAGTAACCGATGATCGTTCCGGCGGCGAATGAGCGCCGAGGCGTAAGAGACGCGACGACGAGTCCAAGCGACGCGAGGTAGAACGAGAGCGCCAGGGCGCTCCCGATAATGGGCGCAATGTCCTCCCAGTTTCGCCGCAGGTATCCCGTGACGTCCTCGACGGCCAGGCCGTTTCCCACGAAGAGGAGAGTCTGGGGAAGAAGGGTGAGGGCCAGAAGGGCGGTTACGCCCGCCCCGTATTTCGCGACGACATAGTCCTGGCGGCGAAGGCCGCGAGCGAAATAGAGCGCCAGCACCTGGGAGCTGCGATCGCGACCAACCAGGTCGGTCGCCGTGGCGGCGACGAACAGGGCCAGCGTCCAGTTGATGAATCCGTAGTATTCCTCCGGGCGGAAGATCTCGATCACGTTGGACGCGAGTGCAGCGATGCCGAGCTGTGCTCCTGCGGGGATGAACGTCACGACCGTGAGGGCCACCGGAACGATCTTCGCCGTGTGTCTGCGGCCCAGACCGAAGACTGAGCGGAGGCTGAACACGTAGAGCGAAAGGAGGACAAGGTAACGGCCGCCCCGGTTGCCTTCGTATCGAGCGTAACCAAGGTCGTAGATTGCGGACCCGGGTTCAGTCGGCGTCACCGGCGACCTCCGCTGCGGCCGGGCGAAACAGCTCTTCGAGCGCGTGCCTTCCGCGTTCGAGGCGGAGTAGGCCTGCCTCCGCTTCGATGACCGCATCGCGGATCTGGTCTTCGATTCCCTCAGGTGCGCCTTCGATCAGAAGGCGATGGCCGTCTTCGGCGGCGGCCGGGATGCCGCGCTTGCCGAGCAGCTCCGCCACGCGAGCGGCAGGTCCGTCGACCTCGACGAGCAAGGAGCCGGTGCCCGCCGTGAAGGAGGCGACGGGGGCGGCGCTCACCAGCCGCCCGGCGTCGATCACGACGAGGAAATCGCACACGCGCTCGATCTCGCCGAGGAGGTGCGAGGCCATGATTACGCTTATCCCGAAGTCATGGCCGATCCGCCCGATCAGCGCGAGCATCTCTTCTCGGCCCCTCGGATCGAGGCCGTTTGTGGGCTCATCCAGGAGCAGCAGGCGGGGGTCGTGAACGAGGGCCTGAGCGAGCTTCACCCGCTGCTTCATGCCGGTCGAGTAGCCACCGGTTTCCCGGTAGCGTTCCTCGAAAAGACCAACATGGCGCAGGGTGTCGGCCGTGCGTTCGCGAGCGACGGACCTGGGAAGACCGTTCATTCTGGCCATGTGCGCAACGAATTCGGTTGCGCTCACGTCGCCGGGAAGACAATCGTGCTCCGGCATGTAGCCGACCAGACGCCGTGCCTCGAAGCCCTCAGCCAACGTGTCGAGGCCAAACAGTGAGGCACGCCCGGAGGTCGGGCCGATCAGCCCCAGGAGGATCTTGAGCAGCGTGCTCTTCCCGGCACCGTTCGCTCCCACGAGACCTATTACGCCGGGCTCGAGAGAGAGCGTCAGATCATCGAGCGCCGTGACACCTGGGAAGTGCTTCGTGAGACCCTCGGTCTCGAGCATGGCCACCGGACCAGCCTACGGTGACGCGCGTTCAGGCACGAGCCATAACCGGGCAGGGCCGGCCTCCGACGACCATCAGGAGATGGAGAACGGCGGGTATTCGTCCGTGAGCAGAAAGAGATAGGCGGACAGGCGATTGTTGTAGCGCTGGACTCCGGCGAGGAACGAGTGGATTCCGGCCGGGAGAGAGGCAGTGAACAGCGCCACGATCCAGCCGATGACGAGGGCGAATTCGCCGATCACGCCGAGCACCGACAGCACGATGAAGTGGGGGATCGCCAGCAACGGCCGGAAGAAGACCGTGACCCGGTTTCGTCCTTCGAGCGTAACGTCGAAACGGGAGCGGACCGGGTACTGCTCCTCATCCCCGAGCGAGAACGGGGGATAGGCATCAGTCA
>CAZHMF010000088.1:0-8856 GCA_964533605.1 uncultured Anaerolineaceae bacterium
GTTCCCAATCGCGAGCTGAAGGAACTGCTTACCGGCTCGATTCAGGAGGTGCTTGAGCCATTCCGCGAACGCCGAGCTCACTATGAGGCTCGGATGTATCTGGTGAGGGAAGCTCTCGAACATGGGAGCAATCGGGCGAGAGCGATCGCGCGGGACACTATGGAAATGGTCCACGACGCTCTCGACCTCAATTATCTGGAGCGTCGCTGATGCTCACCCCAACCCTCGACGAGGTCCGGGCGCTCGCCTCAGCTGAAAACGGGAACATCGTACCCGTCTTCCGGGACGTAACCGCCGACATGGAGACCCCGGTCTCCGCGTATCTAAAGGTCGCCCGCGGCGACTATTCGTTCCTCCTGGAGTCGGTAGAGGGTGGCGAGAGGCTCGCCCGCTACAGCTTTATCGGAACCGAGCCATATCGCGTGATCCGGACTGAAGCCGGCCACACACCCACCGATCCGCTAGTTGAGATAGCCGCCGAGCTCAGCCGTTTCGAACCTGTCCGGGTCGACGGATTGCCACGCTTCCACGGGGGTGCAGTCGGCTATCTCGGCTACGAGGTGGCCGCCTGCTACGAGGACCTTCCCGTTCCGGACGCCGACCCCCAGGGCCTGCCCCTGTCGGTGTTTCTGCTGCTCGATTCATTGCTCGTCTTCGATCACCTCCAACACACGATCAAGGTCGTAGCTCACGTCCGCCTCGACGGCGATATCGACACCGCCTACCGGAACGCTGAGTGGCGGATCAACGAGATCGTCGACCGCCTGAACGTCCCGCTGACGAGACTTCCCTACGGGAACCAGAGGCGGGGCGGCGCCGGCGGCAGCGAGGCTATCTCAAACCACACGGAGGAGTCATTCAAATCCATGGTGCGCCGCGCCAAGGAGTACATCGAGGCCGGCGACACCTATCAGATTCAGGTATCCCAGAGGCTGTCGCGGGAGACCCCGGTGCCGCCGTTCGAGGTCTACCGCGCACTCCGCACGATCAACCCCTCGCCCTACATGTACTTCATGGAGCTCGCGGACGTGCACGTCGTCGGCGCGTCGCCGGAAATGTTGATCCGGGTCGAGGACGGCACCATTGAAACCCACCCCATCGCCGGAACCAGACGGCGGGGGAGAGACGTGGCGGACGAAGAACGGATGGCAGTCGAACTCCAGCACTCTGAGAAAGAACGGGCCGAGCACATCATGCTGGTGGACCTTGCCCGCAATGATCTCGGAAGGGTTTGCCGGCCGGGGACGGTTCAGGTGACCTCCCTCATGGAGATCGAGCGCTACTCGCACGTAATGCACATGGTCTCCCACGTCGTCGGCCAGCTGCGCGACGGAGTGACGCCGTTCGATGCGCTTCGCGCCTACTTCCCCCACGGCACGGTCACGGGCGCTCCCAAGATCCGCACCATGGAAATCATTGCCGAACTCGAGGACCAGAGGCGTGGCGGCTACGGCGGCTGCGTCGGTTACGTGGACATGTCCGGGAACTGTGACACTGCTCTGGCGATTCGCACTATCTGGATGAAGGAGGGCTCGGCTTACATCCAGTCAGCCGGCGGTGTCGTCTTCGACAGCACCCCCGAGGAGGAGTTCCTCGAGAGTCAAAACAAGGCCAGAGCGATGGTGCGCGCAATTGATCTGGCTGAGGAGCGGTGGAGTGCCCACGGCACAGGCAGCCTCGGCTATTGAGATGAGCCCACAATGAACCAGCGGATCATCGTCGGGGCCGTCGTGATCTCGGGCGGTCGGCTCCTGCTGACCCCCGGGGGCAATCCGCCGCTCTGGCACCTCGTCGAAGGGGAGCTGCTTCCGGAACACCCGGACACAGAGACCGCAATGGATCTCGCTCTGGAACGCTTCGGCATCTCTGCACCCGCCGTCGAGGAGGACTTTCTGGACACCATCCTCTTCGACGACGGGGAGGTCAGGACGGTCTACAACCTCTACGCTCCGACAGACTGGGCCGGCGAGCCCAGCCGGCCCGATGGCGGCGAGGTCAGCTGGATGGAACCGGCGACGCTGCACGATCTCCCCATGGACGAGCACATCCGCGGCGCTCTGCTCACACTCTTCGGGCTGAAGACGCGAGCCGACGGCCGCGCCCTGGTTCTCGACGCGGGCAAAGCGATTCAGGACCCGGGCAAGAGGCTCCAGGTTGAGCCTCCCGAGGCGCGTCCAGATCCGGCTGCGGAGTTTGCGGGTGCCCTTGCATCTGCGAAGTCCAGCCCCGGGCTGCCGCCGTCGACTTCAGCATTGATCCGCCTCGCCCTCTCTGCAGGGGCCGGCAGGGCAACTCCCGCAGAGTTCGAAGATGCATTCGTGACGGGCTCCAACGAAGCCGAGATCGGCAGCGTACTGAGGCTGGTAGCGGTCTACGCCGGCAACCCGGCGGCCCTCTCCGCAGCGACGGTGTTCGAGAAGGTCATCCGCGAGCGCAACCGGAGGGACGGGCGGTGAGAGCGATCCTCTGGGACCTCGACGACACTCTTCTCGACACGATCGAAGAGCGGATGCGGGCACTCGCCCATGCCTACGAGAAGTGCACGGCAAGGAAGACCGACCCCTTCGTCCTCTGGCGCAGCCACCAGGGGGGCACGCTCGAGGATCTGGGACGGGCCCTCCTCGGCACACGCTACCGCGAGTTTCTGGAGGCATTCGACGAGTCGTTCAGCCGCCTGGACCGGCAACCCAGGCCCTACCGGGGGATCTCAGACGCAGTCGTCCGACTGAGCAATGCCGGTCTCCTGCAGGCGGTGGTGACGTCACGCGGATCATGGACCGCAACGGAGGACCTGCTGGCCTGCGGCCTTGCGGTCGCGGCGACCTGGGGGACCATGGACAAACCGGCTCTCCTCGATGCGGCGCCGGACATAGAGGCCGAAGCTCCCGCCGAGATCCTCGACCTGCTCGAACGAGTGGCGCCGGCATGAAGGGAAAACTGGAGAAGCAGGCTCTACATCTCGGCGTCCGGTTCTACCGGGTCGCCGGTCTGGAACTGGTACTCGTCCCCCTGGTCGACGACGTCGCATCGTTCGTTCGGATGGCGGGCGACGGTTATTTCCTCGTCTGCCTCTCCTCCCCTCCGGGCACGTCGTACCCCCTGAAACTCGATTCGCCCGCTTCCCTGGACGAGCGCTACCTGGAGACGAAATTCCGGCTCAACGCACGGGGCTCGGGCTGCACGCCCGCCGAGCTTGCATCAGCCCTCAGTGCAATCGCGGAGGACCTCACGCGCGAAGCAGGGATGGACTAGATGACTGTTTTACTGATAGACAACTATGACAGTTTTACGTATAATCTCTATCAGTTCATGTCCGAACTGGGCGCCGATGTGGATGTGCGGCGCAACGACAAGGTGTCCGTCCGGGATTGTCGGGATCTCGGTCCCTCGCACGTCGTCATCTCGCCCGGTCCCGGCAGGCCATCGAGCGCGGGGATATCCCGTGACGTCGTTCGCGCCTTCGCCGGAGAGACACCGGTGCTCGGCGTCTGCCTGGGGCACCAGTGTGTGTATGAGGTGTTCGGTGGCGTCGTTGTTGGTGCCGGCGAGATCAAGCACGGCAAGATATCAGAGATCGAGCACGATGGGCGGGGTGTCTTCCACGGTCTCCCGGCGCGGATCAAGGTTTGCCGCTACCACTCCCTGGCCGGCGCTCCCGACTCGCAGCCGCCGGACCTCGAAGTTACCTGCCGTGCTGAATCGGGCGTCATCATGGGAGTTCGGCACCACACCCTGACGGTCGAGGGAGTACAGTTCCATCCGGAATCCGTGGCGACGGAATTCGGGCACGAAATGCTGGCCAACTTCCTCAGACTGGAGGGCGGAACATGGTGATGCAGGACGCAATTCGATCTCTGGTTGACCGGAGGGAGCTGTCGCCGGATCAGGCCACCCGGGCGATGGAGGCGATCATGGGCGGCGAAGCCACACCGGCACAGGTCGGCGCCTACCTTGCCGGGCTGCGGCTGGTCGGCGAGTCGCCTGAAGTCGTCGCGGCAAGCGCGACCGTGATGGAAGCCCACGCCGAGCCCGTCCCCGCCGACGATGTGATCGACATATGCGGGACCGGAGGCGACGGCATCGACACGTTCAACGTCTCCACGGCCGCCGGCTTCGTGGTCGCCGGAGCGGGGGTGCGAGTGGCCAAGCACGGAAACCGTGCAGCATCGTCGCGGTGCGGCAGTGCCGACATCCTGGAAGCGCTCGGGGCGCGTATCGACCTGGGCGGCGAAGAGGTGGCGCGCGTTGTCGAAGCCTGCGGTTTCTGCTTCGTCTTCGCCCAGCGATTCCACCCGGCAATGCGGCACGTGGGCGGCCCCCGGCGCGAGATGGGCGTCCGCACAGTCTTCAACCTCCTCGGTCCCCTCACCAACCCCGCGAAGCCGCGAGGCCAGCTTGCCGGCGTTGGAGCCCCTCATCTTGCACCGATCCTTGCCAATGCCTTCCGGCTCCGCGGCATGGAGAGAGCGATGGTCGTCCACTCGACGGACGGACTGGATGAGATCAGCCCCGCTGCCCCCACGAGAGTCTGGCTCGTCGCCGGCGACGAGGTTTCGGAGGAGGAGATCTCTCCGGCCGATTTCGGCCTTTCCGCCCATTCCCTCGACGCTGTATCAGGCGGCACGCCTGAGGAGAATGCCGGCACCCTCGAGGGCATCGTCGACGGTGCGGAGGGGGCGACCACAGACTTCGTGCTGGCAAACGCCGCCGCGGCGCTGTTCGTGGCAGGCGTCGCCCCGACCTTCCGCGAAGGCACCGACGTGGCCCGGGATGCAATCGCCAGCGGACGTGCGAGAGAGGTGCTGGACCGGTATGTCGCACTGACCCGGGAACCGGACAGTGCCTGAGGAGACGATTCTCGATCGGATCGTTGCGCGCCGACGCCGCGATCTGATGGAACTCAAACAGCGGCTCCCGGCGGCCGCATTGGAGAGAAGGCTGCCGGACTCTCCTGCCGTTCTGGACTTCGCCCGGCGGCTTCGCAGTGCCGGACCTATGGCCATCATCGGCGAGATCAAACGCGCATCCCCCAGCCGGGGGGACATCGCGCCTGCAGCTGATGCGGTCGCCCTTGCACGGGCCCTGGCAGGGGCAGGGGCCGCGGCGATATCTGTCCTGACCGAGTCTCACTGGTTCAAGGGCGACCTCAGCGATCTCGAATCCGTCCGCAAAAGCTGCGACGGAGCCGCCGTCGATCGCGTGGGAATCCTCCGGAAGGACTTCATCGTCGACGAGTATCAGGTCCTGGAAGCTCGCTGCTCCGGTGCCGACTCGGTTCTCCTGATCGTCGCCGCCCTGCAACAGCCCGAGCTCGCGGACCTGATTGCGGTCTCGCGGCGACTCGGCATGGAACCGCTCGTCGAGGTCAACAACAGAGCAGAATTGGATCGCGCCCTCGAAGCGGGGGCACTCCTGGTCGGTATCAACAATCGGGACCTGCGGACTTTCGAGGTGGACCTGGAAACCACTAACCGGCTCGCTGCCGCTGTGCCCGATTCCATCCTTCTGGCAGCCCTCAGTGGCGTCCGGGGAAGGGCCGACATCGAGCGCTTCGCGGCAGCCGGAGCCCGCGCGGCCCTAGTCGGTGAGGCCCTGATGATGGCGCCGGACCCGGGGGCCAAAATGCGGGAACTTCTCGGCCTTGGAGTCTCGCCGTGACCGGAAGCGCCTTCCGGCCGGACGACCCTGCGGAGGATCGATGACCGTCGTCAAGATCTGCGGACTTCGTGACGAAGAGATCGCGGCCGAGACCGCGGCTGCCGGTGCCGACATGATCGGGATGGTGTTCGCCGAGTCACGAAGACAGGTAAGGCCTGCTGAGTGCGCCGCCATAGTCTCGACGCTGCGCGAGCGCCGGCGGACTGCCGCCGCTGCCGATTTCGCCGGACCGGCTCCCGGCGAGGTTTCTTCTCGAACCTGGTTCCATGCCTGGAGCGAGGCCATCGAGGACGCCATCACACGCTTCCGACCGCTCACCGTCGGAGTCTTCGCAAACCAGGCGCCGGACGATATCAACGACATCACCGAAGCGGCCGGCCTCGACCTCGTGCAGCTCTCGGGAGGCGAGCAGGTGGACTTGGTGGAAAAGATCCGCAGGCCCGTGATCCTCGTCCGTCATGTCTCTCCGGAGACCGATGCCGGAGAGCTTCTGGAGGACCTGCGGCCGGGACCGGTCGCCGTTCTTCTGGACACGGCGGACGCTTCCTCGCGCGGTGGCACCGGCAGCAGCTTCGACTGGCAGACCGCCCACGACGCAGGCCGGATTCTCCCTGTTCTTCTGGCCGGCGGTCTCGACGCGGCGAACGTGGCATCGGCGATCGAGCAGGCTCTACCGTGGGGGGTTGATGTCTCGAGCGGCGTCGAAGCCGCGGGAGCGAAGGACATCGGAAAGATCCGCGCGTTCATCAAGGCTGCGAAGGGAGCATCCCGTGACTGAGACCATCCTGCCGTCCCGGTTCGGCGATTTCGGGGGCCGCTACATCCCGGAGACTCTCGTGGCCGCCCACGAGGACCTCGAACGCGCCTACGTGGAAGCACGTGATGACCCGGCGTTCCAGACGGAGTTCGCCGGCCTCCTTCGCCACTACGTCGGGCGGCCAACGCCTCTCTATTTCGCCGAGCGTCTGAGCGCACAGTGCGGCGGAGCACGGATCTGGCTCAAACGCGAGGACCTCGCTCACACCGGCGCCCACAAGATCAACAATGCACTGGGACAGGCACTCCTCGCCAGGCGGCTCGGCAAGCCGCGGATCATCGCCGAGACCGGTGCCGGTCAGCATGGAGTCGCCACTGCGACCGCCTGCGCCATGCTGGGGCTGGAGTGCGCGGTCTACATGGGAGCCGAGGACATCCGCCGCCAGTCTCTCAACGCGTTCCGGATGAAGATGCTCGGGGCTTCGCTCATCACCGTCGAATCGGGAAGCCAGACGCTGAAGGATGCGATCAACGAAGCCATGCGCGACTGGGTCGCCAACGTCGAGACCACGCACTACATCATCGGCTCGGCCATCGGTCCACACCCCTTCCCGACGATCGTCCGCGACTTCCAGTCGGTCATCGGCACGGAGGCTCGAGCCCAGATGCTCGAGCAAGCCGGCAAGCTGCCGGACATCGCCGTCGCCTGCGTGGGCGGCGGGAGCAACGCGATAGGGCTGTTCCACCCATTCCTCGATGACCAGGTCCGGCTCGTCGGGGTCGAAGCGGCCGGCGACGGACTCGCCTCCGGCAGGCACTCGGCAACCCTCGTCGAGGGGAGACCAGGCGTGCTTCACGGAACGATGACCTACCTGCTCCAGGACGAGGCGGGGCAGATCAATGAGACCCATTCCATCAGCGCCGGCCTGGACTATCCCGGCGTCGGACCGGAGCACTCCTGGCTGAAGGCCAGTGAGCGCGCCGAATACGTCGCAGCGGACGACCAGCAAGCGCTTGAAGGGTTCGAGGCGCTTACGAAGGCCGAAGGCATAATCCCCGCTCTCGAGCCTGCCCATGCGGTCTACCACGCCCTCCGTCTGGCTCGGGAGATGTCCCCCGAAACGGACATCCTCGTGGGACTGAGCGGTCGCGGCGACAAGGACATGCACACCGTCGCCGAGGCGTTCGGAGTCGACCTCTGACCGCGGCGGAGCGCCGGCCGGACACTCCTCCCCCACCGTCCATGCCCTGGGGTGCGGGGACCGCGCTCGGCGGCGTCCTGATGGCGATGGCTCTCCTGTTCGCCTCGGTCATCGCGAGCCAGGGCCTCACGGAAGCTGCCGGCCATAAGGCCGTGGCTGAGGATCTCGGCGACATCTTCACGAAAGCGGGTGAAGTTACGATCTTTGCCGACCGCGCGCTCGAAGCGCAGAGTGCCGGGGAGCCGCCGCCGCCAGCCCCTGAACTGCTCGCAGACATCGTTGCGGCTCGCATCTTCTACCTCGCCGCTGCGCTCAGCACGCTGGGGCTGGCCATACCGATCGGGCTGGCCACCCGCAAGGGCCCGCGCGAACTCGTGCGCATCGCGGGACTGAGCCGGTGGCGCTGGGCCTGGATCTGGCAACCGGCGCTGTGGATGCTCGTGGCCTACGCGGGGGTTGTGGCCTACTCGGAGATCGTGAGGTCCGCGGGACTGGACATCCTGGTCCCGGATCAGCCACCGCCGCGGGCGGCGCTACGCGACGGTCTGACCATGGCTCTCTTCGGCTTCCTGGCGGTCGTCGCAGCCCCGTTCGGTGAGGAGTTCCTATTCCGTGGGCTGGTATTCGGCGGGCTCGCTCGCTGGGGCTTCTGGCCCGGCGCCGTCGCGTCGGGCTTCCTGTTTGCGCTCTCTCACATCGATCCCGGTACGTTCATCCCCTTCACAGGCATCGGGATCCTTTTCGCCTGGCTGTTCTGGCGGAGCCGCTCGCTCTGGCCGAGCATCGTCTGTCACGCCTGCTTCAACGGACTGAGCTTCCTCGTGCTCCTTCTCAGCGCCTAGAAGGACGAGCCCCGGCGACCCCGCACTTGCCGTTTGCGGCCGGCGGGACGATGCTCGCACCCATGTCGGAGCGGCTCAGGCAACTCTTCGCGACAGCCCGGAGCACGGGCAAGGCTCTCTTCGTCGCCTACGTGACCGCCGGTTACCCGTCGCCTGAGGACACACCATCGATCCTTCATGCCCTTGCGGACGGTGGGGCAGACGTCATTGAGCTCGGTGTTCCCTTCAGTGACCCGATGGCCGACGGAGCGACGGTTCAGCACGCGAACCAGATCGCATTGGCCGGGGGGATTACCTACGCGGACTGCCTTCACATAGTCGACCAGGTCCGGAGGGAGGGCCTGACAACACCAATCGTCTTCATGGGTTACTACAATCCGTTGCTCGCATATGGCGAA
>CAZHMF010000089.1:0-8644 GCA_964533605.1 uncultured Anaerolineaceae bacterium
TCAGGTACCCCCTGAATCGAAACGGCGGATCTGCCGATAAGTGAAATAGCGGAGAGGCATACATGGCAAACATGCTCGGCGATGGCCATGGCTTGATCTCGCTGGAGACAGACACTCCGACGCGACGCCGTCGTGCCGGAGCAGGCGGGTGGATTCGGTTCAAGCTCAGTCGTGACGGCCGCATCTCGTCCGTTGGGGGCCTCAACGCCCCGGGTCTTTCCTGGGCCGAGGGCCGGGTGCTCGCTGAGATCGCGGACCCGGAGAGCCTGGCGCAGGCGCGCCGGAGGCTGGCGACGGTCCGCCCCGGCGAACCTGCCGCATCCGCCGACATCGAGTTCCTGTTGCCGGACGAGCGACGCCTCGTCCTGGAGGTGGTTGTCCTTGCGACCGGCCGGCGCGACGAGGACCTCCTGATCAGCGGCGTCGCCCGCGATGTGACCTCGGATCGCGAGATGGAGTCCATGTTCCGGACGCTGGCCGAGGACTCCCCGATCGGTGTCTACATCGTCCAGGAGGGACGTTTCGCGTACGTCAATCCTTCGATGGAGAGGCTCACCGGGTTCCCGGTCGCCGAGCTGCTGGGCAAGCGGTCGTCATCGATCGTCGATCCGAAGGACCGGAGGAGGCTGCGATCGCGTGCCATCGCCATGCTCAAAGGAAAGCGGAATGCACCCTATGACTACCGCTCTGTTCACGCCGACGGAAGCACTCGCTGGGTCCTGGAAACGGTCTCGTCGGTCAGCTGGCGGGGACGGCGCGCCGTTCTCGGCAATTACATGGACTACACAGACCAGAAGGAGCTCGAACGACGTCTTCGTGACGCCGCCCTCCACGATCCACTGACCGGCCTTCCAAACCGGACGTATCTCATGGAGAGGATGGACGCACTGCTCGGCGAGCGTGAGATCGGGCTCGCCGTTCTCTTCTGTGACCTCGATGGTTTCAAGGACGTCAACGATCGCTACGGGCATGCGGCGGGCGACCGTCTGCTCCAGGCCTTCGCCGCTCGATTACGGGCGACCGTGCGCGAAGGCGAGCTCGTTGCCCGAGTCGGCGGCGACGAATTCGTGGTGCTCGTCGAGTCGCGGCCCTGTGCCGCAGTACTGGCGGCGGTGGCCGGCCGGCTGCTCGGCACCGTCTCGCGACCGTTCCGGCTTGGAACAACCCTCGTCAGCCTTGGGCTGAGCGTCGGGGTTGCCGCGGGAGTTGGTGGCACCGACAGCTCCGATGCGCTGCTCGAACGCGCCGACGAGACCATGTACCGAGCGAAACTCGGAGGCAAGGCCCGGTACGTCATCTGCGAGAGCGATCTTCGCGACGTCGCGTAGGGGGACGAGGTCTCCAGATAGAAGCTCTGTCCTCGCGGCCGGCCCTCTCCTCTACGGGATCGTGACCTCGAGCCAGCCGGCATAGCTGCTTGTCAGGTGGCCTGAGTCGGACCAGCCCACCGCGCTCTCGTCCGGATCCCAGTAGGCGAGGGCAATTGCCGCGACTCCGCCGCTCTCGAACTGTGCATCCTCGGGGTCGCCCGTCTGGAGCGGGCGGGACATCTCGAAGATCCAGACGCCTTCGGCGCCGGGGCCGGAGGCGCGGCCGGTGTGCTCCCAGACGCCCGTGAGGCTGTTATCGGCGCTCGGGTTGTCATCCCCTCCCCCGTCGTCCTCCCTGTCCTCAGGATCTGCAGCGAACTCGTCGTCGAAGTTGCAGGCGGGGTCGTCGCCCCCGGGCACTCCCTGGCCGCCCGCGGTCAGGCCGGGCCCGCAGTCGAGCTCCCAGTGCCACATGTCGACCATCCCCAGGCTTTCATCGAGGTCGGCCTCCTCCGATCCCATGTGAACGGCCGCAGGAGAGTCGATCTTGAATTGAACCGCGATCGCAGGAGAGAGACCATGATCGTTGGGGTCGTAGTCGAATTCGTCGGGCACCTCGAAAAGGAGAAAGACATTCGTGCCGTCCGTAGCGACACGAAGGGACGCATCGACCGGAGGCAACTCGTCGAATTCGATGTCCTCGGCGTCGGACGGCTGGAGGCCTCCCATCCGGATCTGCTCGAGGGGGACGCTTACCGGAGTCACTCCGTCCCAGTCGGATGTGTCGCCGTCGACGACGATGCTTGCCGTGGCCGCCGTGAATTCTGTCATGGGATCACCGTTCCCGGGATCCGTGGCAGTGTTGGTCGCCGCGGGCTCAGATGTGGGTGTGTCGGCCTTGGCCGACGGCTCCACTGTCGTGATCTGGACGGTGATGGTCGACGTGTTTTCGGGCGGAGTCTCCGCATCGTCGTCCCCACCGCTGCAGGCGGCTGCCCCCAGGGCCGCGACGGCCAACGTGGCGAGTGCGGTCCGCGCCAGTAGACGGGTACGCGGCAAATTCGTCATCTCAGATTGTCCTCCATCGATCGCGACTGATCAGCGAGCATCAGGGCAGCGTGCTGCCGCGGAGACGTTGGCCCGGCGTTTGCGACCCCTCCGGGGTCCCCACCTCAGATCCGCGGCCCGCACGCCACACCCCCCAGCCCACTCGGCCAAGGATCAACGCCAACGTCAGCCATACGGCTAACGTCACCACCACGGCACCCGGAGCCGCCCATCGCTGGACGGGCTCGAGAGGAGCAGGCTCCTCGGGGGCCGCTTCCGGCAGGCCCGCCACGGTCAGAACCGCTTCGGCCCGGCTGGGTTCCAATACTTCGTTTCCTTCGAATCGGACGACCACGTGGTGTTCGCCGTTCCATACGGGCGAATAGGTCACTGTCGCGATCCCGTCCTGGTTCGTCAGGGTGGTCTGCACGGGGAGCTCCTGGTCACCGAAGAAGTCGGTCACCACGATCAACTGCACGGCCGCGCGTTGGACCGGCGAACCGTCGGAGGACGTGAACCGGACCGGCAGGATGATGGTCGCCGCGGACGCCTGCGGTTCGCCGAACGAGAGGCTTGCCGCGCCGGGCACCCTTGCGGTGTCGGCAGGGGGCGAGTCGGCGAGGGCCGGACTCAAGGACCCCGCTGCTGCCGTGGCCATGAGGACACCGGTAAGAGTGACGGCAAGGCGCCGTCCGATGCGAGTCATGATGCCACCTCCACTGCGCCCTCGAGCAGAGGGACTGCTCGAGGGGTCCGGCTGGTCTTGGTTTCAGTGCCCTCCTCTTCCATCTCCCAGATCGAGAGGACCGGGAAAAGGCGAATCAGGAGCATCAGGAAGAGCGGTATCGCGGCGAGTGCCCCGATGGTCACGAGGGACTCAACCCATGAAGGTGTGTACGTTGAGGATCCGGCAAGCGGGGGTACCACGATCAGAAAGCGCTTCAGCCACATGCCGCCGACTGCCAGTGCGGCGGCCACCGTGATGCCGCGAACTGTCCGCGTGCCGGGGAAGGCGATCAGCAGAACCGGCAGGGCCAGTCCGCCGGCCAGGAAGAGCCAGAACAGCGGTGCGAAATTGGCGAGAAGCAGTGCCTCCTGATAGGCCTGCTCCTGCTCCTCGGCCAGGTAACCTTCGGTCAGGAACTCGGAGAACGTGAAGTAGAAGTAAGCGAGTCCGAGGACCAGCATGATGTAGCCGAGGTAGCGGAAGTGTTTGTCTCCGATGTAAGCCTCGAGATGGTATGCCTTGCGGAATGCCGCCACGACCAGGATCACCGTTGCGATCCCTGAGAACAGTGCAGCGACTACGAAGTAGGGACCGAAGATCGTGCTGTGCCAACCGGCCCGTGTGGTCACCGCAAAGGCCCAGGCGAGCACTGAGTGAACCGAAACGGCGAGGGGAATAATGAGTATCGCCGACACTCGTAATCCCCAGCCGAGAAGCTTGCGCTGCGAGGGCAGATCCCGCCAGCCGAGCGCGAGAAAGGCGTACAGTTTCCGACGGATGCCGCCGATGGACCCATCGTCGCGGCAGATCGCCAGGTCCGGAATCAGCGGCAGGTAGAAGAAGACCAGCGTGGCCGCCAGATAGGTCGAGATAGCGACCATATCCCAGATCAGCGGCGACCCGATCCGCCCCGCGATGACCATCTCCCACACTCGGTCCGGCCGGCCGATGTGGATGATCGGAAAGAGGCCCCCGATCGCCAGTGAGATCACCGCCATCGCTTCGGCGAGCCGGGTGATCGGGGAACGCCATCCGGCGCCCGTGAGCCGGAGAATCGCGGAGACGACCGCTCCGCCGTAGCTGATTCCGATGAAGGTGACGAAGTTTACTGTGTAGAGTCCCCAGAACACCTGGTCGTTCATGCCCGTGACGCCCAGGCCTTCGCTTACCTGGTAAACGTAGGCGGCGATTCCGACGGCGACGAGCACGCCGAGTGCAGCAGCGAGCAGCCAGAATCTGCGGCCGCCGCCTTTGATGGATCGGAGAGCTGTCTCCCTGATGAGTGCTTGCTCTCCGGCGTCGGCTTTGATCATCGAAGCCTCCATCAGTCGGAGTCCTGGCCGTGGCCGGTGATGTAGTAGAAACGAGGGCGAGTGTTGAGCTCCTCCTTGTAGCGATAGGCGTCGTTCGCCGGCAGCAGTTCCGAGAGCCTTACGACGTCCTTGCCGTTCGTGGCGAGATCTGTGACGAGGTCACCGATGTAGAGGGCTCGCATGTTGCAGCGTTCCACACAGGCCGGCAGCTTCCCCTGGCGGGTGTTGTGTACGCAGGCGAGGCACTTGCCGACGGTTCCCTTTCGCTGCGGGATCGGCCATTCGGGTGTCGGGCCGCCGAGCGTTCGGGGGGCCTCCGGCGGGTCGTCCCAGTTGAAGTGCCGCACGTCGTAGGGGCAGGCTGCCATGCACATGCGGCAGCCGATGCAGCGGTCCTGGTCGACGAGTGTGACGCCGTCGTCGGTCTTGAAGGTGGCGCCGACGGGGCAGACTTTGACGCAGGGGGGATTCTGGCAGAGCTGGCACAGTACCGGCCTGTAGTAGGTCTGGCCGAACCCGTCGGTCAGCTCTTCGATCCGGATCCACTCCTCGCCTTCGCGAAGGAAGTGCATCTGCCGGCAGGCCTTGACGCACTTGTCGCAACCGTCACAGCGGCGCAGATCGGCGACGAAGACCCACTGGTGCTCGGCGCTGCCCGAGCCGGCCGCCCCGGCGGTCTGCAGGTCCGGATCCTTCTCGTCGCGCGTGAGGGGGACCATCCCGGCTCCCGCACCCGCGAGCAGACCTGCGGCAGCGACTCCGCCCAACATCTGGCGGCGCGTGAGAACTCTCTCCCGCGAGCTGCCGTTCGAGGCCGGATTCTTCATGGTGCCGCACCTCTCCTGTATCTGGATTTGTCGTTCGATCTCAGTGTCGAAGCGGACGGGAAGACGAGGTATCGCAGCAGGACCCCATTTCGACACCCGACTTCGGAGTAGCGAACGAGGCTGTTCAGGGGAGGGAGTGGGGGAGACTTGAGCGACGCGCCTACTCTGTCGGTAGTACTTGAGTACTAGCTACGTCGAGCAGGCCGGCCTGAGCCGCGTACCTGACCAACTGCGCGCGGTTGTGGAGACCCAGCTTCGACATCACGTGAGCCCGGTGGGTCTGAACGGTGTTCACGCTGAGCCCCAGCTCGCCGGCCATTTCCTCGTTGGTCAGGCCGTTCCCAAGGAGCTTGAGGATCTGGAGTTCGCGGGGCGTGAGGCCGTTCGTTCCGGATCTGGAGCCGGAGGGGTTCCTACCGATCACGTGCTGGTCGATGAGGCGTCGCGCCAGGGCCGGGCAGACGAATGCGCCGCCGCCGTGGACGGCGCGGACCGCCGATGCGAGCTCATTGGCCTCCGCTTCTTTCAGTACATATCCCGAAGCACCCGATTCCAGCGCCCGCAGCACGTAGTCGTCCGTCCCGTGCACACTGAGAGCGAGGACCTCGACCTCGGGATGGGCTTCCTTGATGAGCCGTGTGGCTTCCATGCCGTTGAGGTCCGGCATCGCGAGATCCATGATGACGACATCGGGCCGGAGCTCGTCGGTCCGGCTTATCGCCTCTCTTCCTCCGGTCGCCTCCCCGACGACATCGAGGTCGGGCTGCATGTTGAGAAGCGACCTCAGACCCTGGCGGAAGAGAGCGTGATCATCCACGACGAGGAGCCGGATCCCGGCGGACGAGCTTTCCATACCATGAGTATTCTCCGCGGTTCAGGCAGTGCGTAATCGCCGAGACCTCGTATTCAGCTGGGCAATTTCGGCAGGCCGGGAAGCGGCACGAATAGATTCAATGTATGAGATGCCGGGGCTGACACTACTGAAAAGGTAGTAGTTATGTGCTACGTGGCCGCACGATGCCGACCCTCGCGGCGTAGGTGACCAGCTGGGCGCGGTTGTGCAGCTCGAGCTTCTCCATGATGTGCGAGCGGTGGGTCTGAACTGTGTGCACGCTCAGCACCAGCTTCCGGGCGATCTCGTCGTTCGTGAGGCCCGCCCCGATGAGGTCGAGGATCTCCTTCTCCCGGGGGGTCAGGCTCTCGTAGCTCGAACGCTCATCACCGGAGCCGACGCGTAGGAGGTACTGCTCAACGAGCCGCTTGGCGAGCGGCGGGTAGATGAAGGCGCCGCCGGCGTGGACTGCGCGGACGGCCGAGGCCAGCTCGCTGGCCTCCGCCTCCTTGAGCACGTAGCCGGAGGCACCGGCTTCGAGGACACGAAAAAGGTAGTCGTCGGTGCCGTGGACGCTGAGCGCGAGGACCTGGATCTCCGGATGTTCGCTCTTGATCCTCCGGGTGGCCTCCATTCCATTGAGGTCCGGCATGGCGAGATCCATGAGAACGACGTCTGGCTTCAGCTCCCTTGCCTTGTCTAGAGCCTCGAGTCCGCCGGAGGCCTCGCCCACGACGACCATGTTGTCCTGCGTCTCGAGCAGAGAGCGGACACCCTGGCGGACGAGCGTGTGGTCATCGACCAGCAGCAATCGAATCTCGTCGCTCAAGTCCCTCATCCCCCGGTCCGGCAGGAACCGTGATCCGCGCGATCGTTCCGCGGCCCGGCTTCGACTCTATTGTAACCGTACCGCCGATCAGTCCGGCGCGCTCCTTCATGCCCAGGATGCCGAGGCCGCGGGCATCGGTGGACGACGGCCGCAGACTCGAAGGATCGAAACCCCGACCGTCGTCCCGCACCTCGACAAGCGTCTCGTCGTCGTCGGCCTGGAGGCGAATCCAGACAGTCTTCGCCTGCGAGTGCCTGGCAACGTTGTTGAGCGCCTCCTGGGCAATGCGATAGAGGGCAATTGCCGTCGGCTCCGGCAGGTCCTCGAAGTTGCCGGTGACGTCCCAGCACAGCTCGAGGCCCGCTCGAAGGCGATTCTCGGCATACCAGCGGATCGCCGATGCGAGCCCCAGATCATCGAGGGCCGAGGGACGCAGATCGAGCATGCTCTTGCGCATCTCCTCGAGGGCCCGCTTGGCGACGGGCCGGAGGTCGCTCAGGGTCTGCCGGGCCTTGTCAGGAGACGAGGGGATGCTGGCCTCGGCCGCCTGGATCCCGGCAAGAAGAGCGACGAGCTCCTGTGCGGACGCATCGTGCAGATCGCGGGCGATGCGGAGGCGCTCCTCCTCCTGAGCGGAGATCACGCGCCCGAGCAGTGACTGCACCTCGAGCGTGCGCTGCCGGACCCGTTCTTCCAGTGCCTGCTCCCAGAGCTCCCGTTCCTGCTGCGATTCCCGGAGGCGCAGTCGCATCGTCTCGAAGCTGCCGGCGAGCTGACCCACCTCATCACGTCTGTTCGTCTCGATCGGATTGTCGAGGGCTCCCGCGGCGATCTTCGCTGAGGCCCGGGTCAGGTCGCGGATCGGTCCGATGACACCACGGCTATGGAGCAGCACCGCGGCGGCGGCTGCGATCACGGCTCCGATCCCGAGTAGCAACATGTTTCGCTCGAGGCGCTTGGGAATCGCCAGCGCTCTGTCCTGGCGCTCCTCAATAACAACGCCGGCAGGCAGCTCCGCGAGTGGGTGATAGGCCTCCACGTGGCTCGCCCCATGCTCGTTGTCGATCGTTGTCCCGGCCTGACGGGCTTGGAGGAGATACTGGATGGTATGTGCCTCCCAATCCTCCGGCGTCAGGGGGCCGCTCCCGGTGTGGGTAATGACGTCCCCTGCCTCGTCGACGAGAAGTGCTGTTGCATTCTCTCCCAGTGTGATCAGCGGGATAAGGTGGGCTTCCGACGTCGGGAGTTCGCCCGCGAGGAACCCCAATAGCTGCCCGTCCTCGCTCTCGACCGGCGCAATGACCACGGCAAATGGAGTGGACTCGCCGGCCGGTGTACTGGGGCGGAGGATGGTGAGTTCGTCGGCGGCCACCGCATCGACAACCCGGGAGTCTCTCGCCAGCGCCCAGCCGGCGGGGTCGAAGGAATCCGGCTTCGCCCAAAGGGGCGTTCCATCTCGATCCAGTCGGATGATCACGTGGTACTCGTCGATGACGGCGCTGATGGGGCCCAGTAGCTCCCGTTCGGCCTCAGGTGAGCCCGCGCGTCCCACCTGTTCGGCCGCTTCCTGGAGCTCCTCGGCCTCGTGAAGGATGATCTCGTCGATGGCGTGGGCCGACGCGTTGGCAGTTGCGAGGCGACCCTCCAGCGCAAGATCGCGCGTATCGTGCGCCGTCTTCTCGGCGAGCCAGCCGAAGATGAGGAGCAGCAGCACCACGCCCGGAACGACGCCGGCGATGATCTGCCATTGAAGGCTGAG
>CAZHMF010000090.1:0-8532 GCA_964533605.1 uncultured Anaerolineaceae bacterium
CCACTGGTGTTCCTCCCGATATCTACGCATTTCACCGCTACACCGGGAATTCCGCATCCCTCTCCCTACCTCAAGCCTGCCAGTTTCCAGAGACCTCTCCCAGTTGAGCCAGGAGATTTCACCCCGAACTTAACAGACCGCCTGCGGGCTCTTTACGCCCAATAAATCCGGACAACGCTTGACACCTACGTATTACCGCGGCTGCTGGCACGTAGTTAGCCGTGTCTTATTCGCGAGGTACCGTCAGAACTTCTTCCCTCGCAAAAGAGGTTTACAACCCGAAGGCCGTCGTCCCTCACGCGGCGTTGCTGCGTCAGGCTTTCGCCCATTGCGCAAGATTCTTAGCTGCTGCCTCCCGTAGGAGTCGGGGCCGTATCTCAGTCCCAGTGTGGCTGACCATCCTCTCAGACCAGCTACCGATCGTCGCCTTGGTGAGCCATTACCCCACCAACTAGCTAATCGACCGCGGGCCCCTCTCATAGCGCATTGCTGCTTTTACTATCCGGATTCTCACCGGAAGTGTTATGCGGTATTAGCTTGCCTTTCAGCAAGTTATTCCCCACTACGAGGCAGGTTACCCACGTGTTACTCACCCGTCCGCCACTGTCACCGAAGTGACCGTTCGACTTGCATGCCTAATACACGCCGCCAGCGTTTGTCCTGAGCCAGGATCAAACTCTCCGACAGAAAACTCGAAACTCCGAAGAGCTTCGCTTAGTCCCCTGTGACGGGTTGACCCGGACGTTCTCTTCCGTCCGCTATCCAGTTGTTAAAGTGCGCCGGCCGCAGAGGGCCAATGGCAGAGCCTAACTGGTCCGACAACACCTGTCAATCGATACCGCCAGGCCCACCACGCCCCTCCCCTCGACCTCCGCCCGCCCCCGAAGCCCGCCACTTCGCTCGCTGCGAAGCCCGGACACCCTCGTCGGCCACTCTGTAACCACCAAGGAATTCGGGGACGAACTTATCGAGTGTCCCTGATTCGATCGCCACCCGCAACCGTGCCATCAGCCGTTCCACATAACGGATGTTGTACAGCGTCGCCAGCCGGTACCCCAGCAGCTCCTCCGCCCGAAACAGATGGTGCAGATACGCCCACGTGAAACCCGCGAGCGGCTCAAACTCCTCGTCCAGCGGCCTCCCATCGTCCTTGAACCCCGCGTTCCGGATGTTCACCCGCCCTTCGTCCGTGAAGAGCGAGCCCGTCCTCCCGAGCCGCGTCGGCAATACACAGTCGAACATGTCCACCCCGAGCGACACACCCCTCACCAGATCCTCAGGGCTCCCCACGCCCATCAGATATCGCGGACTCCCCTGCGGCAGCTCCCGGCAGACCACCTCCACCATCTCCCACATCGCCGCTTTCGACTCACCGACCGATAATCCTCCGATCGCGTAGCCGACCGCTTCCCTCTCCCGGAAGGCCCGCGCCTGCTCGGCCCTCAACCGGGCGTCGGTTCCGCCCTGCACGATCGCGAAGACCGGTAGCTCGCCCGCGCTCTCCCTGCACCGATCGAACCAGCGGACGGTGCGCTCCCCGGCCTTCCACGCCTCCGCCCCCGAAGCATCGCCCCCCACTACCTGGTCCAGCGGCATCGCGATGTCGACGCCGAGCGCCCGCTGAACCTCGATCGCCAGCTCCGGCGTGTACTCATGCAGGCTCCCGTCGATGTGAGACCGGAAGCGCACACCCTCCTCACCGACCTTCACCATCGCGGCGAGACTGAGCACCTGGAAACCGCCGCTGTCCGACAGCACCGGCCCCGGCCAGTTCATGAACCGGTGGACCCCTCCAAGGTTCCGGATGTGCTCGTGCCCGGGACGAAGGTAGAGGTGGTACGCATTCACGAGGATCATCTCCGCCCCCGCGGCCACCACCTCCCCCGGCGCCAGCGCCTTCACCGTCGCCTGGGTTCCGACCGGCATGAAGGCGGGCGTTTCCACCGTCCCGTGCGACGTTCGAAGAACCCCCCGCCGCCCGGCGACAGGGGAGGACGGCTCGGACCGAAGCTCGAATAGCCCCGACATTACGACCGCGGAGGAGCCCCAACCGGGTTCAGGGGAGGCGACCTCATCCCGCTGCCACGGCCTCAACGGCGTCCCTCACCGCCGTCTGATCAATGTCGTTTCTCGTCACAGCCCGGCCGAGGCGCTCCAGCAGGACCCAGCTGATCCGGCCGCCCCGTACCTTCTTGTCACCGAGCATTGCCGCCAGGATCGCGTCCGGGTCTAGTCCGGGCGCCTCCTCCGGCAGGCCGCACTCTCGAATCAGCTGCTGCTGGCGCTGGAATTCCGCCCGCTCGAGCATCTCAACCGAGACACCGATGAGCCCCGCTGCACGCATGCCGACGGCCACCGCCTCACCATGGAGATACTCCGCATATCCGCTCGCAGCCTCGATCGCGTGGCCCACCGTGTGGCCGTAGTTCAGGAGGGTCCGTGCCCCGGCCTCGCGTTCATCGCCCGACACCACTGCAGCCTTGATCGCCACACTCCGGGCAATCAGCTCCGGCGAAGCCAGCGCCGAAAGATCCCCGGCCGCCGATTCGAGCTCTGCCACAAGGCTGCGGTCGATAATGAAACCGTGCTTGATCAGTTCCGCCACTCCGGCCCGCAGCTCGCGCTCCGGCAGGCTCTTCAGAGTACTCGGGTCGGCGATCACAGCCTGTGGCTGGGCAAACGCGCCGATCAGGTTCTTGCCCCTCGGATGGTCCACCCCGGTCTTTCCCCCGACTGCGGCATCGACCATCCCGGCCATCGTTGTAGGCACGTGCACGAAGGCTATCCCGCGCAGGACCGTCGCAGCAGCGAATCCGCCCAGATCGGTGACAACTCCCCCGCCCAGACAGACGAGGAAGTCGGAACGCTCGACGCGCGCCTCGAGCAGCCAGTCGTGCACCAGAGCCACCGTCGCCATCGTCTTGCTGGGCTCCCCCGCCGGAATTGCGAACGAGCGGGCCTCGAATCCGGCCGCCTCGAGCTCCGCCACGACCTTGGGAACGAACAAAGGCTCGACGTTCGAGTCGGTGAGGACGAAAGCCCTCCCGGTCAGCTCGCGCTCCCGGCAGATCGCGCCAACCTCCTCCAGCGCCCCTGCATCGACGATCACGGGATAGCTCCCGCCCGCCGCGTGCACCGTCGCGGCAACGCTCGCCGCCCGGCGCCGCGCCGCATCTGCTTCCTCGAAGCGGTCCGGCGAGGGGGCCCAGCCACTCGCGAGCGCTCTCTCGACCAATTCGACAGCCATTTCCACGACCTTCTCGGTCTCATAGAATTCCACCGCAATTGAGTGGTCCGAACGCTCGTAAAGATGGCGACGCTGTTCGAACAGCGACTCCAATCGCGAGCCCGTATCGCCGGCGAGAAGTGGACGCTGCTCGGCACCACCGCCACCCGCCAGACGGCTTTCCGCTGCCCGGGCCGTTATGTCGAGCCAGATCACCAGGCCCGTCGCCAGCACCTTTCGATTCGTCTCCCGGAGGGGTACGCCCCCACCCGTTGCGATCACTATCTCCGTGCTCCCGGCAGCGTCCCTGAGCGCCTCCTCTTCGAGATCTCGAAAGCGCTCCTCGCCGTCGGCGGCGAATATGCTTGCGACGGTGCGCCCGGAGCGCGACTCAATCGCTTCGTCGGTGTCGGCGAACTTCCACCCCAACCGGCGGGAAAGCTGCCGCCCAACCGTCGTCTTCCCGGAGCCGGACAGGCCGACGAGAAAGACCCGCTCAACGATCATGACGGCTCCGATGGTCCCGGGCCCAGTCCCCTGGTGATGTCCCGAAGGTGAGCGGTCACGCTGCGCTGAAGCTCAGCGATCGTGTCGCCGCCGAACTTCTCGAGCCAGCAGTCGGCGATGACGATCGCCGCCATTGCCTCGGCCACGACGCCGGCCGCCGGTACCACGCATACATCACTTCGTTCATGGTGAGCCAGCACCTCTTCGCCTGTCTCGAGGTCCACCGAAGGAAGCGGATGAGCGAGTGTAGGGATCGGCTTCACCGCCCCGCGGATGACGATCTCCTCCCCGGAGCTCATCCCCCCCTGTATTCCACCGTGACTGTTGGTCGCATGCCTCCACGGCCGTCCTTCCCAGCGGCCGGCGGGAAGCACGACATCATGAACCTCGCGGCCGCGCAGTTCTGCACCTTCGAATCCCGCCCCGAACTCCACGCCTTTGAACGCGTTGATGCTGCAGATGGCCTGTGCCAGCCGCCCGTCCAGCTTGCGATCCCAATGGACGTGACTTCCGAGGCCCGGCGGGATCCCTTTGACCCTCACCTCAACCGTGCCTCCCACCGTGTCTCCGTCCGGCCGGGCAGCGTTGATCGCAGCGACCATGGCGTCGCCTGCGGCGGCGTCCGCGCACCGGACCGGACTTTCCTCGACACTCTCCCAGCTGATCTCGCCACCGGTAGAGGCCCTCACGCCCGCGATCGAGACAGTATGCGAATGGAACTCGACTCCAAAGGGGGCGAGAAGGCACTTTGCCACTGCGCCAACGGCTACACGAGCCGCAGTTTCCCGCGCCGACGCCCGCTCGAGCACGTTGCGGACATCGTCAAAGCCGTACTTCAGCGCGCCGGGAAGGTCTGCGTGGCCCGGTCTCACCCTTGTCACGCGCTCGATCTCGGCCTCCACGGGCTCGACGGACATCTTCTCCGTCCAGTTGGCCCAATCTCGGTTCTCGATCCAGAGAGCAACCGGCGACCCCAGGGTGAGCCCGTGGCGGACCCCGGCGCGGATCTCGGCGCGATCACGTTCGATCTTCATACGGCCGCCCCGGCCGTAGCCGCCCTGGCGCCGCACCAGGTCGGGCAGGATGTCCGATTCTCTCAGCGGCAAGCCGGCGGGAAGCCCCTCGATCACCATCGTCAGGCCCATTCCGTGACTCTCACCGGCCGTGAGGAAGCGGAAGGCGCCCATCAGGTCGTCTCCACGTCGCCGTCGGACGGGCTCGGCGGCAGTTCGATCGGGAGGGCGGTGCCGTCGGGTGCGGTCGCGAAGTCGCTGCGGAAGCGACCGAGGATCTCAGCCGGCGTCATCACGTCCCAGGCGAGCAGATCCGTTTCGGCCCGTTCGGCGGTGGTGGTCAGGATGGCCTGCTGCCGGGGTCGGCCACCGGGGTCAGTGAATGTCGCGAAGATGTCCACCCGCACCTGTCCGAGCCGGAGGTTTGGCACATCGTACATCAACATGTCGACGAGTCTGGCTGCCAGCGCCGATGCAGAATCGAGCTGGCTCCTGACTTCGACGCGCACGCCTTCACGGGTCCTGAACTCGGCTTCGGCAACGCCGGAGACCGTCGCCCCGTCAGGCTCAACCGATACCAGTTCCGCGCTCTGGACGCCGGCCCACAGTGGTGCAGGAACTCCCTCGGGCGCCCTCGCCCGACGCCAGGATGCCATCGCCTCTTCGATGAGCGCCGCCGCGATTCCGAGATCTCCCTCCTCCACCCGCCGCCGCCAGACCCGCTGCTGGAACATCTCCGTCGCCACAGCCCACCCGATCACCAGAAACAGGGCCAGCACGATCAGCGAACCGATGACGATCAACGGGCAGACTCCGCGCCTTCACTGGCGGTCCGCCGGCGCTCGAGCTCCCGGCGGGCGGCGCCGAACATCACCTCCAGCGGCGGCTCCCGGCCGGTCCACAATTGAAATGCCAGTCCCCCCTGCTGGATCAGCATCGGCAACCCGCCCAGCACAGGTAGCCCGGCTTCCTTCGCTCTAGCAAGGAATGGTGTGACCTCCGGGACGTAGACGATGTCCACAATGAGCGTCCCCTGCCGCGCCCGACTCGGCTCAAGAGGTAACAGGTTGGGAGCGCCGCCGCCGGCCATCCCGAGCGACGTGCAGTTCACGATGCAGTCGAACTCGGACGCCGCCTCCCCGACCGGTGCGACCAGGGCCCGGCTGGAGGCACCGCTTCGCTCGAGATCGCGCGCCAGGGCCTCGGCACGCCCCGGCGTCCGGTTGACGATAACGATGGTCCCCGCCCCAGCCTGCGCCAGGCCGAACGCGATCCCCCGGGCCGCTCCGCCCGCCCCGAGAAGAAGGACCGTCCGTCCTTCCGGTTCGAAGCCGCCCTGCGCGCGCAGCGCCCGGACGAAGCCCGGGCCGTCCGTGTTGAAGCCATTGAGGCGCCCGGCGTCGTTCACAACGGTGTTTACGGCGCCGGCCAGCTCTGCCTCAGGGGCCAGCTCGTCGACCAGTTCTGCCGCGTCCTCCTTATAAGGAATGGTCACATTTGCTCCCAGGCAGAGGGGATCACGAAGCCCTTCAAACCGCCGCGCGAGCTCCTCCGGGCGTGTCTCCCAGATCTCGTAGCTGGCCTCTAGTCCGGCGGCAGCGAGGGCTGCCCGCTGGAAACTGGGACTGAGAGAGTGCCCCGCCGGATAGCCGATGATCCCCGCGACTCGCTTCACATGGCGCCCCTCTACCGACCGTAGATCTCGACGTTACGGTTATGTTCCGCAAGTGTCCGGGAGAAGTGGTGCGACCCATCGTTCTTGATGGAGTCGGCCACGAAGTAGTACATGTCGGTCTCGACCGGGTGGGCCACGGCGATGATGGACGCGAGGCCCGGATTGGTAATCGGTCCCGGCGGGAGGCCGGGCACTTTCCTCGTGTTGTACGGCGAGTCTATTTCGAAGTCGGCGGCGGTCAGCTCCGTCTTCCAGTACCCGAACTCATCGACGCTGGCCGGATCGAGCGCGACCACGAACTGTACCGTCGGATCGGCGCCCAGCAGATCGCCCGCCCGAAGGCGGTTCAAGAATACGCCGGCGATGAGCGGCCGCTCGTCTTCAAGGACCGCTTCGCGCTCAACGATGGAGGCCAGCGTCAGAGCTTCGTGCAGGGTCAATCCCTGTTCTCTGACGGCAGCCCGAAGATCGGCGGCCAAGCGAAGGTCGAGCGTTTCGATCATCAGGGCGACGAGGTCCGAAGGAGTCGAGCCTTCGGGCATGATGTACGTGTCGGGGAAGAGGTACCCCTGGCGGTCGGACCCGGCCGGGAGGTCCTTCTCGAATTCGAAGGGGAGAGCGACCGTCCGCGCCGCTGCGATGAAATCAGCGGCAGAACCGAAGCCCGCGCCCTCCGCGAGCCGGGCCATCTCCTCGATGCGTATTCCTTCGGGGAAGGTCACGCGGAGGACCGGAACGCTCTTCTGAACGGTAAGCAGACTCACGATGGTGGCGAGCGAGGCGCCGGACGGGAGTTCATAGTCCCCGGTGCTGAGACGTTCCTCGAGGCCCATGAACGACACCAGAACGCGGAATTGGAGCGCGGACCGGATCACGCCGATCTCCTCCAGATCGCGTCCGATATCCGCCGCTGACCTTCCCGGTGGGAGAGAGTACCTGACCGGAAGACTGCCGGCCGCGGGTGACGCCCCTCCCGCAGGAAGGTTCGATACCGCGCTGCTCCCGGAGTACCCGATGAGCCAGGCCGCGCCGAGCACGATGATGGTGGAGAGCCCGACGGCAATGACCGGAGCTGTGGCACGGTGAGTGAGAACCCGACGGCCGCTCAAGGTTCGCGCGCTCCGTCAAGAACGGACTGAAGCATGATCGCCGCAGCGCGCGAATCCAGCCGGCCGTCGCGGCCCGTCCGCCGCGGGCGGCCGCGAGCCGCCTCGACGGTTGTGAGACGCTCATCCTGCATCCGGACCGGCACTTCGAGAGCGACGCGGAGGTCCGCTGCGAACCTGTGTGCCTCCTCGGTCTGCTCGGAGACGCCCCCGGCAAGCGTCAGAGGAAGGCCGACGTAGACGGCATCGATCTCCTCTTCCCTGACAAGTGCAGCCACCGCTGCGACCGCGGCCGCCCGGTTGCGGACCTGGATGGCCGGCCGGGGATGCGCATACAGCCCCAGCTCATCTGAGATGGCGACCCCTATCCGCCGTTCACCGGGGTCAAGACCCAGACGGTGCATCGACCTCTTCGCCCGAAGTGGCACGGATCTCGACGCTGATTCGCCCTCCAAACCTCGGGACGAACGGGGCCCATCCTGGCGAGAGCCGGAGTTCAACATCATCCATACGATAGCGTGCCAGGAGGTTCTCCTTCGCACTCGCCGGCCGCCGGCCCTGGCTTGCCTCCCGGATGTCGCTCGGGTTGATCGCCGAAACGAGGGTGGCGGTGACGGCGACCCGGGCGAAAGTCTTACCGCCGGCCACGAAGGCCGGCTCAACCTGCTCCACTTCGACCGTGCCATCGAGGACTACCTTCAATCCCGTCTCGTAGAGCCCCTCCGCGAGCGCCAGGAGCGCCTCCGACGGTACCGAATCACCCTCGATCTCAACGTCGACCTCGAGTACCAGCAGGTCGGCCGCATCCCCCACCGATAGCGCCGAGGGGCGAGCCTCGGCGGTGGCCGACACCGTCTCTTCCAGGATCAGCTCGCCGGGACGCGACTCGGCCAGACGGGCGAGGATCTGACCCGACTCCGCAAGCAGGTCCACCTGCTCCCGCACCCGCGCAATGTCCGCGGCCGTGGCGACCGCACTTGTCGCCGCCGAGCCGCCACCGATTCC
>CAZHMF010000091.1:0-8460 GCA_964533605.1 uncultured Anaerolineaceae bacterium
GTAGTCGGCGGGAAATCCTCGGCTATGACGACGACCGGATAGCCGAGCTCGTCGTAGGAGAGTTGTTGGAGTGAGCGCTGCGGGCGGACGCCCGCGGCGCGGTGCTCCGTCCTCCGTCCTCCGTGTTTCGTCCGCGGCCTACCGTTCCGAGCCCGGCACGCGAAACGCGAAACGCGAAACCCCAACACCCACACCTGGACCTCCGAACTTGCTTCTGCTCCTTCTCTCAACGGACCACGTCGATTTACCCTGACCTCTACAGCGGGAGGTAGTGATGGGCGCACTGACGGGACTGCGGGTCCTGGACTGCACCGAGTTCGTGGCGGGGCCGTATTGCGGGCGGATACTCGCCGACCTGGGCGCCGAGGTCATCAAGGTTGAGCCTCCGGGCGGCGACCGGGCCCGGCATCAGCGGATGCTCAACGGGCGAATTCCCGACCCGGAAGCAAGCCCGCTCTTCGTTCATCTGAACACGAACAAGCTGGGGATCACGGCCGATCTCGATTCGGCGTCCGGTCGGAAGAAGCTGGCGACCCTGGCCGGGACAGTGGACGTCCTCATCGAGGACCGTCCGGCCGGTTCCTTTGCATCCCTCGGACTCGGATACGAGGAGCTGTCACGGGCTAATCCCCGTCTCGTGCTCACCTCGATCACGCCCTTCGGCCAGACGGGTCCCTTCCGCGACTACCGGGCTGAGCATCTCCACCTCTTCAATGCGACAGAGGGGCACACAAGCGCGCGAACGACGGACGGCCGCCCGACCGTCGGCGGTGGACACGTCGGTGATGCCGATGCGGGACTCGTGGCCGGGCTCGCGACCCTGGCCGCCGTCTACCAGGCTCGCCGGACCGGGAAGGGCCAACACGTCGACATCTCCCGCTTCGAGGTCCTCTGCGCGCTCCAGCGCGTCGACGTCCTCATCGCCCGCAACCGGGACCGCGCCGCGGACTACCGCCAGGGTGCTCGCATGGGCGGGCTGCTTCCCGCGAAGGACGGTCATGTGGTGATGACCGTTGTCGAGGACCACCACTGGCGCTACCTTGCCGAGGTCCTGGGCGACCCCGACTGGTCGAAGGATCCACGTTTCCACAATCGGGAGACCCGATCACAGCTTGCGCGGCAAGTTCAGACGGACCTCGTGAAGTGGTCCTCGCAGCACACCAAGCAGGAGCTCTACGAGATCGGCCAGGGTGCGAAGTTCCCCCTCGGGCCCGTCCTCACCGCTCCGGAAATCCTCGAGTCGCCACAGCTGAACGCGCGGGGCTACTTCGTGGAGATCGATCATCCGGCGGCCGGCCCGCACAGGCAGGCTTCGATGGCCTTCCAGCTTTCGAAGTCTCCATGGCAGCTTCGCCATCCGTCACCACGCCTGGGGGAGCAGGACTCAGTGCTCGCAAAGGAGTCCGGCCGCCGGCCCATCGAGGGGATCTCCGGCACGCCGGGCCGCGAACTCCCACAATCCGAGCGGTTCCGCGAAGGTCTGCCGCTGAGCGGCGTTCGGATAGTGGATTTCACCTGGGCCTGGGCCGGGTCCTACGCGACTTACCTGCTCGGCTGCCTCGGCGCCGAGGTCATCAAGATCGAGAGCCTGAAGCGGCTTGATCTCTCCCGCAATCAGTCGATCACGACCGGCCAGCGGTTCAAGGGCTACGACTCGTCGACGGTCTTTCACGACATCAACATGAACAAGAAATGCGTACGGCTGAATCTCTCGAAGCCCGAGGCGATCCCGCTCGTCCAGAAGCTTGTCGGGATGGCCGATGTCGTGGCGCAGAACATGCGGCCGGGGGTCCTCGAGCGCCTCGGCCTCGGTTATGAAGCGTTGGCCGAGGTCAAGCCGGACATCATCATGCTCTCCTCGTCGGCCGTGGGGTCGACCGGTCCTCATCGCTCCTATGTCGGCTATGCGCCCGTCTTCGCCGCCCTGGCGGGCCTCGCCCACGTTACCGGTTCTCCCGGCGGGAACCCGGTCCCCCTCTACGGAGCCGTCGACCTCCGCTCGGCGACTACGAGCGCGTTCGCCGTGATGGCTGCCCTTCATCAACGTGCCACGACCGGCGAGGGGCAGCACATCGACCTCTCGTCGGTCGAGTCCATTGCGAGCCTTATCGGGCACCTTGCGACGGAGTACCAGCTGACCGGCCTCGTCCCCGGTCGTCGCGGCAACGACGACGTGGAGATGGCGCCTCACAACGCCTATCCGTGCCTCGAAGGCAGATGGGTGACGATCTCGGTCGCCGACGACCGCGAGTGGGAGGCGCTCTGCCGGGTCGCCGGCCCGCGCGGCTGGGCCGCAGACGCGAGGTTCGGCAGCCAGAGGGAGCGCTGGCGAAACCGGCGGGCCCTCGACCGCGCCGTGTCGCAGTGGACGCGCGGCCAGGCGGCCACGAAGGTCACCGAGCTACTCCAGGCTGCCGGCGTGGCGGCCCTCCCCTGCTTCGACGAGGAGGATCTGGCGAGAAGCCCGCAGCTCGAGGCGCGTGGTGTGTTCTCGACCGTGCACCATGAGGTCCTGGGCAACCGCCAGGTGCTGGCCCCGCCGTGGCGGCTGACCGGGACGCCGGCTGTCCCTCAGCAGCCCGCGCCGTTGCTGGGCGAGCACAGTCGCTACGTACTCTGCGAGCTGCTGGGGCTGTCGGAGGACGAGGTATCTGAGCTCGAGGCAGCGGAGGTTGTGTATTAGGAGGAGTTCCTGGTTCCGAGTTCCACGTGCGACAGGGTCCGGCAGCAGCAGGCTGTTCCACTTCGAGACAGGGACTCGGAACCTGGTCCTCAGGACTCCTATCGCGTGTTGAATCTCCCCGGGCGGCGCTCCGCGTAGGCCCGAACCCCTTCGCGGAAGTCTTCAGTCGCCCGCAGCCGGGCTTGTTCTTCCGCCTCCCGGTCCGTCGCCCTTCGGTAAGCATCGCCGAGCCCCTGGCGCATCGTGGCACGGATGCTCGCCACCGCCAGCGGTGCGGAGGTCGCGAGCTCGGCGGCGTAGCGATGCGCCTCGGCCCGAACCTCGCTCTGATCGACGAGGCGGTCGAGCAACCCGAGCTCGCGCGCCTGATCGCCCTTGATCCTCCGTCCGCTCAGCAAGAGGTCCAGTGCGGCCTGCCGGCCAACGATGGCCGGGAGCGTGATTGTGAGGCCGAAGCCGTGATGAATCCCGAGCTGCGCGAAGTTGGCCGCCATCCTGGTCTCCGGGCAGCCGACGCGGAAGTCGGTGGAGCAGGCCAGCCCCAGCCCACCTCCGACCGCCGCGCCGTGCACGGCTGCGATCACCGGCGTTCCACAATCGATCAGCCGCGCCGCCTCCTTGTAGAGGTCGACGCCGGTGCCCGGGGCGTCTGGGTCCTGGCGTGCCGGCGAAGCGAAGTCGGCGCCGGCGCAGAAGTGCTTCCCCTCCGAGCAGAGCACGATCGCCCGGCAGGCCGGGTCGGCGTCGAGCGCCTCGTAGGCGTCGGACAGATCACCGATCAGGGAGGCGTCGAAGTGGTTGTTGGGCGGGCGGTGGATCTCCACCTCCGCGACGTAGTCGTCGCCCAGCTCGACGGTGACTTCGCCATAGGTTCGCGATTCGGCCATCCTCGCTCCCTCCCGGTGTCTCGCGCGCGGTTCGGCGCGGATGGAGCGGATCCTAGTCGTCCACCGGATGAGCGGCCACCCCGTCCCGCCCTACCTCACTGTCCTCCGGCAGTGGCCCCGGGCGGCCCGGCTACACTCCCCCGTTCGACTACGGTCGACCCCGTTCGGTTCTTGAACCGGCGGCTGCGGAGCCGGAGAATCCGAGCGCGCCCGTCTCCGGCGGCGCGCCCCGGAGGAGACATGCCAGAGGCCGGCGGTCCGCTGAGCGATATCCGCGTTCTCGAGTTCTCACAGATCGTGGCGGGGCCCGTGGCGGGGCTGAACCTCGCCGATCTGGGGGCGGACGTGATCAAAGTCGAGCCGCCCTCGGGGGACCCCCACCGCTTCGTCGGGACGACGGTGCCGGGCGAGGCGAAGATGTACCAGGGCAACAACCGCGGCAAACGCGGAGCCGTCATCAATCTCCGGGATCAGCGGGGCCGGGCGCTCGTCCACCGGCTGATAGCGACCGTCGACGTCGTTGTCATTAACTATCGGCCGGGGGTTGCCCGTCGCACCGGCATCGACTACGAGACGCTCAAACGCATCCGCTCCGACCTCATCTACGCTCAGATCAGCGGTTTCGGTGAGAAAGGGCCTCTGGCCGGTCGAGGCGGGGCGGATATCGTCGGCCAGGCGCACTCCGGGCTGATGGCGATGGATGGAAAGTCCGACGAGAACGGCACACCACAGCTCGTCAGTATTCCCCTTTCCGACTACGCAGCCGGCCTCTCGATCGCGATGGCGGTCTGCGCCGCAATCCGGCACCGCGACCGGACGGGCGAGGGCCAGTACATCTCGACATCGCTGCTTCGCGCCGGCCTCCACCTGCAGAACCGCTACGTCATGCGTGAGCCGGTCAGCGACTCGGAGCTCCGCGACCCCGTCGTCGAAAGGCTCGAGGAGGCTCGCCACCGTGGTGCCGGGTTCCCCGAGCTCGCTGCGATGCGCAACCCCCGGTCCGGGCTCGCCTCGCCGTTCACCCTCTACTACCGGGCCTACCAGACGAAGGAAGGATTCATCGTCATCGGTGCCCTCACGCCGCGCAACCGAGACGCGGCACGCGAGGCACTGGGAATCGAAGGCGAGCACTCCGATGATCGCGACTTCGACGCGCGTGACCCCGCGAACATCGAGGCCGTCAATCGTTGGAAGGTCCGCCTCGAGGCCCTGATGCTCACGAAGACGGCGGACGAGTGGCTGGCGTTGCTCGAGCCTGCAGGCGTTCCCGTTGCCCGCCTGAACTTCCCTGAAGAGATGGCGGACGACCCGCAGGCGAACGCCGACGGGATGATCTGGGAACTCGAGCACACGGTCACCGGGCCGCAGCGCGTCGTCGGACCCAACGTGCTGATGTCCGCCACACCGACGGGCAGCCTCCGGGCCGCGCCATCGCTTGGCGAGCATACCGCCGAGATCCTGCACGAGATCGGGCTGAGCCAGGCCGAGATGCAGGAACTGGCAGCGGAGGGCGTCGTGAGCCTGTTTCAGTAGCAATCGACGGCGGCAGACATGACAGCCCGGAGGCGCGAGCGGGTGAGGGCCAATTCCCTATTGCTACTCCGTTCCGGACCCATTCTCAGCCGGGAAGGCCGCTACTCCCCTGTCCACAACCGCCCCGCCGGTCGATATACGTCTTCAGAGACCGGGCCGGCGGCCGCCCCCGAATGTGGCCGCCGGACTCGTGATTTGAGGCAGGTGCCATGGACAGATCCCCGATATTCGAGCGCATTGAGGCCGGCGGCCGCGTCGACGGAAGCGATGTCCTCGCTCTCCGGCGCGAGGTCTTCGAGGACCGCGGCGTCTCCCGCGAAGAGGTCCGGTCGATATTCCGGATCAACCAGACCTGCGCCGAGAAGGATGAGTCCTGGCGTGACTTCTTCATCGATGAACTCACCTTCTACTTCATCCAGCAGGTCACGCCGCGGGGCTATCTGAGCGAGGAGAACGCTCGGTTCCTGATCGAAGGGGTCACCCGCGGCGGACACAAGCTCGGCGCTGCTGAGCTCGGACTGGTGGTCAACATCGTCGAGAACGCACACCGGTGTCCTGAGACTCTCCTGGTCTTCGCTCTCGAGGCCCTGAAGGACGGAGTTCTCGACCCCGCGAGCTGCTCGTTCGCGGCCGGGCGGGAGCCGGGCGTCGTGACTGAGGCCGACGTCGAGCTCATCCGCTCCCTGGTTCACGGCACCGGTGGCGGCGGCAGCTACACAGTGACGCGCCGCGAGGCCGACCTCCTCTTCGAGCTCAGCCGTTCTTCCGATTCCGAGGCGAACACGGAGAGCTGGAGGGAGCTGTTCGCGGCCGGTGTCGGCTCATATCTCCTCTTCCCGGCCGCCGACGTCCCGGAGGTGGAGAGCGCTGAGGTGATCATGGAGCGCCACGCCTGGTTTGCCAGCCAGGCGAAGAGCGGCTCCTTCCTGAAGGCGCTCGGACGGGCCCTGGCGAGCCCCGATTTCGGAGAGGCGATCCGCTCGCTGGACTTCTTCGGGCGTCGCGCACGAAGGGAGCGAGAGGAGCGCAAAGCTCTTCGCGTTGAACGCCACGCCGTAGTGAACGAAGAGGAGGCGGCCTGGCTCCTTGCGAAGCTCGGTCCGGCCGGTGGCGGAGAGCTGTCGGAAGATGAGCGTGCTCTGCTCGGTTTTGTCCGCGCCCGGGCCGATGCGGTCCATGTTTCCCTTGAACCCGTGATGGAGCGAGCGGGGCTCGGCGCCCCCAGGCCTTCATCCTGTCGCCGTGGACACAGCGCCGCCTGACGGCCCGGATTCTCGGACGCGGCGGAGACCGAGCAGCAACTCTGTAGTCTCGTTGGTGAGCGGCCTCACGCTGGCCCGCAGGTGATTGCCCGCTATCCTGTGGGGGGTCCGGTCCACCTTTTCCGGGCCCGTGCCGCTCGACCGGCGCAACGCTGCAACCTCTACGGAGCCCGCCCGCCCGCATGACGACAGTCTCCTCCGACCCACGGATGGCCGCGCGGCTCGAAGAGCTGGCCGGGGGGCTAGAACGCCCCGCGCTCGTCACCTGCGCCCTTCCGGAATCATTCGCAGCCCGCCTTGCGGCGGAAGGACTGGTCTCGCTGCGCCACCGCTCACTCGTCAGTTGGGAGTCACCGGAAAGAGACCTGGCACTGTTTGGCTTTGGGGTTGCAGCCGAGTGTGCGGGCGGCCGCGAGAGCCCTCTCGCCGATGCCGCCGTCGCCATTCGCGAGGCAGGTGAAGGAGCCAGACAGGGGGCCATCGAACCGGCCGCTCGGCCGCGCTGGTTCGGCGGCGGCCGGTTTCTCGCCGGCGGGTCTGCCCACGACATAGCCTGGGACCCGTTTGGAGGCTGGCGCTTCATCGTTCCGAGCGTTCTCCTCGCCCTCAGCGGTGGAGCGGCTGCCGCTTCTCTCACGGTTCGCTCCCTGCCCGGGCACCGTCTTCTCCAGCCCGCCCGGCAGGCGATGGAACAGACCTTCTCCGGCGCCGCGCCCCTCCCTGTGGCGCTTCCGTCGGTGGATGGATTCCGGGAGTGGGGCCGAAGCGATTGGGAGAACTCCGTGCGGTTCGCTCTTCGTGAAATGGAGACCGAGACGCTGGAGAAAGTTGTGCTCGCCCGTTCCCTGCGAGTCCATGCCGAGGTCGATGAAGGGCGCCTCCTCACGAACCTCGCGGAGCGCTACGGTCAGTGCTTCGTCTTCTCGTTCAAAGCACGAGGAGGGACCTGGCTCGGGGCAAGTCCGGAGCTCCTCTGCCGTGTCGACGATGGGACGGTTGAGGCTGAGAGCCTGGCAGGGTCCCGGCCCAGGGGAAGCTGCGAGGAGAGTGACCGGCTTCTCGCCGAGGAGCTCTTCTCCAGCGCCAAGGAGCGCACAGAACACGCGCTCGTCGCGCGGGCCATCGAAGAAACGCTATCCGAGCTCTGCTCGGAAGTCTCGGTTCCGGCGAGGCCCGAGCTCATGCGGATGGCAAACATCCAGCACCTGTCCACGCCCATCTCGGGGCGGCTCCATTCCGGCCTCGGTGTCCTCGATGTCGTCTCCCGCCTGCACCCCACGCCGGCCGTCGCCGGCTGGCCGCGGCCCCAAGCGATCGACGCGATCGAACGGCTCGAGATGATGGACCGGGGCTGGTATGCCGGGCCCATCGGCTGGGTTGACCTCGAAGGGGACGGCGAGTTTGCCGTCGCCCTTCGCTCCGCCCTCGTCGGCCGGAACGAGGCGCGGCTCTACGCGGGCGGGGGCATTGTTCCCGGATCCGTACCGGACCAGGAGTATCAGGAGACTGAGACGAAGTTCAGGCCCATCCGCGAGGCCCTGGTAACGAACTGATGCCGGCCCCCGTTCCCGCTGCCGAAGCGGCCCGCCATCTGGTCGAAGGCCTTTCCGCCGCAGGCGTTGCGCATGTTTGCATCACCCCCGGCTCGCGCTCCACGCCGCTTACAATCGCTTTCGCGCGCCACCACGGGGTGAAGGCGTGGCTTCATCTCGACGAACGATCGTCGTCGTTCTTCGCCCTCGGTCTCGCGCGAGCGCTGGGTTCGCCCGTCGCGCTCGTCTGCACCTCCGGCACCGCCGCCGCCAACTTTTATCCCGCCATTGCCGAGGCCTCGCTTTCCCGCGTCCCGCTCATTGTCCTGACAGCTGACCGCCCTCCAAGGCTGAGGGAGGCCGGCGCCGACCAGACCATCGCGCAGCCCGGTATGTACGGCAGGCACGTGCGCTGGGCACACGACCTGCCGGTTCCCGCCGGCACTGGCGGAGAGGCGGCCGTCTTCCCGGGCCTCGCGGCTCGAAGTGTGGGAACTGGCGTCGGGTCGCTCGCGGGGCCGGTGCCACTCCACGTGTCCCTGCACTGGCCGCTGCTTCGCCTG
>CAZHMF010000092.1:0-3866 GCA_964533605.1 uncultured Anaerolineaceae bacterium
GCAGCCGGAGGAACCACCATGCCCCCACGAAACGCAGGCGACCTGCTTGCCGAGACCCTCGTCAGCGCCGGCGTCAGAGACGTCTTCGGCCTTCATGGTGGTCACCTCGACTCCTTCCTCGTCGGCTGCCGCCGCAACGGCATCCGGCTCATCGACACGCGTCACGAGGCGACGGCCGGACACGCTGCGGAAGCTTACGCGCGACTCACCGGGAAGACGGGCGTCGCAACGGTCACGGCCGGACCCGGCTTCACGAACGCCTTCACAGCGATCGTGGACGCCTATCTGGACAGCATCCCCGTTCTGTTCATCACCAGCAGCCCTCCGCTTCGCGAGGAGGAGTTCAACGCCCTCCAGGGCGGCTTCAGCCAGCCGGCGGCAGCCGCACCCGTCACGAAGTGGGCCCATCGTGTGACGAACGCCGAACGCATTCCCGACCTCGTGTCGCTGGCCCTCCGCAAGACCCAGAGCGGGAGGCCGGGTCCGGTTCTCCTCGACATCCCCATAGATGTCTTCTTCATGCCGCTCGACGAACGTCAGGTGACCTCGCCGACGGTCGTCGACGTGCCGCGCCCGGCGCCGGCAGCGGACCGCACAGGTGCCATTCTCGAAGCGCTCCGCGGGGCGGAACGCCCGGCGATCATCGGTGGTGGCGGCATGCTCTTCCCCGGTTGCGCGGCCGAGCTGAGGGAATTCGCCGACCGGACGAGCATCCCCTTCTTCACGACGGGAAAGGCGCACGGCATGCTTCCGCCGGCCCATCCGGCGAACTGCCGCGGCGCCGGCATCCTCGGCATGCTCGGAGCGATGGGCTCGCCACCTGATGCGGTCATGCTCCTCGGCGCCCGCCAGGGGCTCCTCACGGGCGGCCGCAGCGGCCGCATGATCCCTCACGACGCGACGCTCATCCAGGTCGACACCGATGAGAGCGAGTTGGGCCGCATTGTGAAGGCGGACGTCCCCGTCGCCGCCGGGGCGCGGGAGACCTTGCGCGCCCTCCTCGCCGACCCGGATCCCTGGCCCGATCGGTCGGCCTGGCGTGACCAGGCACGCACCCTGGCCGAGGGGGCGGCAGGCCCGTTCGCCTCGCTGCCGGCGGTCGCGGAGGACGGACGCATCCACCCCTTCCATGCCGCGCAGGCCATCTTCGATGCCTACGGATCCGACGTGGTCCTGACGATCGACGGCGGCGAGACCGGAGCCTGGGCCGGGACACTCGCTCGAACCTCCGTGCCGGGCGGGATCATGACGAACGGTTACCTCGGCACACTCGGCGTGGGGCCCGGCTTTGCGATCGGCGCGGCGGTCGCGCTCCCCGGCACTAGGGTCGTTTCCGTCGCCGGCGATGGAGCCTTCGGCTTCCACATGCAGGAGCTCGACACGATGGTCCGCCACGACCTCCCGATCGTGATCTCGGTCTTCAACAACACGGTCTGGGGCATGTCGCTACACGGCCAGGAGGGCATCTACGGCGACGAAGCAGGGGCAATGGCACAGCTCCGGGACACCGACTACGAGAAGGTCGCAACGGCCCTCGGGGGCTACGGGGAGCGCGCCCGGAACTTCGAAGAGATAGGCCCCGCGATCGACCGTTCCTTCGCCTCAGGCCTCCCGTCCGTGGTGAACGTCGAGGTCTCGCCCCAGGTGGCGCATCCGATCATGCCGCTGATGGTCGGCCCGCCCGCGAACCCGGGAGACATCGTCATCCCCTACTACGAAAACATCCCCGGGCCGGGTACATAGAATGGCTCGGCCTGCCCAGGGCGGGGAACCCAAAACGCGAAGCCGGCGGGCGAAGCCCGCCCCGAGAGGAGCTCCTCAATGATCCGCCTCACCTACCTTCTCCGCCGCAAGCCCGAGATGCCGATCGAGCAGTTTCAGCAATACTGGCGCGAGGTCCACGCACCGCTCGTTGCGAGCCGTGCGACCGATCTCAACATCCTTCGCTACATCCAGGTCCACACGCTCAGCGACTTTGAGCACGAACGCCTTCCCGGCGCACGCGGCAAGATGGAACCGGCCTACGACGGCGTCGCCGAGCTCTGGTGGGAGAGCATGGAGGCCCTCGCTGCCGCGGCCGGGACCGAAGCCGGGCGGGCGGCCGACGCCGCCCTCATTGAGGACGAGCGCCGCTTCATCGACCTCCCTCAGTCACCCCTCTGGCTGGCCTACGAATACCCGCAGGTCAATCCGACGCCGGAGAACATCGTCGCCACCCCCTACAACAACATCGTGAAGTTCTACTTCCCTCTCCGCGTCCGCAACGACCGCACGGAGGAGGACGTCCAGCTCTACTGGCGGACCAGTCACGGCCCCCTGATCCGGCGTCAGGCCGCGGCCTCCGGGATCCTCCGCTACGTCCAGGTACATCGCTTCGAGAGCGAGACCGAGGCGGCCCTCCGGGCGGCTCGGGGCACGGCGGTCGAGCCCTACACCGGCCACGCCGAGCTATGGTTCGACCGGGGGCGCCTGGGCAACGCCACGCCAGAAGGACAGGCGGCCGGCCGGCGGGCGATCGAGGACGAAGCGAAGCTGATCGACTTCGAACGGTCGAGCATGTGGCTGGCGAAGGAGAATGTGGTGGTTGATCGGTTCTGAGGCCTGGCCGAAGCCCGGCCTCAGAACGGTCCTCCGTCCTCCGTCCTCCGTGCTCCGTGCTCCGTGCTCCGTCTAGGGGGTGGAGGCGGGAGCCGCGCTATATTGGATCGGTGACAGAAGCCCCCGGCGGCGCCGGACTGCGGCGGCCGCTTCTCTCGACGCTGCACGCCGAAGTCGGCGCGCGATTCACCACGTTCGCCGGGTGGGAAATGCCGCTCCAGTACCGCCAGGGGGCAGTGGCCGAATGCCGCGCGGTCCGCGAACGGGCGGGGGTATTCGACGTCTCCCACCTCGGCCGCGTCTGGCTGCAGGGGTCCGCCGCGGCGGCCGCGCTTCGCTCCGTTACCACCTACGACGTCACCTCTCTCAAGCCCGGACGGGCTCACTATTCCCTCTACTGCAACGAAAGCGGCGGAATCGAGGACGACATCTTCGTCTACCACCTCCCGGGCGAGCGCTGGCTCATTGTCCACAACGCCGCGAACGCCGTCCCCGACCTGGCACGCCTGGAGGCAGCCGGAGCCGATCCCGACGACGTCACCGACCGGACGGTCATGCTCGCCGTCCAGGGCCCGGCAGCACTCGGGGCGCTCGAAGCCATCTTCGGCACGACCCTTGCCGGGACAGGGCGCAACGAGTGTCTTGAGCTCGACTGGGAGGGCTCCGCCGCCGTCTTCGCGCGAACCGGGTACACCGGCGAAGACGGGGGCGAATGCGTCCTCGACCGTGAACCCGGTGAGAGATTGCTCCGTGCCCTGCTGGAACGGGGCGTCGAGCCGGCGGGCCTCGCTGCCCGCGACATCCTCCGGCTGGAGGCGGCGCTGCCCCTCCACGGCAACGACATCGGACCCGATACGAATCCTTTCGAGGCCGGCCTCAGCTTCGCCGTCTCGCTCGAAGATGCACCTTTCACAGGGCGCGAAACCCTCGGCCCCCTGGCAGCCGCACCCCGAGCACGCCGGCTTGGCTGCATCCGGACGGCCGAAAGAGCGGTCCTCCGGTCCGGCTACGAAGTCCTTGCCCCCGACCGTGGCGGCGCCACTGTTGCCCGGCTGACCAGTGGCGCCTTTAGCCCCACACTGGAGGTGGGGATCGGGATGGCCTACCTCCCGGCCGATCTGGCCGAGCCCAAGAAGGAACTCGCTGTCCGGATCCGTTCGAAGGAAGTCGCCGCGGCCGTCGTCCGGAGACCCTTCTACAAGCGGAGGTGACCCGCCAATGGCGGCCATGTTGAGGTTTACGGAAACGCATGAGTGGGTGCGCATCGA
>CAZHMF010000092.1:3966-8456 GCA_964533605.1 uncultured Anaerolineaceae bacterium
GCGCCGCAGGAGGAGGGGTGGATGATAACCATTCGCATTTCGGACCCGGGCGAGCTCGAAGGCCTCCTCGACGAAGCGGGCTACGAGGCCATCGCCCATGAAGACTGAACAGAGCAGCGGTGGGGCGCCGACCCCCTACGTCCCGAACACGGCCGCCGACCGCGACGTCATCCTCGCCGCACTCGGCCTCGGGTCGGCGGAGGACCTCTTCGCCGACCTCCCGCCGCAGCATCGCGACCCCGAGATCTCTCTCCCCGAGCCGCTCTCCGAGCTCGAGCTGGTGCGCCTGTTCGAGGCCCACGCGGGCCGGAACGGTCATCCCGGCCGGCCGAGCTTCCTCGGCGCAGGGGCCTACCGGCGCTTCGTGCCGGCCGTCGCTCCGGCCCTCGCGAACCGTCGCGAATTCCTCACTGCCTACACCCCCTACCAGGCCGAGATCAGTCAGGGCACGCTGCAGGCCGCCTTCGAATACCAGTCGACCGTTTGTGAGCTCACTGGCATGGAGGTCTCGAACACCGGCCTCTACGACGTCGCCGCCGCAACGGCCGAGGCCTGCCTCCTCGCCGCCCGGGTCACGCGGCGGGGGGCGGTTCTCTTCCGCGAGCCCGTGCATCCCCACACACTCGACGTCGCCCGCACGTATGCGCTGGGGTCGGGGCTCGAAGTCGAGTCCGGCGGGTCCGCAGCGGAGTCTTCGGAGCGGCATGCCTGCCTGGTGGTGCAACAGCCCGACTTCCTCGGCCGCATCGTCGACATCGAGGCCGCGGCGCGAGAGGCCCACGCGGCCGGCGCCCTGCTCCTTGTGATCGCGGACCCCCTCGCGCTGGGCATGCTGCGCTCCCCGGGCGAAGCCGGCGCGGACATCGTCACCGCTGAGGGCAGAGACCTTGCGGGCCCGCTCAACTTCGGCGGGCCCTCACTGGGCATCTTCGCAACGCTCCAGAAGCACGTCCGCCAGGTGCCGGGGAGGATCGTCGGGAGGACTCGGGAACTCCACGGGCCACCCCTCCCCGGGGGGGAACGCGGGGAGCCGCGCAGCGGTTACGTGCTGACCCTCCAGGCCAGGGAACAATTCATCAGGCGCGAGCGAGCCACATCGAACTTCTCCACCGGCCAGGCGCTGGTCGCGCTGGCTTTCACGATCGCCGTGCAGGCCCTCGGCCCGCGCGGGCTGCGGTCCGCCGCCGAGCTCTGCTACCAGACATCTCATGATGCCGCCCGCCGGATCGCTGCTTTGCCCGGCTTCGAAGTGGTCGAGGACGGCCCCTGGTTTCAGGAGTTCCTCGTCCGCGGGCCGTTGCCGCCGGCCGCCCTTCGGGAACACCTGGCAGAGCACGGGATCACCGGCGGACTCCCTCTGGACGGACGAAGCGAACCCGAGTGTGAGAACGCCACGCTCTTCTGCGTCACGGAGATGACACCGTCCGAGCACATAGACCGCCTCGTCGAAGCGCTGGCAGAGGCAGGAGAGACACGATGACCGTTCCGGCGCCCGACTCCGGCGAGTGCCTGAGCTTCGACCGCAGCCGCGCCGGCCGCCGGGCCGTGGACGTACCGGCCTGGGCCGGCGAGCAGGCGAAGCTGCCTCCTCCCGGTCTGCTGCGACGCTCTCTGAATCTGCCGGAGATGAGCCAGGGACAACTCGTCCGCTACTACACGGGGCTTGCAGGCCGGAACTACGGCGTCGACTCGGGCTCGTACCCCCTTGGCTCCTGCACGATGAAGTACAACCCCGCCGTCCACGAAGAGCTGGCAGCGCTGCCGGGCTTCACCGACCGGCACCCCTTCGACCCGCCGGAGATGAGCCGGGGCACCCTCGCGCTGCTGGCAGCGCTGCAGGAATCCCTGGCGGCGATCACCGGCCTCCCCGCCGTCAGCCTCGCCCCTGCCGCCGGCGCCCAGGGAGAGCTCGCGGGCATGCTGATGATCAAGAAGGCCCTCGCCGCCCGCCACGAGGGAAACCGGCGGCGCGTCCTGGTCCCCGACAGCGCCCACGGGACGAACCCGGCCTCGGCGGCGATGGCCGGCTTCACGGTTGCCCATGTCCCGACCGGCCGCGACGGCACGATGGACCCCGCGGCGCTGCGGGAACTGCTCGGCCCGGACGTGGCGGCACTGATGGTCACGGCCCCGAACACGCTGGGCATCTGGGAGGCGGGCGTCGAGGAGGCCACGCGGCTCGTGCACGAGGCCGGCGGACTGGTCTACGGCGACGGTGCCAATCTCAATGCCATCGTAGGACGTCTGCGCTTCGCTGATCTCGGCTTCGATGTCGTCCATCTCAACCTCCACAAGACGTTCAGCACGCCCCACGGCGGCGGCGGCCCGGGGGCCGGACCGGTCTGCGCGACCGCCGAAATGGCACCCTTCCTGCCGGCACCGGTCGTGGAGACGGAACCGGCAGGGGAGGGACTGCGGCTCGGCCGGCCTGCGGAGAGCATCGGCCGCCTGCAGCAGTTCCACGGGAGCATTGCCGTCCTCATCCGCGCCTACGCCTACATCCGAAGCCTCGGCCTCGAAGGACTGCGGGCCGTCTCCGAGAGCGCCGTCCTCAACGCCAACTATCTCAGACAGCTCGTGCGGGAAAGCTACGACATCCCCTACGACCGTCCGGTGCTCCACGAGGTCGTCCTCTCCGGCCGCCGCCAGAAGAAGGAGAACGGCGTGCGAACCATCGACATCGCGAAGCGGCTCATCGATTACGGTATCCACCCGCCCACCGTCTACTTCCCGCTCATCGTCGAGGAGGCGCTGATGATCGAGCCGACGGAGACCGAATCGCGGGAGGACGTCGAGGCGCTCGCCGAGGCCCTGATCGCGATTGCTGAGGAGGCACAGAACTCGCCTGAGCTGCTCCACGAAGCGCCGCACGGGGCGCCGGTCGGGAGACTGGACGAAGTGACGGCGGCACGAAGGCCGGTACTGAGGTGGACCTCGAGCTGAGGCACGCCATCTGCCGGCTGCCATCCGCCATCCCGAGTTCAGGATCCGAGCCGCGCGCGGAAGCGGGCCGGAGCGCTCGGCGCCTACCGCGCAGCCCGTCTACGATCGATCTCATACCTATCTCCCAGAGGCACACACATGCAGGAAACCGTCACGCTCGGTACAACCGACATATCCCTGAAGCCCCTCGGCGTCGGCGCGATGCCGTGGAACAAGAAGACCGTCCAGGGCGCGAAGGCGGCCTTCGATGCGTCACTCGAGGCGGGGCTCACACTCTTCGACACCGCGGAGGTCTACGGCCGCGGGATCTCCGAGAAGATCCTCGGCCGTCTCGTCCGGCGGACCGAACAGCCGGTCATCGTCGCCAGCAAGTTCGCGCCGCTCCCCTACCGGGTTCGAACAGCAGCGCTTTCGCGCGCTCTCACGGGCAGCCTCGAGCGGCTCGGACTGGAGCGCATTGATCTCTACCAGATCCACTGGCCCTACACCGCTCTCAAGATCGAGCCCCTCATGAACGCGCTGGCGGACGAAGTGGAAGCCGGCCGGGTTCGGGCAGTGGGCGTCAGCAACTACAACGAGGATCAGATGCGACGCGCGCATTCCGCACTCGCCGAGCGCGGCGTTCCCCTCGCCTCGAATCAGGTCCAGTACAGCCTTCTCAATCGGGCACCGGAACGGAACGGCGTCCTCCAGGCCTGTCGCGAACTGGACGTCAGCCTCATCGCCTACACGCCCATCGGCTCCGGCATCCTCACCGGCAAGTACCGCGATGGCCTCCCGAGGCCCGGCGGTATGAGGCGGATGTCGAAACACTTCCGGCAGCTCGCGAAGCTCGAGCCGCTGGTCGCGGAGCTCGAGGCCATCGGCGAAGCTCACGAGCGCAGCGCCAGCCAGGTCGCCCTGAACTGGCTCCTCCGCAAGGACCACGTCATCCCGATCCCGGGTGCGAAGGACGCAGACCAGGCGAAAAGCAACGCCGGAGCCCTCGACTTCGAGATCAGCGACGAAGAGGCGGACCGGCTGGCGGGGATCAGCGAAGAGGTCCTGGGGCTGTAGAGCCGAGCGGATCACCGTGTGGTCGTGGACTCAGGCCGCGGCCACACTCCCCTCGGCCACGATCACAACCGTCCCGTTCGCCTTCTCTATCCAGGCGAACACATCCTCACGAGACGGATCGTCCTTCGACGGACCGAGGTTCCTCGCCCGCACCACGATCGGCTCGTTCGGCCAGAGCACGTTCGTGAACTTAACCAGCAGGCGTCCGGACTCGGCCCAGCGCTCGCCGAGGCCGCGTTCGAGCACGAGGCCGAGATAGCCCATCGTCATCGCTCCACCGACGACGACGTCGGCGAACCCGAGCTCTTCGGAGGCCTTCTGGTCGGAGTGGTAGTTCTTCGAGCCGTGGAAGAACTCGCCGCACATCTCGAGTGTCACGGTCTTCTCGAAGCGGCCGATCTCCTCCCCCTCGGGGAGTGAGAATGACCTCGCCCCCTCCTTCGCCTTCGGGTCGCGGAGGTTGACATCGGCGTCGGGCGGCTGGTCGAGGA
>CAZHMF010000093.1:0-2566 GCA_964533605.1 uncultured Anaerolineaceae bacterium
CAACGTCCCATCATACGTTCAACGCTCGACCCGGCACTCGGAACTCGGAACTCGGAACTCGGAACTCCGCACCCGGAACTCGGCACTCGGAGCTCCCCTGTCGGCTACCATGTCTACCCATGCCGAAAAACATCGTGGTCCTCAGCGACGGCACCGCGAAGGACGGGGGTGTCGGTCTCGACAGCAACGTCTACCGGCTGTTCAAGGCCGCCGAGAACCGCACCCAGCATCAGATCGTGTTCTACGACCGGGGGATCGGCACCGGGTGGCTGCACCTCACCGGGTCGGCCTTCGGCGCCGGCATGTCCGGCAACATCCTCGAGTGCTACCGCTTCATCTTCGACAACTTCGAGGCCGGTGACAGCATCTTCCTCTTCGGGTTCAGCCGCGGTGCGGCCACGGTCAGGAGTCTCTCCGCCTTCCTTCACCTCTTCGGAGTGCTCCCGAAGTCCAGACCGGAGCTCATCAAGAAGGCCTATTCCATCTACAAGGAGGGCAACCGGGAAAAGCGCGAGAGCCGGGCGGCCGACTTCATCCGCCGCCACAACACGATGTGGACGAGGGTCCGTTTCATCGGCGTCTGGGATACGGTGGCGGCTCTCGGTGTCCCCGTGCCCCCGATCGACGCTGCGATCGAATGGATTCCCTTCCTTCGTCACCGGTTTCACGACTTCCGGCTCAGTCCGAGCGTCGAGCATGCCTTCCATGCCCTTGCGATCGACGACGAGCGCCGCGTCTTCCACCCGGTTCTCTGGGATGCGGGTCCGCTCGAGCCCTACCAGGACGTCCGGCAGCTGTGGTTCACCGGAATGCACAGCGATGTCGGCGGCGGGACGCGGGCTCGTGGCCTCTCGGACATCGCACTCGGGTGGCTTGTAGAGCACGGGGAGAACCACGGACTGAGGCTTTACCGTCCCCTTGAACTGAGACCGGACCCGACCGCCGCCATGACCGACTCCAGGGCGGGGCCGGGACGCTTCTACCGGCGCAAGATCCGCTTCTGGGACCGCTCCCGGCCCGACCGGCCCGTGCTTCACCCAAGTGTGATAGAGAGAGTCCAACACTTTGAGAGCACAGCAACACCCTACGAGCCCTGGATCCTCGGAGAGGACTACGAGGTGGACCCTTAGAGGGGGCCGGCTGCCTTGAACGGCCGGAGCTGCGCTCTCGCGGAAGCGACCCCCTGGCTGGACGCCGAGCCCGCGACCGACCCATCATCCGAATGTGCAGGATCATTGGACGGGCAAGGCCGGCAGCCGATTCCCGAATCCCGATCCCTGATTCCCGACACTCGACACCCCTCGGAGGTCTCCAATGCCCGACATCACCGTTTACGGCGCCCCCTGGTGCCCGGACTGCCGCCGTTCCAAGAAGTTCCTCTCCGAGCATCGAGTGGCCTTCGACTGGATCGACATAGATGACGACCAGGAGGCGCGGGGCCGGGTGGAAGAGATTCAGAACGGCGGCCGCTCGATCCCGACCATTGTCTTCGCCGACGGCGACATCCTCATTGAGCCCTCGAACGAGGAGCTAGCACGCAAGCTCGGCCTGAAGCTGGAGGCATCCCGGAGCTCCTACGACCTGGCCATCGCGGGCGGCGGGCCGGCCGGCCTCGCCGCCGCCATCTACGCCGCTCGTGAGGGGCTCGACGCCGTCGTCATCGAGCGAAGTGCCCTGGGGGGCCAGTCCGGGGTCACAGATCGGATCGACAACTACCCGGGGTTTCCGGAAGGGATCGCCGGAGCCGACCTCGCCGAACGCTTCCAGCTCCAGGCTGCCCGGTTCGGAGTCGAGCTCGTCTCGGCCGTGGGGGTCGAAGCGGTGATGGCCGACGGCGACTACCTGGGATTGCGGTTGGGCAATGGCCAGGAGATCTGCGCTCCCGCGGTGTTGATCGCGACCGGCTCATCCTACCGTCGGCTAAACGTCCCGGGTGAGGAGGACCTCATCGGGGCCGGCGTGCACTTCTGCGCTACCTGCGACGGTCCGTTTTACAAAGGCGCGAAGGAGTTGCTCGTCGTGGGCGGCGGCAACTCAGGCCTCGAAGAGAGCATCTTCCTCTCGAGATTCGCCGACAAGGTCCGGATCATCGACCGCAATCCCCAACTCAAAGCGTCTCAGCTGCTGCAGGATAAGGTGCGCAGCAAGCCCGCCTTCGAGATCCATCTCAACACCACCGTGGCCGAGCTGAAGGGGAAGGGCAAACTCGAAGAGGTTGTGGCCAGGAACACCGCGACCGGCGAGGAGTACAGCTGGCATCCTGCCGCGACGTTCGTCTTCGCCGGTCTCGACCCCAACACGGCATTCCTCAAGGGCACCGTGGAACTGGACCGGTGGGGTTTCATCGTCGCAGACCGCTACGAGACATCGGTCCCGGGTATCTTCGCTGCCGGTGATTGCAGGGCCGGTTCGACCAAACAGCTCGGCGCGGCAGTCGGCGAGGGGATCGCAGGACTCCTCGTCGCCCGGCAATACCTGCGGGACCGGCATCAGGCCCCCACTCCCCGCGTTAACGACTGACGCCGCGCGGATGGAATACCATTGAGTTCAACCTACGAATCGTGAG
>CAZHMF010000093.1:2666-8290 GCA_964533605.1 uncultured Anaerolineaceae bacterium
GCTTTCCCGCTCCTCTCAGACCGCGATCATTCCGTCATCGAGGCAACCGGAATCCTCAATACGCTGATCAGGCCCGAAGAGAAGGGCGTCTTCGGCGTGCCCTTCCCCGGCTCCTACGTCATCGCCGAGGACGGAACCGTCGAGGAGAAGCTCTTCTTCCGGAACTATCGCGTGCGTTCCTCCGCCGCGACGGTCCTCCGCAGCGGTTTCGGGCTCGACTTCGAGGTAAGGGACAACCCCCTGGCCGAGGCTCGCGGGGAGGGAGTGAAGATCAGCGCGACGCTCGGCGGGGAGAGCATGGTGTTCGGCGAGACCTCGAACCTCTACATCGATATTGGACTGGAGGAAGGACTGCACCTCTACGGTGAGCCTGCGCCCGACGGGTTCACCGCCACCAGCGTCAACGTAACCGGCCCCGAACGCGTGAGGATCGGAGATCCTTCCTACCCGCCGACGGCACCCTTCCGCGTGGCGGGAATCGACTCCGAGTTCCGGGTTTTCGAAGGCGACGTCCGGATCTCCGTTCCGGTTCAGTCGGGCCTGACCGAGGGCGAGTCCTTCGACCTCTCGGTGTCCGTCAGCTTTCAGACCTGCACGGACGCGGTCTGCCACCTGCCGGAGACGCGCCGGCTGACGCTCACGGTGCCGGTCGCCGCCCTCAACAGACCACCGCCGACGGCGTAGCACCGTGAGCTCCTCCGAGCCGCGAGTTCCTCCTCCGAGCCGCTCCGAGCCGCGAGCTCCGCGAGCGGATCCCCCGCCACCGTCGCACGCAGTCCATACCGCGTACGGATCCGCCCGTCCCCGGAGCGCCGCATCATCGGGCCTTCGTCTCCTCACTGGCGCTCGAGGATGTACCGGCAGACGGCCTGACATCCCGCTTCGTCAAAGACACGGCGCGTGCTTCCGTGACGGGCCCAGGCCCGTCGACCTCGTGCAAGCCCACCCGCGCGCACGAGCGCAGCGGTCGAGGCTGCCTTCAACCGACTCATCACTGCCTCAGGAGCCCCTGGGGCGGACACGAGCACGTGGACGTGATTTGTGCGTACATTCAGGGCGTGGACTTCCCACCGGGCGCGGCGGCTCTCCGCAAGGATCGCCTCATGCACGACGTGCCTTTGAGGCCTTGTCAAGATCAGCGGCGGCCAGCGCATGGTTCGAGTGGAGCTTCGGAGAAGAGCCGCGTTGTGGGGTGCGCGGGGCTGTCCGCGCACCCTCCTGTGTCTATGCACCGTTCCCCGGGGATCCCCGGGGAGCCAGGTGCCATAGGTGCGAAAGGTCAGGAAGTACGCACCTGCCATCGGTCTCAGGGAAGCAGTGTTCGGCGTGAAGTCCGAGTGCCGGCTGGCACCGCTGTGGGGATCCGCTCGCGGCTCGGAGGGCGTTCGACGGCCGCGTGGGGATCCGCTCGGGACGGCCGGCGGCCGAAGCCTGCCTTTTGGTTCCCGGGCCCCGGACGTAGGATCGGCAGACGAAACCCAGGAGAAACAGCATGCCAATGAAGATCGGACTGACCGCCGGCGGGCCGGGACTGGCCCGCACCATCGAAGACGCCCAGCGCGCCGAGGCCGAGGGCTTCGCCGCCTACGCGCTGCCGGGCGACTCGACGATGACCTTCGCCCTCATCGGGCGCGAGACGGAACGGATCCGGCTCGTCACCGCGGTCGTTCCCATCTTCGGGCTCCATCCCGGCTACCTGGCCGGCCAGGCCCGCACGGCCCAGGAGGCCGCCGGCGGACGGCTCACGCTCGGGATCGGCCTCTCCCACCAGATGGTGATCGAAGGCATGCTCGGAATGTCCTTCGGGCGCCCCGGCGTGCAGATGAGGGAATACCTCGAGATCCTGATTCCGCTGCTCCGCGGCGAGGAGCCCGACTTCGCGGGCGAGTTCTACACCTACCACGGCGGCGGCCGCGGGCCACGCGGCGGCGAGAACGTCGAGTGCGTCGTGGCGGCCCTCGGGCCGATGATGCTGCGTCTTGCCGGCGAGCGGACCGCCGGAACGATCCTCTGGATGGCAAACGCGAAGTCCATCGAGGACTACGTGGCGCCGCGCATCCGGCGGGCTGCCGACGCCTCCGGCCGGCCAACACCGGAGATCATGGCGGGACTGCCCGTGGCTCTGACGGACGACGTGAAGAATGCGCGGGAGCAGGCGAACCAGCAGTTCGTCATGTACGGCCAGCTACCGTCGTACCGTGGGATCCTGGACCGCGGTGGCGCGGCGACGCCCGGCGATGCCGCACTCGTCGGGAACGAGGCGGAGCTCGACGCCGAGCTCGACCGCCTCGAGGCGGCGGGAGTCACCCTCTTCAACGCTGCTCTCTTCCGGGCCGAGAAGGGCGGCCCGGCGCGGACCCGCGAATACCTCGCCGGCCGGGCGCGGGCCAGGAATGTGAGCTGAGGCGCGGCAGTACAGCTGCTTCCGGAGGCCCGGGACGACAGCTCTCAGCGCGGGCTAGAATTCACTTCGGCGGTCGGACACGGCAGCCGCGGAGGAACCCGTGCGACCCAACAGCCTCGTCTCATTGCTGCTGACCGAAGAGATCGGCCCCGCCGCGGCGGATGCGGAAGAGGCATGGCGCGCCGCCTGGCTGGCGAGTGTCGCAGGAAAAGGACGACCAATCCTCCTCAGTGCCCTGGGCGGAGCGCTCGCGGACCGGCTCGCCTGGGTGTTTCACGCCGGCTATCAGGGAGCGATCCGGCAGGTGTTCCCCCGATTGGCGGACGAACGGCACTTCATCGCCTTCATCACGTCGGAAGACCGGGAAGGAGCGTGGCCGCCGGTGACGCTCACTCCATCGGAGACCAGGGAGGGGACACAGACCGTCTCCGGAACGAAGACCTGGGTGGCGGCCGCACGCACGGCCGGACTCTTTGTCGTCAGCGCCGGCTGGGGCGAGGCCAAGCGGTTCTTCCTCGTGCCGCGGGACGCGCCCGGGCTCACGGTTGACCCGGGAGATGCACCCTCCTTCCTCTCGGTCCTGAGTCAGGGCCGTGTGCACTTCGATAGCGTGGAGGTCGACCGTGGCGACGAGGTCGGCGGAGCGTCGGAGCACGCAGCCTTCGGAGCGGCCGAGCCTCTCCATGTCCTGACCGCACTCAACGCCTTCATCTTCACCAGGGCCCGTAGCTGGGAGGACGGGGCATCCCTCGCCCGCCAGGCGGCCGCCCATCTCACAGCCGCGGAAGCGCTCGCGGCACGACCCCTGGAGTCCCCGGACGTCGCGCTCGCGTTGGCAGGCCTCGACGAAAGCAGTGGCCGGTTGGCGGATGCCTTCGAGCCCCTCCTGCTCGCGAACGATCCGGAAGCACCGGTCACGTGGAGCAACGATCGAAAGATCGTCTCCTTCTACAGGCGGGGCACGGCCGCCCGGGCAGCGACCGCCGGCTAGCGAGACATCGTGCGCAAGAATCACCTCCCCGCGGGCAAGCTCGAGACATCATTTCTGCAGGAATTGCTGGCCGCAGCGGCACCGGGCTCACCCGACGTGCTGCTGGGCCCGGCGATCGGGGAGGACGCCGCCGCCGTCGCGGTCACCGCCGGGACCCTCATCGTTGCCACCGATCCGATCACGTTCACCGGGCGTGGGCTGGGGCGCTACGCTGTGGTGATCAACGCCAACGACGTGGCTGTGAGCGGAGTCCGGCCTCGCTGGTTCCTCTGCACGCTGCTGCTGCCGCCGAGGACCGATGAAGCACAGATCCGCGGCCTCTTCCGGGAGATCCGCGACGAGCTTCGGACTCTCGGAGCTTCCCTCATCGGCGGACACACGGAAGTCACGCCGGCCGTCAACCAGCCGATCGCCGTCGGTCAGTTCATCGGCCACTCCCCGAGCGGTCGCTTCCTGCGGACGGGATCGGCGTCGGCCGGTGACTGGATCGTCCAGGTGAACCCCGCTCCCGTTGAGGGCGCGGCCGTTCTGGCAGCCGCATGCCCCCGGGAACTCGAAGGCCTCCCGGAGCGAACCCTGGAGCAGGCCGCGAAGGCGGCGCAGAGCCCCGGCATTTCGATCGTCGAGCCGGCCCTCCGCGCCGCCGAACTGGGCGCCACGTCTCTGCACGATCCGACTGAGGGTGGCCTCGCCACAGCGCTCTGGGAGGTCGCGGACGCCTCGGACCTCGCCCTCGAGGTGGACGAATCCGCGGTGCTCTGGTTCGAGCCCGGTCTCGCGGTCTGCCGGAGACTGGGCGCCAATCCCTGGGGAACGCTCGCCTCGGGAACACTGCTCGCCGCCTTCCCCGAGGAGCGGAGCGCAGATGCCGTCGCTGCGCTTCGAAAGGACCGATACGAAACGGCCGTGATCGGACGCGCGACGAGAGGTTCCGGCGTGCACAACACAGCCGGCGAGCCCCTGCCGCGATTTGAGCCCGATGAAGTCGCCCGGACTATCGCCCCGCGCTGAACTGACGGCTGCGCCGATCGGCGCAGTGGCGTTGCTCCGGAGCGGGACTCGGCATGCCGGTCAATCGAACGCCGACAACACCTCCGCGTCGAGCCGCTCGTAGAGGCGCGGGTTGTTGGGAATGCTCTGGAAGAGCACCTCATCGGCGCCGGCTGCGCCGTATCGGTTCAGAACTTCGACGATGTGTTCGGCGTTCCCCACCGCCATGTTCCGCCTTCGGTCCTCGTCCGACGCCTGCGGAGCGAAGCGCTCACGGAGGCGGGCCGCCTTCATCTCGTCATCCTGCAGCGCGACGATGATGAACGCCGTCCTGGTGATCTCGGCGGGGTCACGACCTACCGCCTCGCAGTGACGGTTGAGGACCTCGACCTTGCGCGCAAACTCCTCCGGTGTACCGCCGACGTTCATGATGTCGCCGAACTTTGCCAGTGTCCTCAGAGTCCGCTTTTCGCCGCCGCCACCTACCATGATCGGGACCGGCTTCGCGCCCCCCTGCCGCGGTGCAAACGGGGCCTTGTCGAGCCTGTAGTAGCGGCCGCTGAAGTCGACCGGCTCCTCGGCGTGGAGCAGTTTCCGGATCAGCTCGCAGGCCTCCTCGAGCCGGTCGGACCGTTCCTTCATGCTGGGGAAGTCCCAGCCGTACGCCTCGTGCTCGCGGACGTGCCACGCCGCCCCGATCCCGAGGATCGCTCTCCCACCGGTCATGGCATCGAGGGTGGCCGTCATCTTGGCCAGGAGCGCCGGGTTGCGATAGGTGTTGCCGCTGACGATCGTGCCGAGCCGGACCCGGCTTGTTACGGCCCCGAGCCCTGCGAGTGTCATCCAGCCTTCGAGACAATCTTGCGTTTCGTCCATGAACGGCAGCGGCGGCACGAAGTGATCGAACGTCCAGGCGCTGTCCCAGCGCCCTGCGTCCATCACCCTCGCGACCGACATCATCGCCTCCCAACTTGTCTGGTTGCCCGGGATCTGCGTTCCGAACTTCATCGCTGCTCCTTCCGCCGGTGGTGATGTGGGCGAAGACTATCAGGGCTCCGACCCCAACGCTGTAGCCGGCGTGGGCTGCCGGGTCCCGGCGAAGTCGGCCTCAGGCACTCAGACGAGATTCAGCCGCATGCCGCAGAGCGTGACCTGATCCGGTCCGCCCACGGCCGCCCGCCGCTCCGCGGCCGGGCGGGGCGAGGCTCTGCTCGGGCACACCCAGTCTACGCCGTGCCC
>CAZHMF010000094.1:0-8274 GCA_964533605.1 uncultured Anaerolineaceae bacterium
CCTACGTTCCGTAGAGTAGCACACACGCGTCACTGCGCGATCGTTGGTGTGATTGCGCGAGCCCGCCTTGCTCCGCCCGGACGCGCGGTTCTCCGGGCGGGAGCCGCGCAGTGCGAAGAATCCGCGGGCCTGCGAGGACCACGGGAAGAGGGCCAGCTGCGACTCCTCGAGAAACCCCCGATAGGCGGCCGTCGAGGAGGCCACACAGCCGGGCCAAACGGGATCGTTCATGCGAGCGAGACTGAAATTGTTGGAGATCGCGACGAATCCGGCGAGGCCCTGAGAAGCTGCGTACCTGTTCGCCTCGCGGACTCGTTCCAGCGTCCAGTTGGAGGCGCCCAGGACGCGGACCCGTCCCGCCCTCACCTCTTCGTTCAGCGCCTCGACCCACTCCCCGACCGGGACCTCAGAGTTGTCACGGTGGAGCATGTAGATGTCGACGTACTCCGTGCCGAGCCGCTCGAGGCTCTCGCTCAGTTCTGATCCGACGAACTCCGGCCTGTTCCGCGGAGTGTGTGCGCCCTTCCCGATCAGCACCACGTCCTCTCGGATGGACCGGTCGGCCATCCAGCGGCCGAGCAGACGCTCCATCTTCCCCCCGCCGTAAATATGAGCAGTGTCGAAGGTGTTGCCGCCCTGCTCGAAGAAGTGATCGAACATGACGGCCGCGTGGGGCATCTCCGTCTGATTGTCACAGCCCATCACGAGGCGCGAAACCGGCTTCTCGAGTCCCGCAAGACGCCCCCGCGGGATCGGCGCATCAGAGCGCTTCTCGAGCGCTTTCCTGGTGGCCCTCGCGGTCCAGCCCCCCGGAAGCTCGAACGGGAACACGAGGCCTGCGGCGCGCCGCCAGGCGTCGAGCGCGCCGGCATTCCCCAGACTGTCCGCAAGGCTCATCGAGGCACACTCCCTCCGACCTTGAGCCAGCTCCTCGGCGACCCTGTCGGCTTCGACGGTGAAGATCCCGCGCGGCTCCTCTCCGGACACCGTCCGGGGTGCCTCGCCTCGCCGAAGCACCCGGATCTCCCACGGGCCGGGGCCGTGGCCGGAGCCGCAGAACCAGGGCGATGGCACCTGGATCCGGCCCTCGTCACCGAAGATCTCGAGGTCGTTCTCGAGATCGAGAGAACAGGCGGCCGAGATCTGAGCCGTCATCCCTCCCGGAAAGCGAAGGAGAGCTACCGCCCGGACATCAACGCCTCCCTCGAGATTGGCGCTGCCCGCGACGGACTCCGGTTCGAGCACGTCCACGCCCGCCGCAATCCCCGCCACCATCCGCGCCATCGACACCGGGTAGCAGCCGACATCGAGGATGCCCCCGCCCCCGAGGTCGCTCCGGAATAACCTGCTGCCGGGATCGAATTGAGCACGATAGCCGAACGAGGCCCGGAGATGCCCGACCTCCCCGACCACGCGTTCGGCGAGCAGCCGCCGAAGAGTCTCCGTCTGTGGATGGACCCGATACATGAACGCTTCCATGAGGAAGCGATCACTTTCTTCAGCGGCCTCAATGAGGGCCATCACCTCGGCGTGATTGACGCCCAGAGGCTTCTCGCAGAGAACGTGTTTGCCGGCCTCGAGCGCTCTGAACGCCCACTCGACGTGCTCGCTGTGCGGCGTAGCGATGTACACCACGTCGATGTCGTCCGCCTCGAGCAGCGAAGCGTAGCTCTGCGGAGCGCGAACCCCCTCGAAGCCTGTGGCGAATGCCTCTGCTCGAGCCGCATCGCGGCTGGCGACCGCGACGAGCCGCCCGCTCGCGCTTTCTCTGAGCTGCTCCGCGAAGACACGGGCGATCCGTCCGGTGGCGAGGATCCCCCAGCGAAGGGCGGGCATAGTCGGCTCCTGCGAGGATCTCTCGGGCGGAGCCGATTCTACCCCGGACGCACCCCCCTTCGGAACTCGGAACTCGGAACTCGGAACTCGGAACTCGGAACTTCGAACCCGCCACTCATCCCCCGCTCCCGGCGACTTCACGCTGCTGCGCCCGGGAGGTCGGGATCGCCACCAGCAATGCAAGTATGAGGGCCGACAGCGAGGCGACCGCGATCGCGCCGGTCATCGTCTCCGAGCCTGGTGTCAGAAGCCCGTTGAACGCGATGCTGTAGGCCGAGGCGAGCGCTATCTGCGCGAATCCGAGCACAGCCGACGCCAGCCCGGCGGTCTCGGGAAAGGGCACAAGGGCGGCCGCCATCGCGGGCGGACGCGCCAGCCCATTGCCCACCGCGAAGAGAAACATCGGCAGCACGATGAAGAGCGCACCGGCGACACCGGTCAGCGCCAGCGCCGCCATCGCCGTGCTCGCCGTCCCGCCGCCGACCACGGCGGCGAGGACGATGCGGTCGGGGCTCCAGCGGCCTGCCAGCCTTCGTGCCAGCGCGGCCCCCGCCATGATCCCGAGCGCGACGAAGCCAAAGCCCAGACCGAACATCCGCGGCGTCAAACCGAGTTCGTCGATCAACACGAAGGACGAGGAAGAGATGAACACCAGCTGGCCGCTGAACAGGAGTGCGATCAAGAGCGCGTGGCTCACGTAGACGGGAGACGAGAACAACCGCCCGTAGTTGGCGGCCATCCTTCGCCCCGAGAGCGCCGACGGATCTCGTTCGGGCACGGTCTCCGGGAGGAGCACCAGGCAACCCGCGATGAGAATCCCTCCCACGGCCAGCAGCGTGACGAACACCGAGCGCCAGCCGAAAAGGTCATGCAGCAGGCCGCCGGCGATCGGTGACAGCATGGGCGCAAGGGCCATAACCATCGCCATGGCCGCCAGGACCTGTGTCGCTCTCGCGCGCCGGTAGACGTCGATCACGACGGCATTGGCGACTGCAGGTCCCGCGCCGCCGCCCGCGCCCTGCAGGACGCGGCCCGCCACCAGCACGGATACCGAAGGACTGAAGAGCGAGACCAGCGTCCCGGCGATGTAGAGTCCGAGACCGGCAAGCAGGACCGGACGGCGCCCGAACCGGTCGGAAGCGGGGCCGAAGAAGAGCTGAGAGGCGGCGAAGGCGAAGAGGAACAGCGTCACCGCGAGGCTGATCGAGCCCGTGCTCGTATCGAACTCCCTCGCCATGTCCGGCATCGACGGCAGGAACATGTCGATCGAAACGGGTGCAATGGCAACGAGCCCGATGAGCAGTGCCGTCACCGTCCCCGACTCCGGGTTGCGACCGGAGCTCACCCGCTCGACGGCAGTGATCCGCGCCGCAGTCTCCCCCACCCTCTCAGGTTCCATGCAGAGGCGGCGGAGGAGCGAGGGCCAAAACGACATGGCCGCTCGTCGGGGGATCGAAACTCCCCGGCATAAGCACGCTGATCAATCTCCACCCCCGTCAGGGCACGCCTCCCGCGCAACCCGTCGCGCGGCTGAAGCCTAACATGCAACTCCAGGGCTCGAACTGCCCCGGCCGGACCGAAGCGCGCGCTAGGGGCCAGCGAACACCGCATCCCGGCATCCCGGCACTCGGCACTCGGCACTCGGCACTCGGGTTTACGGCAGATACGGGATCCGGCTGGTCGGCCCAAGCTGCGTCCGAATCACGGACTGCGCATCTTCGATGAACCCGACCAGCAGCGGTCGCGTGTCACGGGGATCGATGATGTCTTCGACGGCGAACGCATGGGCCGTGCGGAAGGGCGAGGAGAGAGCGTCGAGCCGTTCCTGGATCTCGGCCCGCCTCGCGTCCGGGTCCGCCGCGTTCTCGATCTCCCGCCGGTAGGCGGCCGAGACGCCCCCTTCTATGTGCATCGAACCCCAGTGGCCAGAGGGCCAGGCATAGCGCCGGTAGAAACCTTCGCCACCACGGTAGTGGAGGCCGCCGGCGACACCGTAGACCTGCCTGACAATAAACGTTATGTAAGGTGTCTGCGAGAGGGCGAGCAGCGACGTGATCCTGGCACCGGCCCGGACGATGCCCTTCTTCTCCTCTTCGAGACCGACCATGAAGCCCGGTTCGTCGCAGAAGTAGACCAGCGGCAGGTGGAACGTGTCACAGAGCTGGAGCAGACGGGCAGTCTTCTCGCCGGCCGCTTTGTCCATCGCTCCGCCGAGATGACGCGGATCGTTGCTCATGACGCCGACCGGGTGCCCGTTCACACGGGCAAGCCCCGTGACCCGGGCCCGGCCGAACAGGGGCTGGATCTCGAAGAAGGAGCCGCGATCGAGCACAAGCTCAAGGAGCTTCCGCGGGTCAAAGGGCCGGCGCCGATCGCGCGGAACCAGCGCCAGCAGCTCCTCCTCCCGACGATCGGGGCTGTCGTCCGGCTCCACGTACGGCGGGGCCTCCCAGACGTTCTGCGGGAGATATGAGAGGAATGCCTTGATCTGGCGCATTGCGTCCACCTCGTCAACAGCGAGGTTCGCCACGCTCCCGGCCTTGCGGATCTGGATATCCTCGTTGCCCAGATCCTCCTTGGAGATCTCGTAGCCGAGGCCGGCCTTCACCACCGGCGGGCCGGCGACGAAGAGCTGGCTCGTACCCTTCACCATCACGTTGAAGTGGCACTGCGCCGCCTGGACGGCGGGAAGCCCGGCCACAGACCCGAGGACGGCTGAGACGACCGGCACGCGGTGGAGGATCTCGATGTCCATGTTCCGATCGGCCCCGGGCAGATAGGTGCGGCCCATCGTTTCGAACGACTTCACGCTCCCGCCCGTGGCATCCAGCAGCCTCACCATCGGGATCCGGCTCGTGAACGCTTCCTTCACGGCCCAGCCCGCTTTGTCGGCGATTGCGGCATCCGCGGAACCGCCGCGGATGGTGAAGTCACCGCCGTGGACGGCAACCCGGCGGCCGTCGATCCGTATTGTCCCGGTGACCGAGTTGGCGGGAGTCAGCGCCTTGAGCTCGTTCCCCTCCCATTCCGGCCGGCCGGCGAGGACACCCCTCTCGGCGAAGCTCCCCGGGTCGGCCAGCAGGTCGATCCTCTCCCGGACCGTCAGCTTCCCCCGGCTCTTCTGGAAGGCGACCGAGTCCGGCCCCCCCATCCGGCGCCCGAGCTCCTCGCGACGCCGCAGTTCGTCTACCTCTGGCTTCCAGGACACGAGACGCTCCTCGATAGGGACTGCGCGCAGTGTACGCGACGGTCGAGCGGCCGGGAGCCGCCCCGCCTGGCCGCCGGCAGTGGCGGGTGCCGGTCCGCCGCCGTCTGATGGCAGTTCCGCGCACGGGCGGCGAGGCGTACGCTCACTGCCATGGCCGAGGGCTCTCTCATCACCGACGAAATCCGCGCTCTTATCGGGCGGGAAGGGGAACCGGCCCCGGTCCGGGTGAGCCCGGACGCGGTGAGGCGGGCGGTGGTGAACTTCGGCGGCGACCTCGATGCGCCGCTCACCGAGGGCGATCAGGTTCCAGGCGTCGCGCTCATGAATATCGCGCCCTTCCGGGAAGAGGAGGAACTCGGCCTCCGGAGCCTCATGCCGGCGTCCATCCTCGTGAGCAACGAGTTCTCCATCGAGCGCCCTCTCCGCCTCGGCGAGGAGTTCAAGGCCGTCTCGCGCATCGCCGACATCACCGAGAGGCTCGGAGGCCAGTTTGGCCACTCACTCTACGTCCGCCACGAAGTCGAGTTCCGGGACGCCCACGGCGACGTCGCCGGCCGCACGGCGACGACGATGATGCACTACGACCCGGCGGGCGGGCGCTGAGCGGGAAGCGGCGCGCGGGAAGCGGCGGGGCTCTCCGGCATCCGGCTACCGCACGGTTGCGCCTGCCTGGTCCACGACATACCAGCGCTCCGCAAGCTTCCCTTCGCTGACTCTGAAGATCCAGATCTCGCGCACCTCGAGCGTCCGCCCCTTGTCGGGGTTGCGACCGCGCAGCGTCACGAGCGCGCCCACGCGGGGGCCGTCCTCGAAGCTCGTGTTTGCAAACGCCGTCTCGACGGTCACCAAAAGCTCCGGCCAGGCGTTGAGCACTCCTTCCACGAACCGTTTGAGAGCGTCGAGTCCGCGGGCGGGCCCGGCCGGATGATGGTTCACAAAGTCCTCTGTGAAGATGCCGGTCAGGGCATCCACGTCCCGGGCGGTGCCCGCTTCCGCGTATCGGTGGACGAGCGCCACGGCCTCCTCGGGTGTGGTCATATCACACCTCCCGAAAAAGTGTGGTGCGCCCGCAGCGTGCGGGCCAGCAACCAGCTTTGGGGACGCCCCGGCCGGCACCGTTGCGGGAAGTCACCGGTCGGCCGGAACCGGATCTCGGTTCCGGCCGCTTCTTCTTGACTTTGAAGTACAAATCCCCGTTAGACTCCTCCCTCGACGGAGGAGTTCAGACCTGACCGGACCGCTGGCTGACATCCGCGTTCTCGACCTTGCAGGTGAACCCGGGCTCTTTGCGGGCCGCCAGCTCGCCGAGCTCGGCGCCGACGTGATCCGCATCGAGCCGCCCGGCGGCGACACAAGCCGCGGCCGCTCGCCGTTCCTCCTGGACAAGCCGGGGCTCGAACGGAGCCTCTATCACCTGCACTTCAACGCCGGTAAGCGCGGCATCGTGCTCGACCTCGCGAGCGCCGCCGGAGCTTCCGACCTCCGCCGCCTCGTGCGCACGGCGGACGTTCTGATCGAAACCGCCGCGCCCGGCCGCTTCGACGGCCTCGGCTTCGGCTACGAAGTCCTCGCCGTCGAAAACCCCTCCCTCATCTACACGACCATTACGCCCTTCGGCCAACAGGGTCCGCACCGAAACTACCGCGGAAACGACCTCATTGGCGCTGCCGCCAGCGGGCTGATGTACCTCAACGGATTCGCCGGCGACGCGCCGAATGTCCCCGGTGCCGAGCAGGCCTACCACATGGGCTCCGTCGCGGCCGTCGCCGGGGCACTCACGGCGCTCGCCGGCCGTGAGCGCGACCCCGAACGCCGGGGCTGCCGGGTCGACGTCTCTCTGCAGGAAGCCACCTCGATGGCGACCGTCCAGACGGCCAACGCGAACTACTACGCGTGGCACGGGAAGATCATCCGTCGCCGCTCGCTCCCTCCCGCAGGCAAGGACCCCTACGGAATCTACCGGAGCAGCGACGGCCTCTGGCTGAACTTCACCGTCCCCATCGGCGCCCCTCACCTCTGGGATGCATTCGTCAGCTGGCTGCGCGATGAGGGAATCGGTGACTACCTCGGCGAGGCGTGCTGGCGCGATCAGGCCTACCGCCTGGCCCACCCGCTCAACATCTCCGAGGCCATCACCGAGCTGTGCTCTCGTCACCGCCGGGCTGAGCTCGTGAGCGAGGGGCAGCGGCGGCGGATGCTCGTGATGCCCGTCAACAACGCGGCCGATCTCCTGGCAGATGAGCAGCTCGCCCAACGCGGGTTCTTCGCCGCCTACGAGCACCCTCAGTCGTCGCAGCCGTTGCTCGATACGGGGACCCCGTTCCGCTTCAGCAGGACACCGCCCCCGGGCCCCGGCCGCGCCCCCCTTCTCGGCGAGCACACAGCCGAGGTCCTCGGCAGCCTGGCCCCGGAAGTCCCGGCCGGGGAGCCCGGCGGCGCCCCGTTGCCGCCCGCAACCTCCCAGCCGGCTGCCTCGCGTGAGCCCCGTGCTCTTCCCCTTGCCGGCCTTCGAGTCCTCGATTTCTTCTGGATGATCGCAGGACCCGCAAGCTCGCGTGTCCTCGCCGACTTCGGCGCCGAGGTCATCAAGGTCGAGTCCCAGGTTCGCGTCGACAACATCCGCAACGGGGGCCTCCAGCCCTTCGAGCCCGGCACGATCGATCTCGACGGCATCTTCCACGACACCAATTCGAACAAACGCTCCATCACCCTCAACCTCAACACCCACCGCGGTATCGAGATCGCCAGGGAGCTCGTTGGCCTCAGCGACATTGTGACGAACAACTTCACGGGCGACCGCATGGAGCGCTGGGGGCTGGGCTACGAAGAGCTGCGCAAGGTGAAGCCCGACATCATCATGCTGACGATGCCGGTCATGGGTACCACCGGTCCTCATCGCCGTCACGGCGCCTACGGCAACGGGGTGATCGCCTTCGGCGGCCTCAACATGAACATGGGCTTCCCCCACCGCCCGCCGGTCGGGATGGCGCCGCTCTATTCTGACTTCTCATCGCCTTACTTTGCGGTCACTGCCCTCATGGCGGCGCTCCACCACCGCGTGCGGACCGGAGAAGGCCAGTTCATCGATCTCGCCCAGGCGGAGACGACGGTGGCCCTCCAGGGGACGGGGATCCTCGAGTGGACGGACAACCGCCCCCTTCCCGCCCGTATCGGGAAGCACCGCCCCGATTCTCAGCAGCACCGCGCCTACTCCCATCTCTCGTTTCGAG
>CAZHMF010000095.1:0-8160 GCA_964533605.1 uncultured Anaerolineaceae bacterium
CCCGCCGGCGCGTGGCCAGACGGCGGCTATCAGCCCGCGTGCGACCTAGAGCCGCCGCCGGGTATCGGCCGGCGGCCGCTGGCCGTCCGTGCGCAGGGGTTGCCCGGCCGCCGCCCAACGCAGCTCTGCCGCGATCACCCGCGCTCGCAGGCGCCTCGATCCCGTGTCCGCCGCCCGTTCGAGAAGCACCGCGAGAGGGACCTGCTGAGCTATCTCTGCGAATGCGTTTCGATTCGGAGGGCCTCCCAGCACCTCCATCGACGCGAAGTAGAGCGACTGCGCCGGCCCCCGCGCTTCCGCCAGCAGCGCCAGCCTGCCCACCTTCTCCTCGAGCCTCTCATCGCCGAGTTCGGCAAGGGTGTCCCGCACGCGCGAAGCGCGCGCGGCGGAACAGGGCGGCTCGAACATGACCGACTCGGCGCCCGGAGCCACCACGAGGATCGGAATCTCCCTCCCGCTCCTGCTCCTCGTGACCTCCCTCCCGGCTCCCACACGTCCCACGACATGCAGGGCGACGCTGTCGTAGCGGGAGTCCTCCTGGTGTCCGTGCTCGACCCAGCCGTGATCGTGGCTGTGAAGCTCAACATCGCCGACAACCGTGTCACCGCCTACTTCGATGACGGCGCCACGGAAGTCCGGGCCCGGTCCCCGGCCGGGCGTCCCGGGAAACACCACCCGGAGAGTTCGCCCATCGACAAGCTGCCAGCCACCGCCGAGACCCGCCGCCCAGATCGCCGACAGCTGACTCTCGACGAGACTCGGTTCGCCAATGCCTCCCGGCCTTCGACGACCATCGACCGGACCGGCCGGTCTCTCCGGGGTAGAGGCCCGCGCCATGGCCGCACGCTAGCACCCGGCCGCGCGAGTTCACACCGCTTCCCGGCACTCGATCTGACGCCCCCGAAAAGACAACACCAAATCGCCGGCGTTCAGTGACGCCGGCGATTCAGAACCACTCTTCAGCCCGAGCTAACGGTTGGCAATAGCCTCGTCGGCCTCCCTCAGGCGGCGGCTCATCAACACGAGCATCTCGACTGCGAGGTCGGCGTTGTTCCGGAGTTCGGCCATGAAGTCTGACCGCAACATGACGAGCGCCGCCACATCGTCCTTGGCGACGACAGTTGCACTCCGCCGATAGTTGTCCAGGAGCGCCATCTCGCCGAAGCTATCGCCGGCGCCGAGAGTGGCGAGTTGAGAACCCCCTCTGGTCACATCGACCGAACCCGACATCAGAAGATAGAAGCCGACACCCTCGTCGCCCTCTTTGATGATCGTCCCGCCGGCCTTGAAAGTGCGCTCCCTGGTAATCCGCTCGAGACGCCCGAGCTGCTTCTTATTGAGGTCCCGGAACATGGCGACCCTGGCCAGGGCATCTTGTACTGCGCTCATCAGGCACTCCTTGCTCCCGAGATTAGTCGGGGTGCGGGCATTCTAGGCTTCGGCGTAGCCGCCAACAACCCGTCGATCTGCCTCACAAGAGATGTTACCGAAGCCAGGGCCTGATGCCTCATAAGTCCTGTTACCGGAGGGGGCAGCCATCAGCTTCCGAGAGGACCGAAGGAAGCCGTGAGACATGCCTCACGGCCATCTGCCGGGCCGCTGCCCCCGGGCTAGCCGTAGCTCACCGTCAGGCCCGCCCGGGCATCGGACTGAATCCCGTACTGCGGGATCGGATAGCGCAGGCCGTTCCCCGACAATCGCGCCATGCCCGCGATCGCCTTGGGCAGGAACCGCGGAGGCATCGCCATCAGGAGCTCGTCGTCGAGCACTCCGCCGTACCGGCGCTCCGCGAAACAGGGGATCGATAGGCTCGGCTCACCGGTCCCCAGCGCCCGTCCCCACGAATCGGCACACGACGATTCCCCGACGACGCCCCAGTCGAACTTCCGATAACCCGACCACTGGAGACCGTTGATGAGAATGATCATTTGACCGGGCGACGCGTAGACAAGGCAGATGTCGGGCGGATCCAGGCGCCCTGAGGCGAGGGGTGAAACGACCATCGCCTCGTAGGTGCCGTGGGGCACAACATCCATCGCCCGCTGGTGTGCTGCCGAATCCTCCACGGTCTCGAACCAGACCCCCGCCATCCCTCGACCCGAGAGCCATTCTTCGTCCTGAGGGTGGAGCCCGATGACCGCACCGCACTGTGCACCGACGAGATCTTCGGCCGTTATCCCGACGGTCCAGCCAAGACGGGCGGCCTGGGCGACGATCTGGTCGGTCGTGTGGATGGCGCTGGGCCTTCGCACCCGCGGAACGGCCTCCATTTCAGCCTGCTTCTCGTAGAGCTTCATTCCGATGGGTGTCGTCTTCAGCCGCAGCAGCCGCGTCAGGTCTGTAACGAGGCCGGGCCAGTCGTAGCTGTCCGGCTCCGGTGGCTGCACATCGCTCGTCGGGACGAAGGTCATCATGTACTCCTCAGAGGAACTACCGGCCATCCTACCGGAGGACGCCGGGAAGTCCCGGCTGCGGGCGGTGGAGATCCGGCCGGATTGCCCGCAACCCGGTGCCGCGGCACGATTGATGACTGGCCCGCATGACGGGTACACGTGGAGGCGAGCCCGAGCGCCCGCCGTTTGCACACCAGGAGTCTCATACCTATGGCGAAGAAGGTGAGGGCCGCTCTGACCCTCCAGTTGCCGGCAGGCAAAGCGAATCCGGCGCCGCCGGTTGGGCCGGCCCTCGGCCAGCACGGCGTCAACATCATGGAGTTCTGCAAGGACTACAACGCAAAGACATCCCAGCAGGCCGGGCAGATCATCCCCGCTCAGATCACGATCTTCCAGGACCGTTCGTTTACCTTCGTTCTCAAGACACCGCCGGCTGCCTCGCTCCTTCTCAAGGCAGCGGGCCTCGAGAAGGGCAGTCCGAACCCCCGTGTTCAGAAGGTCGGCGAGATCAGCTCCGCCGATCTCCGCAAGATCGCCGAGACGAAGATGCCGGACCTCAACGCCCACACGGTTGAGGATGCCATGCGCATCGTTGCCGGCACCGCCCGCAGCATGGGGATAGAGGTCCGCTAGCCATGGCAAACAAAGGAAAGCGCTACACGGAGTCGGCCGAGAAGATCGACCGCACGAAGCTCTACGGCATCGATGAGGCGCTCAAGCTCACCAAGGAACTGAGCCACGCGAAATTCGACGAGACCGTCGAAGTCCATCTTCGGACGGGGCTCGACCCACGGCACGCAGAACAGCAGATCCGGGCCAGCACGGTCCTCCCTCACGGTCTCGGACGCAGCATGAAGGTGCTCGTGTTCACGGAGGGAGAGTCGATCAAGGTGGCCCAGGACGCCGGCGCCGACCATGTCGGCAGCGACGATCTGATTAAGCAGGTCGAGGGCGGCTGGACCGATTTCGACGTCGCAATTGCGACCAGGGAGATGATGGGCAAGGTCGGCCGCCTGGGACGGGTCCTCGGGCCGCGTGGCCTGATGCCCAATCCCCGCGCGGGCACCGTGGTCAACGCGGACGACATCGAACGGACCATTGCCGAGGCGAAGAAGGGCCGCGTCGAGTTCAGGATCGACCGCCTCGCCCATCTTCATGTGCCGATCGGCAAGATCTCATTCGACGAAGGGCAGCTGAGGGACAACTTCGCGGCGTTCATGGATGCGGTGAATGCCGCCCGCCCGAAGGACATCAAAGGCCAGTTCATCCGCTCGGCAACACTGACCACGACGATGGGCCCCGGTATCCGCCTGGACATCCAGGAAACGCTTGCACTGAAGTCGAGCTAGTACTTATCGAGCTACTAGTCTCCGCCGCCGCGGAGGAAGTCCTCGACATCCCGCACGACGTCGTCCGCCGGGGGCAGAGGCGCCTCGGGCGGATCCTCGGCAGGGGCCGGCTCGCGGTAGCTCTCTTCGAGGGACCGGACGTAGTTGACGATCTGATCGTCCGCTCGGGATGCTTCGTCGACTCGCTCGAGAAAGCGCCGAGACTCGACTTCCAGCGGACCTTCCGGAGGTTCGAACCCGAGAACGGGTGTAAGCGCCTTCAACAGCGCCCCCGTGGCGGGCGGATTCTCATCGGTGTTGAGGTAGTGCGGTACGGCCGCTGCCAGGCTGATGAGGGGAGCACCGCGCCGTCGCAGCTCGTCGTGTAATACGCCGACGATTCCAGTGGGACCCTGGTAGAGAGAGCGGCCGAGGCCGAAACGCTCGGCCAGCGCCGGGTCGGCCGCCGACCCCGTGACCGGCACCGGCCGCGTGTGCGGCGTTGCGGCCGGCCGCGCCACCAGTGTGCAGACGAGCGAGGGTGAGGTGGCGGCGACGGCGTCGGCCACAGCGGACGCGAAAGTACGCCAGCGAAGGTTCGGCTCATCACCCGAGATCATCACGAGGTCGTTCTCAGACTGATTCAACCGGGCCCAATAGCCTGTGTTCTCGGGCCATTTGATGATCCGCTCCCCCTGCTCGTCGATGCTTACCGTCGGCCTCACTTCGGTGAAGACGAAGTAGTCCTCAGGATCCACTGTCAGCCACTCAGTGGCGTCAAAGGACCGCGCGAGATGTCGCACGGCGTCGGTCGTCACCGTGCCTGTGTCGCTCCAGCCACGGAAGGCGAGGATCACGACGGGTGAGCGTAAAGAGGGAACCGGGGAGAGGCTGAATCCGTCCACTGCTTCATCCTACCGCCAGACCTGGCGAGCCGCATTGTGGACACCGGCGCCGGGCAGTCCGGGAACCGGGATTAGGCTCCGAAGCGTCGCGCCGGCCGGGAATACATGGGCGTTCCCGAGGCCCCGGAACGGAGCATCAGCACCTCGGCCATGATGCTCAGGGCGATCTCCTCCGGCGTCTCCGCCCCAAGATCCAACCCGATGGGGGTCCTGACGGCATCCAGTTCGCCGGGATCGAATCCCTCCTCGGTCAGGTGCCGAATGACGATTGCGCTCCGCCTCTTCGAGCCGATCATCCCGAGGTATCCGGCGCCCCGCCCCAGGCAGTGACGGAGAGCTTCTTCGTCCTGTCTGTGTCCTCTCGTAACGAGGACGACCGACGTGGCGGCGTTGATCGGATAGGCGTCGAGAGAGGGACCGAAATCTCCGCAGATCACCTCGTCTGCTTCCGGAAGCTTCCCCTCCGAAGCGAAGTCCTCGCGGTCGTCGATAACGGCCACGTGAAAATCGAGCAGATCGGCAAGCCGGGCGAGAGAACGGCCGATGTGGCCGGCCCCGACCACGAGGAAGACGGGTTTCGAAGTGACCAGCTCCACGTACACACTGGCGGCCCCGGCCACGGTCCTCTCGCTGAGGCCCTGCGGGCCGGCGTAAACTGTGCCGGCGAATCGGCTGCGGAATGCAGTCCGCGCGAATTCCACAACAAGCGCGTCGAGATCTTCCGAGCCCAGACTCCCGAGACGCGCGCCGGACTGCTCGATGAGCATTCGCGTACCGGGCACCAGTTTCAGAGGGCCCGCTTCAAGCACCGACGCCTGCACAACCGGATCGCCCCCCCGAGCCGCCGCGAGCAGACGGTTGACGAGATTCTCCACCTGGCCAAGGGTACAGGTGCAGGGGAACTGCGACAGCAGCCTAGAATCCGAGTGTGGACCGCGCCGGAGCAGCGTTAACGAGCGAACGCCCCTCCGCCGGGACCGGTGGAGTCCCGGCTCTTCCCGGCGGAGGGGAATGATGGCTCGCGAGCGGAGGCGAGTCCCCGTCGACCGCGACGGTAAGGGCGGTGGTCCCCGGGCCGGATGCCTTGCCCTCGGGGCAATCCTGGGCATACTCGCCGGGATCATGGTCGCTCTCTACGCCCTGCCTCCGATCTTGAACGCCATCTACGGTGAGAAGGTCATCAAACCGGGCGACACAGGTGAGGCAGGGGGACACTCTTTTGCCGTCCGCTCCTTCGCCGCCGGCCCGGACCTCCTGTGCGAGGGGCTGCCCGGCTGCCCGGCTGCGAGTCTTCAGATCAGACTCGCTGTGACGGCCGGGGACGCCTGGACACCGGTGGCCGAGGACTTCTCCGTCGAATTCAGGCGGTTCCGAACCTGGATCGAAGCGATGGAGCCGCTCCCCGGACGCTCCGAAACAGCCCTGGCCTGGGACGCGGGAGAGAAGCGCACGGCGGTCCTGCGCTTCCCCCTGCCGCTCGGGGCGCTCCCCGATGATGTTGAGCCCGTTGCCGTTCACATCCGCGACCCGCGCCTGCGGCTCGAGCTCGACGGGAGCATCCGATGAATGCCCCCGCGCGCCGGCTGCATGATGGGCATCCCGGCATTCTGCCGCGCCTGCTGCAGCCGGGCCTGGACTTCGTCTTTATCGGCTACAACCCGGGGATCGAGTCCGCTCGCGCGGGCCATTACTACGCGCATCCGGGGAACGTCTTCTGGCGACAGCTGTACGAGAGCGGACTGACCGCCCAGCCCGTTTCGCACATGGATGACAGCACCCTGCCGGCCGACTCTGGCATCGGCTTCGTGGACCTCTGCCCGCGGCCAACGGCCCGGGCATCCGAACTGAAGCGCTCCGAAATAGTGCGCGGGGCAAGGAGGCTGAGAACGGATATTGCCTCCGCGGCACCCACCTTCGCAGTGTTCAGCGGACGAGGGATCTACCGGCTCTTCGGCGCACACGCCCTCGGGATCAGCGCACGGGAAATCGCAGCGCGTGGGGATGGGGTCCAACCGGAAAGGATCGGTGCCACGATCCCCTATGTGATCCCGAGTTCGAGCGGACTCGCGTCCCGCTGGCACCGAAAGCGGCTGCAGCTCCTCCATGAGCTTCGCCGACTGCTCCTCGAGGTCCGGGGCGGGCGAGCCCTCCGGCCCAGGTGACGGCTTCTCCGGTTCAGATCGAAAGCATGCGATTCAGCGCCACAAGCGCCCACCGGCGGGTGTCGTCGTCGACCTTTACTTCGTTTATCACTTCGCCGCGCAGCAGCCCTTCGAGGGTCCAGGCGACATAGGCAGGGTGGATTCGGTACATCGTTGAGCAGGGGCACACGACTGGATCGAGACAGAAGATCTCCTTGTCCGGATGCTCTCTCGCCAGGCGCTTCACCATGTTGATCTCGGTCCCCACACCCCAGACGCTGCCGGGCGGAGCGGCCGCGATCGTCTGCCTGATCTTCTCCGTCGAGCCGGCGAAATCGGCACCCTGGACGACCTCCCACCTGCATTCCGGATGCACGATCACCTGGACGCCGGGGTGCTCGCTGCGGGCCCGTGCGATCTGCTCGGTTGAGAACCGCTGATGGGTACTGCAGTGCCCCTGCCAGAGGATCATGCGCGCGGCTCGAAGCTGGTCGGCGGTCAGACCACCGTTCGGCCGTCTGTAGTCCCAGACCGCCATCTCGGCGAGCGGGACGCCGAGGTCATAGCCGGTGTTGCGGCCAAGGTGCTGGTCCGGAAAGAAGAGGATCCGCTTCCCTCTCGACAGAGCCCACTCGAGGGCGCGCCCGGCATTGCTCGACGTGCACACGAGACCTCCGCGCAGTCCCGTAAAAGCCTTCAGGCTGGCGGCACTGTTCATGTAGGTCACCGGGATGACACCGTGGTCGGCGCCGAGTTCCGCCACAATATGGTCCCAGGCGGCGAAGACGTCGGCCGGGGCGGCCATATCGGCCATCGAACAGCCGGCCGCCATGTTGGGAAGGATCACCCGGACATCGGGTTCCGTGAGGATGTCGGCCGACTCGGCCATGAAGTGGACACCGCAGAAGAGGACGTAGCTCGCGCCCTCCTGGTCGGCGGCACAACGGGCCAGCTTGAAGCTGTCGCCGGTGAAGTCCGCATACCGGATGACCTCGTCCCGCTGATAATGGTGACCGAGCACTACGAGATTCTCGCCAAGGAGCTCACGCGCCCGGGAAATGCGACGGTGCAGCTCCTTCGGCGGCATCTCCAGGTAGTCTCGGGGGATCTCCTGCTGCCAGGCGACGAACGCCGGCTCGTCGGACAGCCGCCGTGGTTCCAGGCTGTCGGTCGGACAGGAATCCGGGTCGGTGAAGAAGGCGACGAGGTCTTCTGGGTTGGCCTGTACAGGCATCCGGCACCACCTGAGCTGAGGGAATCGGAATCGACTTCGTGTCTTAGTGACACTAACTACCAATTACAAGATGCCACGAACCGCGTCTCCCTGTCAACGGCAGGGGTACCGGATCCGACTACTTTCGTCCCCCGGGACGTGACCGCACCCAGTTCCGGC
>CAZHMF010000096.1:0-1643 GCA_964533605.1 uncultured Anaerolineaceae bacterium
GCTGGAGCGCGCCGCCGACAGTGACCTGCGCGGCTCACGGAGCGGCAGCCGCCGCCGCGCGCCCGGCAGAGGTGTCCGCCGGTGACGCTGAGTACGGCAGGTCCGAGGCGCGGCCTGGGCGCCTTCCGCAGCTTCGTCGGGGAGAGAGTCGAACGCTCGCCCACCCCCGGCCTCCTCATCCTTGCGGTCTTCGTGGGCCTCGGCTCAGGTCTCGCCGCAGTTCTCTTCGGTGAGCTCATCGATGCGATCGAGTGGGTTCTCTACGACCAGCTTCTGGATCGAGGGCTGGACTCATGGCCCGACTGGGCTCTCATCGCCATCCCCGCCCTGGGAATGCTTCCAGTCGGCTGGATCACGCTGCGCTTCGCTCGCGAAGCGCGAGGGCATGGTGTTCCTGAAGTGATGCTGGCGGTCGAAAGCGCGGGAGGTCGCATCCGGCCCCGGGTTGTCGCTGCGAAGTCGCTCGCGTCGGCTCTTACGATCGGCGGTGGCGGCTCGGCCGGCAAGGAGGGGCCGATCGTACAGATCGGATCCGCTCTAGGGTCTTTCGCCGGCCAGGTCTTCTCGCTCCGCCCTGAGCACGTGACGCTGCTTCTGGCCTGCGGGGCCGCCGGGGGCATTTCCGGCACGTTCAACGCGCCGATCGCCGGTATGTTCTTCGCCGTTGAGATCATTCTCAGGCGGTTCACGGCTCGCTTCTTCAGCGTGATTCTCGTGTCGTCCGTGCTTGCGAACATAACGTCGACGGCGATCGTCGGTAACGATCCGGTGATCTCCATTCCCCACTACGCGCTGGAGACTCCGGCCGTGGAGGCGCCGCTCTACGCTCTCCTCGGGATCATCACTGCACTGGTCGCACTCGCCTTCACCAGACTGCTCTATCTGTCTGAAGACGGATTCGGGGCCCTCCGCTGGCCCCCGGCGCTGCTGGTGCCGGTGCTGGGTGGGGCTCTCGTCGGTGGACTCGCCCTCGTCGACCGCGGCATTCTCGGACTCAGTCAAGAGGCACTCGGCAATGCGCTCGTAGGAGACACAGCCGGTGGAACTCTTGCGCTCCTTCTCGTTCTCAAGCTCGCGGCCACCGTCGTCACGATCGGCTCCGGCGGCAGCGGCGGAATCTTCAGGCCCTCGCTCGTCATGGGGTCGATGATCGGCGGCCTGTTCGGAATGGCTGTTGTCGAGTTCATCCCCGCCGAAACCGGGAATTCGGGCGCCTACGCCAGCGTTGGTATGGCGGCCTTCTTCGCCGGCGCAGCCAGGGCACCCGTAACCTCCGTGCTGATCCTCTTCGAGCTCACCCGGGACTACGAAGTCGTCCTTCCGGCGATGATCGCGGTTGCTACCGCGACGCTGACGAGCTCCGTTCTCTCCGCCGGAACCATCTACACGATCAAGCTCCGCCGGCGCGGAATTCAGGTCAACGAGGAGAGGGGTCCTCAGAATGTCATGCAGCTCCTTCGCGTCTCCGAGGCCATGGAGCGGGATGTCATCCGTCTCCGCGCCGACGATCCGGTGCCGCAGATAATCGCATCGCTGAGCCCGGGCTCTGATCGTGTGGCTATCGTTGTGGACGAGGCCGATCGGGTCCTCGGTGTGATCACGCACTCCGACCTCAACGCCGCGATCACGGCGGGCGATCTCGA
>CAZHMF010000096.1:1743-8121 GCA_964533605.1 uncultured Anaerolineaceae bacterium
CTCCCCACCGACGCGGTCATCGTTGCCGTGCGCCGGGACGGGAGCACTCTCATCCCCCGGGGGGATACGACTCTGCTTCCCGGGGACATCGTGACTGTGGTCGCCCGGCGTGAGGTTGCGTCAAACGTCCGGGCCCTGTTCGGGATTGAGGACTGACATGGTTCGCCCAGCTCGCGGAGTCCGCTTCCGGCTGCAGTAGTCTGTCGTGGCGGTGCCGGTGGGGCCCAAGCTCTCAGGTCCGCTCGCCGATCGGTGTGTACTCGCGATCAATCGGGCCGGTGTAATGAAGAAGGGGCCGGATGAGGATGTTGTTCTCCGCCTGTTCGAGCACCTGGGCAGCCCAGCCGGGCACGCGGCCGATGGCGAAGATCGGTACAAAGAGGTCCTGCGGGATCCCGTGCAGGTAGTAGATCACTCCGGAATAGAAGTCCACGTTGACGTTGACCCCCCGGCGGGCGAACGGCTGCATCGCCTTGAGGACCTCCTCGAGGATCGCGTACCAGCGGGGCTCTCCCTTCTCCTCACTGAGGTGGCGAACGCCCTCCCTGAGGTGGCGGGCCCGGGGATCCTCCGTCCGGTAGACACGGTGACCGAATCCCATGATCGGCTCACCCCGCGAGCGCCGCTCCTTGATGTAGCCGGCGGCCTGTTCCGGCTCGCCGATCTCCTGCGCCATCTTCATCACGTTCTCGGCCGCACCGCCGTGTCGCGGCCCCGACAGGGCCGCGATGGCGGCCGTGATCGAGCTGTGGAGGTCGGCCTCGGTCGCCGTCACAACGCGGGCTGTGAACGAGGATGCGTTCGAGCCGTGCTCGGCATGAAGGACCATGTCGGTGTCGATGAGCGCCGAGGCCGCGGCGCTGGGCCGCTCTCCGCCAAGCATGTAGAGGAAGTTGGCTGCGTGCGCGAGGTCGAGATCCGGTTCCACCGGCTCCCTTCCCTGCCGGATGGCATGGTGAGCGGCAACGATCGTTGGGATCTGTGAGGTCAGCCGGACGCTCTTGCGCAGCACGGCTTCGCGCGAATGGTCGGCGGTGTCGGGATCAAAGGCGGAGAGCGCCGAGACGGCGGTTCTGAGGACGTCCATCGGATGCGCGTCCTTCAGCAGGCGTATCACGTCGAGGGCCGCGGGTGGGATCGGCCTTGCTTCCTTCAGCGCTTCCTCGAATCCGGCCAGCTCGCCAGCAGCCGGAAGCTTTCCCTGCAACAGGAGGTAGGCCACCTCCTCGAAGCTGGAGTGGGTCGCCAGATCGTCGATCGAGTACCCGCGGTATTGAAGCTTCCCTGCCCGCCCATCGATGAAGCAGGTCTTGCTTCGATCGAAGTACACGCCCTGGAGCCCCCGATGGAGTTCCACTGAGCCCTGTTGCGTCATCCTCCAGCTCCCTTCACCGGGGGCTTCCGTTCGGGCACCTCCGAAGATGCGGGGGCGGTCGCCACCGGGCCCTGTACTCGTGATTGCGGCCGAGGACGGCAGCCGGGCTAGTCGTCCTCGAGCGTGGATGTATCGCCCTCCGGCAGCCCGAGCTCCCGGGCTTTGAGAAGACGCCTCATAATCTTCCCCGATCTGGTCTTGGGGAGGGAGTCGAGGAAGTCGATCTCCCTCGGAGCCACGCCGGGGCCCAGGCGCCGGCGCGCGAAGTTGATGAGGCTGCGACGGAGTTCCGGACTCTCTTCGAAACCCTCTTTGAGAGACACGAAGGCCTTCACTATCTCCATGGCCACCGGGTCGGGTTTGCCGATCACCCCGGCCTCGGCCACCGCCTCATGCTCGATGAGCACGCTCTCGACCTCGAAGGGGCCCACCAGGTGGCCTGCTGTGTTGATGACGTCGTCGTCGCGGCCGACAAACCAGTAGTAGCCGTCGGCGTCCTTTCGGGCCCTGTCGCCGGTGATGTACCAGCCGTTCTTGAATCGCGAGTCGTACCGCTCCTGGTCGTTCCAGTAGGTCCGGAACATCGAGGGCCAGCCGGGCTTCAGGGCAAGCTGACCTTCGATGTCGGGATCGCGGACTTCGTTGAAGTCCGCGTCGATGATGGCGGGTTCGACGCCGGGGAAGGGACGGCCCATCGAGCCGGGCCGGATGGGCATCGCGGGGTAGTTGGCGATCATGATCGCGCCGGTCTCGGTCTGCCACCAGTTGTCGTGGATGGGGAGGTCGAAAGCGTCGTTACCCCAGACAACGCCCTCAGGGTTCAGGGGCTCTCCCACGGACATTACATAACGCAACGACGACAGATCTCGCTTGCGAGCGGCCTCCGTTCCGGCCTTCATGAGCATCCTGATGGCGGTTGGGGCGGTGTACCAGACGGTCACCTTGTGGCGCTCGATTGCTTCGTACCAGCGCGAGGCGCCGAAGCCCGGCTCGTAGACGAGGTTCGTCACGCCGTTCACCCAGGGCGCGAACATGTGATAGCTGGTTCCGGTAACCCAGCCCGGGTCTGCCGTGCACCAGTAGATGTCGTCCGGCTGGAGGTCCAGCACGTACTTGCCCGTTGCATAGTGGCCGATGACCGCGTTGTGCACGTGAGCGGCGCCCTTCGGCAAACCGGTTGTGCCCGACGTGAAGTGCATTACCGACCAATCATCGGGGCCGGTCTGCTCGTTTTCGAAGCTGCCGGAAGCGCCCTCTGTCAGAGTCCGATAGTTGAGATTCCCGTCTGGAATCGCGTCATCTGCTGTCCGGGGAATGACGACGACGTGCATCAGCGACGGAAGCTCTTCGCGGATGGCGTCGATCTTCGGGAGAAGATGGGGAGTCGTCACGATCATCACTCCCTCGGCGCGGCGGACGCGCTCGGCGACGGCCTCCGGTCCGAACGCTGAGAAGAGCGGCGCGATGATGGCGCCCCGCTTCAGGGTTCCGAAGATCGCGAAGTAGAGTTCCGGGATGCGGTCCGTGAAGAAGAAGATCCGGTCGGCTTTCTCGATCCCGAGGGCGACAAGTGCGTTGGCCCAGCGATTCGCTTCGCGTTGCATGTCGGCGAACGTGAAGTTGGTGACAGATCCGTCCGCTCCCTCGTGGATCATCGCGACCTTGTCGGCGAGCGCGCCGTTTGCGTGGCGATCGATGCACTCGTGCGCGAGGTTGTATGAACCGCCGGGCAGGTCGAGTTCGGACTTGATCTGCTGCCAGTCCCACCCCCCGGCCAGCCGGCCGTAGTCGGAGAAGTTCGGCGCGGCCTTGAGCGATGACGGGTCCTTTGCGATCTCTGGGTAGTCGACGGTCATTCGTGGATCCTCTTCTCGGGCGGTTGGGCGAGTATATCGCGGGGCCCCGGCCAGGCAGGGCCAGTCAGCGGTTGCGCGTCAGAAGCGGCAAGTAGAGAGGAACCGGAACGCTGCGTCCCATCAAGACGTCGTTCTCCCCGCTGGAGTCGATCCAGACCAGTGTGCCACCCTGTACGACCGCGTCCCCCTGGCCACCGTCGCCGGTCACGATCGGTTCCCTGGTGCCGGTGCGCACGTAGTAGATGTAAACGTCATTATAGCCGTTGTCCCACGCCTCCCAGACGACGACGCCCTCTCCTGCGCTCGGCCGGAACGCCCAGGAGCAGTCGCCGTTGTAGATCGCCAGGTCCTGAGCTGTTGCAAGATCGTACCCGAAGATACAGCCATTCCCGTCCTCCCAGACCACAATGTTGCCGAACACGTCGGGATAGAAGCGTTCCTCATCGCTTTCGCCCGTCTTGATGACGATCGGGCCGGGGGCGCCGATTTCCAGCGCGGAGATCGCGTACTGGGTATAGCCGCCGTCCAGTGCGTTCCAGACCAGTTCGGTCCAGAAGACTGTGTGACCAAAGATCGAGGGCTCGTGCGAGGGCTCGTGGTCGAGGTTCACGGACAGCTGGACTTCATCCTGCGTCCCAAGATCGCGTCCATAGACGCGCGCGTCCTCCCACCGATCGCCTGCCTCCTCCCACACGACCATGTGGCCGAAAACGTCGGGTGAAATCTGATTTCCCGGTCCCACTGCGACGGGAAACTCCTGGCTTGTGGTCAGGTTGAATCCGTAGATGTCCCAGACCCCGGAGCGACCGTCCTGCCAGACCACGATGTTGCCCTGAATGGATGGGGAGACCTGATGCCCGTTTGCGGTAGAGATCGGGAACTCCTGGTTCGTGGCCAGGTTGAATCCATAGATGTCCCAGTCCCCGGAGCGATGGTCCGCCCAGACGATGATCGGTCCCCAGATATCCGGCAGCATTTTGCTAGATGGATAATCTGAGACAACGAAGGCGCCGTCGTTGGGGACGCCGTTCAGCGCTGTTCGCCGCTCGCGGGGTGCAACCGGTTGGGGAGGCTCTTCAGCGTCGGTGCCGGCCGCGCCGGCTCCGCCGGTCGGCAGCACGGTCATCAGTGTGGCCAGCCCCAGAGCCAGCTGTGAGACGCTCTTCCTGACGAGGCCAACTGTTCCCATGTAACCCTCCTCTTCCCACCGGCGTAACGTCGTGCAGCCGATTCGTGCTCCTCATACCAGAAGGAGGGACGCTCCGCCAGCAGCGGCCACGGCTGCTCGATGCCCATCAGGGAACCGCCTCATGTTCGTGGGCCCCGTCGGCCTGGGCATCGGGGAAGAGGCAGCAGTCCATCTCCGCGTGGAGTGCCGGCGTCTCGGGCTGGAGGGTCAGGTGGGAAATGCCGTGCCGCTCCCGGAGGACGCGGGCAAGTGCCGCCATGGGCTCCGCCGACCCGTCGAGCGACTGCACCTCGACGTGGGCGCTGAGCGCGACAAACGAGGGGGCCAGTGCCCATAGGTGAAGGTCGTGGACGCCGGAAACGCCGGGCACGTTGCGGGCGTCGCCTTCGATCGAGGCCACGTCGAACCCGGGCGGCGTTCCTTCGAGGAGGATAGCCACGACCTCCCGGAGAAGAGCGAGCGCCCGGGGGATGACCAAGGCGCCGATGGCGAGGCTGACGATCACGTCCACCGGCGTCCAGCCGGTGAGCAGCAGAACCCCGGCCGAGGCAATCACTCCCAGGGATCCGAGGGCATCGAACCAGACCTCGAGCATGACACCGCGAGCGTTCAGGTTGCCCGGTGCGTAGCCCTGAACGAGACGGAATACCGCGAGATTGAGGACGAGGCCGGTGATGCCCACGAAGAGGACCGGCCACCCCTGGATCTCGGGCTCTCCTCCGATGCGCCGGACGGCTTCGGAGACGATGTAGACGCCGAGGCCGGTCATCAGTACCACCTGAAGCGGGACCACGAGGACCTCGGCCCGCGCGTACCCGAAGGTGCGCTTGAGGTCGGGCGGGCGGCGGGCGATCTGCGTGGCGATGAGTGCGAGCACGAGGCCCGAGGAGTCGACCAGCATGTGCCCCGCGTCCGCGATCAGGGCCAGGGACCCCGAGAGAAGCCCCGCGACTGCCTCGATCGCCGCGAAGCCGAACGTCAGCACCAGTCCCAGCGCGAAGGCCCCTCCAGGCCCCCGGCGGTCCGCGCCTTCCGTTGCCGGACCCGGCGTGCGCCGGCCGCTCATTCCGAGTCTCTCACGGAAGTTCCGTCCTCCCGGACGTGACGCAGCATGTCCTCGAAAACGTGGCCCACGTGATCGTCTTCCAGGCTGTAGGTCACAGTCCGCCCCCTCCGCCGGGCGCGCACGATGTTGAGCATCCGGAGCTCTCTCATCTGATGGGACACGGCCGACTCGCTGAGACCGAGCAGGCGCGCGATCTCTGAGTTGTTCAACTGAGACTGCGTCAACGCGTGGATGATGCGGATGCGAGTGGGGTCGGCGAGTCCCCAGAAGACACCGGCCACCCTGGCGGCGATATCGGCGTCGAGTGGTCCCCTGTCGTCTTCGGGGGCAAGGGTGTCGCCCTCGCCACTTGCGGTCGCGCGGGTCACCGTCACACAGCCCACAATACTGCGATAGTTGCTCAACTGTCTATGAGATCTTCCGCGACAGGCGCAGCGTCGTCCATTCAAGCAGACCCCCATCGACCCACGCGGACTGTTCCCGGCGCTGTGCTCGACGGTTCCCGACCTACGGCCGGTGTTGCCCTCCTTCGAGGCCGCGCGGGATCCTTGACTGTGGCGAATGTGGTGGTGCGCGCCGACCCTCGATGGGACTGCTACGAGGAGCGGGCCCTGACTGCGATCTCCGCTTCGCTGACATCCTTTCCAAGGCCGAGGCGGAATCCGGCTCCGGCAAGCAGTAGCAACAGGGCGGCAGCGACATAAAGGCCACGCAATGTCGCAAGACTGGCGAACGCCAGCCCGACGAGCGGACCGAGGGCCGCCCCGACGTCGAGGAATGTCGCGTATCCGCTCATCACGGCCGAGCGCCGCTCCGGCGGGGCCAGGTCACCGGCAGTCGCAGCGAGACCGACGCCGAGTATCGTCGCCGCCGCAAATGCGGTCAGCACGGC
>CAZHMF010000097.1:0-8002 GCA_964533605.1 uncultured Anaerolineaceae bacterium
TTCCGGTTTCCCGCTCACCCATCGTTCTTGTTCGCCGGTACGACGCCCTCCTTCCGTCACTCTCCTCCGCGCCCCGACCCCGCTAGAGGGACTTGAGGAAGCCCAGGAGCGCCTCATTGACGGCGTCGGGCGCCTCCTGCTGGGTCCAGTGTCCGATCTCGGGCAGCACCTGGACGCCACGCAGGTCCGTGACCACCGCCCGCATCGCGGTCTCGGCTTCCGCATTGAACGGCACGACGTCCCGGTCGCCGGCCATGAAGAACGCCGGCTGCTCGATCGCCTTGCCCTGGAAGGGAGCGCTCAGCTCCCAGTTGCGGTCGATGTTGCGATACCAGTTGAGGCCGCCACGAAAGCCGGTCTGCTCGAAGATCTCGGTGAAGAAGGCCACGTCGGCCGGGGTGAGCCAGGGGGGAAGGTTCTCGCCGGGGTCGTCCATCGCTTCGAGCATGTAGGCCGACTTTGGCGGCGAGGCGGAGGCGTCGAAGAGAGTCGGGTGCTCGATCGCACCGGAGGCGCCGAGAAGCAGCTTGCGTACCGTCTGGCCGACGTCGTGCTGCAGTTCGTGCTCCGCCACACCCGGCGTCTGGAAATAGATCTGGTAGAAGAACCGATCACCGAAGACCTGGTCCATAAGTTGGAGAGGGGGCATCGGGCCGCGGTCGCGTGTCGGCACGGAAAGCGACGCCACGGCGCGGAAGATGTCGGGGCGCCACTGGGCGGCACTCCAGGCGACGGGCGAACCCCAGTCGTGGCCGACAATGACGGCCTGCTCCTCGCCGAGAGCGTGGACGAGGCCGACGATGTCGCCGACGAGGTGGAAGAGCGAGTAGGACTCGATGGGCTCCGGGGCGTCGCTCTTACCGTAGCCGCGCTGATCGGGGGCGACGGCGTGGAATCCGGCTTCCGCGAGCACGGGGAGCTGATGGCGCCAGGAGTACCAGGACTCCGGGAAGCCGTGGCAGAGGACGACGAGAGGTCCCTCGCCCGCCTCGGCTATGTGCATGTTGATCCCGTTGGTCTGAAGTGTGCGGTGGCTGATGTCGGGCATTCGGCTCTCCCCTGCTTTCCAACATGGTACGCGACCGGAGGCCCGGTCCTGGGAGGCCGTTCGAGGGCGTGTTGAGGAGACAGGCGAGAGCTACCGCGTCGCGGCTTGCCGATTGGCGGTCCAGCGCGTGAGGCGGGCAACAGAGCTCCGCGGCTTCTGACCGGCCGGCGCCGTTCTCGCAGGCCTTCCCGGGGAGGCCTGCGCTCAGCTTTCCGTCTCGCCCTCGTCCATCCCCCGGGTGATCTCTCCAAGGAAACGTTCGATCTCGGGTGAGAGGGCCGGGCCCTCGGGTTCGACGGGCGGATGCTCGTCGTCGTAGATCTGCTCCAGGCGCTCGACCGCCCGTTTCAGGTCCGAGTCGTCCTCGACCATCCGGTTCAGCTGGTTGTACTGGCGCTCTCCGCGTGCCCTCATGCCCAGGATTGCATCGCCGAGTTCGGTGGGTAACGCGAGCACCTCGGCCGTCGCTTCGAGCACGGCTGCCGCTGCGGAGAAGTCCTCCTCGAGCTGCGCGTAGTGGGGCAGCTGGAGCATCAGCGAGTTGCTCTCGATCGCCTTCGCTTCGAGGCCTGCGTTGATGAGACTCATGATCGAGGTCGGACCTTCGTAGCGGCGTGCCGGCCGGATGGTCCGGCCGGTCTTCGGGTCGACCTGGTTTCCGCCCGTTGCCCTGCTGACGCGGAGCGGACGCGTGTGGGGCACGCCTCCGTACCACGCGCCTATACGCCAGTGTCTCCGCGTCCCTGCCGTTGCCAGAAGCTCGACGACGGAGTCCATGTACTCTTCGGCACGCGAGTGGGGCTCGAGCATGTCCAGGAACAGCAGGTCCGCGCCATCGTTCCGTCTGGCCACGGTGAGCCGCGTGTTGGGTACGACGAACTCGCGCTCCTCGCCGTCGTATCGCACGGTGGGCCGGTAGCGGGTGAAGTCGAAGTAGTCCCCGGGTGTCCTCAGCTCACCGAGATCCTTCGCGCCGAGCCGGTCCTGGAGGCGTCCGAGCACGAGCTTCCCCACGCTCCCTGCGTCGATCCACGGCCGCAGTGTCGAGACGGCGACCGGTTCTTGCAGCGTGGTTATGGTCTCGTCGACCTCGAACGCCCCGACCTTCATGCCCGAAGGATGGCACGCCGGAAGAGGCTTAGCAAAGCGGGGATGGTGGCTGCGACCACCGTTCGGGCCCAGCCGCGTCGCAGGCGGATGGGCGGGCACCTCTCAATTGGACGGCCGCTGGACGGCCGCCCGGAACCGCGGGCGAACGACGAACGACCGGCGGGCGCCCTACGGCGCCAGCGCTTCGAGCACTTCCGCTGCAGCCCGCTCGCCGGAGCGGATGGCGCCGTCGATGTATCCGATCGACCGCGTGGCTGTCTCCGTCCCCGCCCAGTGGACCGGCCCGCATGGTTCGCGAAGGGCCCGGCCATAGGTGGTCAGGACACCGGGGGGAAGGTGGCCACCGTAGCAGCCGCGCGTCCAGGGTTCGGCGCTCCAGTCGAGGTCCACGTACGCTGTCTCCTTCCGCGCCCGGTCGCCCCATGCCAGTGCCAGCAGGTCGATCACGATCCTGCGCCGCTCGTCTCGGGACAGTTCTCCCGCGGCGACTGCGTGGCGCCCCTCGAAGAAGCCGGTCACGACACCCACCCCCGGCGGACTCGTGTCGAACGTAACGGCGACCGGCTCGCCGGGGGCAAGGACCTGTCCGCTGAGCGTCTCCGCCCGCCACCAGGCGCTTTCGTACACCACGTGGAACTTGATCACCGATCCCGCCGGGAACCGCTGGACCAACTGGTCCCTCAGAGGGGGCAGCGGCGGATCGAATTCGATGCGCGCGGCAAGCGTGGGCGGAACGGCGACGACGGCCCGCCGCGCGCTGATGCTGCCCGCCTCTCCAGCGAGGGTGACTCCATCGCCGGAAGTGCCGATCCGCCGCACCGGAAAAGCGAGCCGGACTGCCGGCCCGAGCCGCTCCGCCAGCATCCCTGCCATCTGCTCGACGCCGCCCACGAAGCGGTCCTGCTGGGCACCGCCCTCGGTCCGCGTCAGCCGCCCCCAGCCTCCCCCTGCGGCCGCGTATGCGGCCGCCCAGAGCAGCGAGAGATTCGATGACTGCGTTGCAAAGACAGAGGCTATGGTCGTCTCGAAGAAGAGGCGTGCGAGGCGGTCGGTGAGTCGCTCGTCGAGCCAGGACGAGAGGGTTTGCGCGTCCAGCTTTTCCGCCTCCGGCGCCGTCCACGGAGCTTCGGGAGGGACTGTCTGCGCGAGCTCTTCAAATGCCGCCGTTGCCGTCCCCAGCTGCTGCAGCATCTCGTCGCTGAGCCCGGCGACCGCACCTCCCCGGGTGGCTGTCCCGTCGAGAACGACCACATTCTCTCCGACTGTAACCTGGGGAGCCGTCTTGACGCCCAGCTCGGCGGCGAGGTCGTAAAGGAGCTTGTGGCCGGGGCCGACCCACATCCCTCCGAGGTCGAGGGGGACGCCCTCGACCTCGACCGTATGGGTCCTTCCGCCGACGCGGTCCCTCGCCTCGAGCAGAACCACCGACGCGCCTCCCTCAGCGAGCCGCCTTGCCGCGGTCAGCCCCGCGAACCCGGCTCCGACGACTGCCACGTCCACATCTGTCATCGCGCTCCCTCGCACCGATCGGATTGCGACAGTCTATTCCGGCCCGGTGCTTGCCGCCCCGCTCGGGGTGTGCTGATTCTTCACCGCTGCCGACATAGAGATCGCCAGGTGGGAGTTCAGCGATGGTGCGATCTGGTCTATTCGTCCTCCTTGTGACGCTCGTGGTCGCCTACTAGTTCCAGGCTCGACTGGTCCCCTTGCTCTTCGATCCAATGACGGTGCTGGGCCCCTGTACCGGGGCGATCCAGTCCCATTCCGCAGGCTCGATAGAATCGGGCCCGGCCGGGAGCCTCGGCCCCGCAGCCGGCACAGGACAACGCCTGGGAGTGCAGGACGGATTCCCCGCCGGCCAGACTCGCGCCGCACGACCGGCAGAAACTTGCCGCCCGACCGACCACCGAGCCACAGGCAGGGCAAGAACGTTCCTGCAGCATTTTGATACCTACCGACGTCCGCGCGGGCGCCCGGCATTCTACCAGAGGACCTGCGCTTCAATTGCCGACTCACCAGCATGCGGGTGGGCGGCGTTGCCCTTCACGCCGCAGGCGAAGAGAACGGGCCTGTGAGACTGTGCTTAGAAGTCCGCTGCTTTACCGCTGAGCTACCGGCCGCCAGAGGCGATGGCCGGCCTCCCCTGACAGGCAGCCGGCTCGACCGCCAACGGCCCGACACACCCCACCTCGAATCCAATGCCCTAGAATCGCCCCAGCGCCAAGGAGGCGACCACGTGGTTGAGGCCCGCTCCAGCGACGCATCTTGCCCAAGCTGTGGGGCAGACCTGCTCGCCGGGGATAGGTTCTGCGCCAACTGCGGTTCAACCGTTCAGCTCCGGCTATCAGCCTGCCCTACCTGCAGCACCGAGCTTCAACCCGGTGACGCCTTCTGCACCGAGTGCGGCTCCCGCGTTGATGTTCCCACCCCGGCCGCACCGCCTGAAGGGATCCGCGAAGCCCCGAGGTACGTCGCTCCCGAAGGGGGGCTTCCCTGCCCGAACTGCGGCACCCGGATCGCCGCGCGCACCGGCTTCTGCCGTCGCTGTGGGGCATCCCTGACCGGCGAGCTCCCTCCGAGACCGGACCGGGTCCGCTTCCTTGCGATCTTCGCCGCCTCCGGAGTCGCACTGCTGGCGATCGCGATCATCGTCTTCTTCGCTACCCGCGACGGAGACAACACGCAGCCCGCCGGCGGCGATGCGTCCAACAACGGCACGGACATCTTCACGAGCCTCGAGACTCAACCGCTTTCAGAGGAGGCGAAAGCGACCTTCGCCCTCGCAGCCGATGAGCTTCCCGAACCCCAAGGACACACCGAAGCAGAGATGCTGCACTCCCTCCTCGGTCCGCCCGACTACTTCCTGCTCGAGTTCGAGGACCCCGATGACGGCGGACCGCGCCAACGCTTCGAGACCTGGTACTACCTCGAACTGGGCATCTCGTATGACTTTCTCGATGGGGTCCTGCTGTACGCCTTTCCGACCCAGGAGCCGCCACCACTCGTGCTCGTGCCCCTCCGCTACGACCCACTCGACTTCACAGCCGAGACTTCGCTCGACGACATCCGCGACATGATGTTCAACCCGGACTCTCTTGTGGAGGAGCGGCCGCCGGAGGAATACCTGACTCCATACCCGGTGTGGATGGGAGAGCAGCTCGTTGCCCAGTTCGATGGAGACGGGGCACTCTTCCTCGTCGAAACCGTCCCGCTGGGGCCGGAGGAGTAGCAGGATGCGCAGGACATTAGTCGCCGCTCTCCTCACCGTCGTCATGTTCTTCGCGGCCTCAGCCCCTCCCGCACCTCAGCCAGCCCAGGCCTTCGACCCGCAGGTCCAAATAGCGAAGGCGGCATTCGCCGCTTTCAAGGCCCGCTTTCACGACCGCGCCGCGGGATTCCGGACCATCAAGGAGAGCCAGGCGGAGGCCGTGGCCATTCTCGAAGAGAAGAAGGCGCAGGCGAACTGGGCGGCCGACAAGGGCTATATCACCAAGGAGCAGGCCGCGGCCGTGGCCGCCACCCTCGACAAGGTCGCCGGCTCGCTGGAAGAGCTGGCAAAACAGGAACGGCGCATGGTCCGCAACGACACCCGTTTCCTGAAGACGTTCGCTCAAAGCCTGGGCCGAACGCTGACGGACGCCGCTCCGCAGATACTCGCCGAGCAGATCGGCCTGCCGCCACTCGGGGCCAGGACGGTCGGATCCATCATCCAGGGCGAGAAGCCCGCCGTCGCCGCGGTCGATGCTCTGATCACCAAGCTATCGGGCGAGCCGCTTGTCGAACCGTCGAAGGAGCCCTTCGAAGACCTGATGACGCAGGTCGACGCGCTCCAGGAGGCCGCGTCCGCCCTCCGCGGCGCCGACAGGATCAAACTCCTCGGTGAACTGACCGGAGTGAGGCAGCGAATCAGCGACATCACCGGCCTGCCTATCCCTGAGGCGACCGCGGAACTGGAGCAGCTACGCGCTGTCTTCGACGAGGCCGAAGCGACGATTGCCGAGCTCGGCGAGGTCCGCGACGGCTGGGTGCCGAGGTACGCCGGACCCAGCAGCGAGCGATTCCAGAACAACCCGCAGTGGCAGGAGATCTGGGCGGAGATCGTGGGACTCAGCCAGTCGCCAGAGACGAAGATCAAGGACGCGGTCGCCGCCGGCATGTCGCTCACAGCCCTGGAAAAGGTGAAGGAAGAGCTTATCGCCCAGGGCATCGACCCTGACTCAGTCGATCTGGAGGACCTCGCGGCCCAGGTTGTCAGGGAACGAATCCGTGGCCTCGCGGGCGGCAGCCCGATCACGGTCGAACAGGCGGTGCAAACCGTCTTGGGCGTGCCCGGGTCACCCGGCGACGGCGACGAACCGGACCTCGACCCGGAAGCCGATGCGGACGGCGACACCATCGCCAACGCCTCCGACCTCTGCCCCCGACGGCCCGAGACCTTCAACGGCATCGATGACTTCGACGGCTGCCCCGACTCGGAGGACGACCCAGACGGGGATGGCATCGAAGGCGACAGCGACGAATGCCCCGACAAGGCGGAGGATCGCGACGGCTTCGAGGACTCGGATGGCTGCCCGGACCCCGACAACGACGGCGATGGCATCCTCGACGCCAGCGACTCCTGCCGCGATGAGGCCGAGGATTTGGACGGCTTCGAGGACTCGAACGGGTGCCCCGACCCTGACAACGACGGCGACGGCATCCTCGACACCGACGACTCCTGTCCCGACGACGCCGAGGACCCGGACGGCTACCAGGATTCAGACGGCTGTCCCGACCCCGACAACGATGAAGACACCGTCCTCGATACCGAAGATAGCTGCCCCGACGACCCCGAGGATCTCGACGGCTTCCAGGACGCTGACGGCTGCCCCGACCCCGACAATGACGGCGACGGCGTATCGGACTCGCTCGATATCTGTCCGGACGACCCGGAGGACATCGACGGTGTCGACGATTGGGACGGCTGTCCTGACATAGACACGGACGGCGACAACATCGCCGACCCGGCCGACACATGTCCGAACGACGCCGAGGACTATGACGGTTTCGAGGACGGAGACGGCTGTCCCGATCCGGACAACGACGGTGACACCGTTCCCGACACGCTCGACCAGTGTCCCAACCAGGCGGAGGACCTCGACGGTGTCGAAGACGGAGATGGGTGCCCTGAAGAACCCCTACCGAGCCGCCCTCTCTCCTACGGTTTTCCCCTCGGCAATTACAGCGCCACCCTGACCGGGGTCATCGACTTCGCCTCGGGCACCGCCTCCGGAACGCTGGCAGGTAGCTGGACCCAGCTTGCAGGCCAGTTCAACTGCGGTCAGGGCGATCAGGTCATTGAGACCGCGGAGGCCCATGCGACGGCGAGGTTCTCGACCGGGTTCTCGGCACCCGTCCCCCAATCGGGCGGGGCATTCAGCACCTCCGTGAGTATCAGCGGAACGCTCAGCTACGCGCTGACCAAGCCGTTCACCGACCCGAACTGCACCTCCGGCAACAGCCAGATCATCGCCCAGTTCCCCCCTCCGGATACGTTCACAAGCAGCGGTACCATTTCCGGTACGGCCTTCGAAGGCAGCCCAACGACGATCACCGTGAACACGACGTTCGGGAACTTCTCTCAGTAACCGCCTGGGAGCTCGAGGGCACTGGAGCAGGCGGGCGCCCGCCATCCGAAGGGCCGAAGGTCTCCCGTTCGAGCCGCCGTCCGGGACCTTAGCTCACGCGCTCGAACTCCACCCGGCGCCCGTCGACGTCCACCGACGCCAGCGCACCCCACCGGACCCCATTCCCGAGCGCCCAACCTGTGACGCTCCGCCCAGTTGCGCCTGGTGCCGCTCATCA
>CAZHMF010000098.1:0-7802 GCA_964533605.1 uncultured Anaerolineaceae bacterium
CCGCCTCCGCCGCCAGCCGGGCGACGTGCGGTCCGCCGGGGAACGGGAGCCCGAGAAGCCGGCCGACCTTGTCGAACGCCTCCCCGGCTGCGTCATCACGCGTACCGCCGAGGCGCTCGTAGCTGCCATGCGAACGCATCAGCACGAGGTCACTATGCCCGCCCGACACCACGAGGCAGAGGGCGGGGAACGCCGGCTCCGGGCCGTCCCCGAGCCAATTGGCGTAGACGTGACCTTCGAGGTGATTCACCCCGAGGAAGGGCAGGCCGGTGGCGCAGGCAAGGCCCTTTGCCGCATTGAATCCGACGAGAAGCGAGCCTGCGAGGCCGGGGCCGCGTGTGGCTGCCACGGCATCGATGTCCCCGGTGCTGCAGCCCGCCTCGCTCAGCGCTTCCTGAATGACGGGCCCTATTGTCCGAAGATGCTGGCGGCTCGCCACTTCGGGCACCACTCCGCCGTAGCGGGCGTGGAGATCGATCTGGCTTGCCACGATCGAAGACATGACGGCCCGGCCGCTGTCGATGACGGCGGCAGCGGTCTCATCGCACGAGGTCTCCACCGCAAGAACCTTCACGATTCAAGCGTACGCGAGGCGCTCGGAACCCGGAACTCGCTAGATCTGCGAGTATCCCGAACCCTTCCTCTCGATCCCCGTGCCTCTGCCCTCGTTCATCCAGCCGAATTCCACCAGGATCTCCTGGCTGTAGGTGACGCGGCCGGTCACCTTGTCGAGCGGTTCTGTGGCCAGAAGAAGGGTGGCCTTCGCCATCACTTCCGGCGGTTCGCCGCGCGGATCGTCCATTCCCTCGACGAGCTTGTGGTAGACGGTGCCCGGCGTCGGGACGACCTGGGAGGGGGAGACGCAGGTGGCGCTGACGCCGTCCTCGTAGACTTCGGACGCGAGACCCTGGGTGAAGCGCTCCATGGCCGCCTTCTCCGCACCGTAGAGTGTGCCGCCGCGGCCGAAGTCTCCTGTGTAGGGTCCCCGGCCGGGGCCGATCGCCGCGCCGCTCGAGATGTTCACAATCGAACCCGACTTGCGAGGGATCATGTCGTGGAGGGCCAGCTGTGAGAGGTAGAACATGGCATGCACGTTCACAGCGAAAGAGCGGTGCCAGCGGTTCAGGGGATAGTCCTTGATCGGGATGAAGTAGGTCAGCGCCGCATTGTTCACGAGCACATCGACGGGGCCGTAGACCCTGCGTGCTTCTTCGATCAGCTTCACGCACTCCGCGTGCTCCGAGATGTCGGCCGCAACTGCCGTCGCTTCGCCCCCCGCCTCGCGAATGGCCGCAACCGTGGTCTCGAGGGAGCCCTCGAGCGGATGCTCGCCCTCGTGGAGAGTCCTCGCCGCGCAGATGACCTTGCCGCCCTCCGCCGCAAACACGTCACTGATCGACTTCCCGATGCCGCGACTGGCCCCGGTGACGACACAGACCTTGCCATCGAGCTTTCCCATTGATCTTCTCCATACTGGTTTCGGGCCGCAGTCAACCATCCCGGCCGGACGCGGTCAACGTGCCGGACTTCCCGGCCGGGAACTGCCGCCCACCTTACTCGGCGAGCGGCTCCGGTCCGACCCGGATGATTCGCCCCTCCGCGCTGATCGCCACGAGAAACGAACCATCGGCGAGCTGCACCAGCCCGGTCCCCCCACTACCCCTCCAGTAGGCCCGGCCCAACGTGTCGTAGAGACCGGCCGCATCCCCGTGGTACTGAAGCACGTAGAGCCAGTCCCTTGACGCGAAGGAAGCGATCGCCGACGGCGTGTCGGCCAACCCCAGCCCGGGATCCGCCGGGTCGACCGGACGTACGACCGCCAACGCACCGTTGAACAGCGCCACGACCAGCGCCCCATACTCCGGGATCCCGCCGCGGGGCCCGAGCGAGCCCGCCTGAAACGGGCTCTCCCCCGCCAGGAACAGCCCCAGGGGCCGCCCCTCAACCGGAGTCGCGAACGTCCCGAAGGTAGGAAATACTCCCGTGAGCTCAACAGCCCCCGACCGGTCGACGTGCAGCACCGTGTTGGCAGCGGCGTCGCTCACCCACCAGCCGTCGTCCCCGTCGGCGACGACGTCGAAGGCGCGGGAGGCAGCGCCGAATTCGTCCGGATCATCGGCAGCCTCCCAGGCCGCAAGATCGACCGTGAGCCCATCCGTACAGCGGATCTCGCTGACGGGAGCCGGGGCGGTGTCCGGGATACCGATTGTGGCGCAGACCGTTCCGTCGGGCGCCATCGCAGCACCCGTGGCTCCGGAGATGTCACCCCAGGGCTCCCCTGTGCCGGCGACCGACGGCAGACCGTCCAGCACGACCGTCACATCCACCCCGTCGCTGCTGATGACGCTTACGCGACCGTCATCAGCGCCGCTTCCGGCTTCCGCCACGACGATCCGGCCGTCCGGCGCCAGGTGGAGAGCCATTGGGTTCCGAAGCTCCGCGAATGCTTCCGGCGGCGGCTCGCTCGTCGGGGTGGCACCGCCGATCGCGCTCCCGCTCCCGCCCCCGTCTCCGCCGCCCGAGCAGGCGGTCGCGGCGAGCGCGAGAGCGGCGAGGAGGCCCACCAGGAGCGTGCCGGCAGCCGTCTGCGGGCGCCGGTGGACCGCCGGATCTCTTCTACCACCACAACACGTCATCGAGCGGATCCTCCCTGTGGTCGACATCGTGTCCATGGTGGTCACTGTGCCAGAGATCTGTATCGACATACTTCCAGCCGCCGTCGGCGAAGATCATGACTATGTTGCCCCGCGAGAGGCGCTCGGCCTCCCGCACTGCCGCGTGGAGGACGGCGCCGCTCGAGATCCCGCCGAAAATACCTTCGTGGAGCATTACCCGGCGTGCATGAGCGAAAGCGTGGCGGCTTCCCACGATGATCTTCGAATCCAGCACGGTCTCATCGAGCACGGGCGGGATGAACCCGTCCTCCAGTGAGTGGAGCCCCTGCACGTGGACCCCGAGCCGGGGCTCGACGCCGACCACGCGGCAGGAGGGATTGGCTTCCTTGAGACGCCGGCCCACACCGGAGATGGTGCCGCCGGTCCCGATCCCGGCCACCAGCGCGTCCACCTGCTCGAGGTCGCGGAGGATCTCGGCACCGGTCGTTTCGTAGTGGATGCGCGCGTTCATCGGACTCCCGAACTGATTGAGGAGGTAGGCCCCGTTCTCGCCAGCGACACGCCTAGCCACCTCGACGGCACTCTTGATCCCGGCCTGCCTCGGGACTCTATCCACATTGGCCCCGTAGAGAGCAAGCAGCTGCTCGATCTGCGGGTAGACGCTCTCGGGGACGCAGACTCCGACCGGGTGGCCGAGGAGTCGGCCGAAGGCCGCCAGCGCGACACCGGTGTTGCCGGTGGAAGCTTCGACAACGGGCTGGCCGGGCACGAGCTCGCCGGTCCGGCGCGCCTCACGCAGGATCCCGGCCACGATCCGGTCTTTGATGCTGCCGGTCGGGTTCAGGCCCTCGAGTTTGGCGAACAGCCTCACTCTGGGGTTGAAGTCGACGGACTTCAACTGGACCAGCGGCGTATTGCCGATCAGTTCTTCGAGGCTGGCGGCGGCGCGGCTCACGGCCCCAGAGTCGCACGCCCGGCTTCCGGATACCACCACCTCCGGCGGAGACAATTCCGTCGCCGTCCGAGGGCGGGAGCGCCATACTGGGGCGATGGACAGAGACAAGGCGCTTGCCCTCCTGCGGTCGGTGGCGGCAGGTGAGGTCACGCCCGCCACGGCGCTCGACCGGCTTTCCCTCGCGCCATTCGCCGATCTCGCGTTCGCCGCGGTCGACCACAATCGCGCCCTGCGTGACGGCTTCCCGGAGGTCGTTTACGGGCCGGGCAAAACCCCGGCCCAGGCGGCCCGAATCGCCCGCGAGATCTATGACCGCTCGGGCCGCGTCGTCGTCACGAGGGTCGGACCGGAGCAGGCGGCGGCGCTGTTGACCGAAGTACCGGGCGCCGTCCACGAAAGCGAATGCGCGCTCGTCTGGGCAGAGAAGGAGCCACGGCCGGCCACCGGTCACGTCGCGATCATTACAGCAGGGACGAGCGATATCCCGGTCGCGGAGGAGGCGGCTATTACCGCAACGCTCGCAGGCTCCTGCGTCACGCGACACTACGACGTCGGCGTTGCCGGCATCCACCGGATCCGGCCACACCTGGACGAGCTTCGTAGTGCAAACGCAGCGGTTGTCGTCGCCGGCATGGACGGTGCCCTGCCGAGCGTGATCGGTGGCCTTCTCCGCAACCCGGTGATCGCGGTCCCGACCTCCGTCGGCTACGGAGCATCCTTCGGCGGGCTGTCCGCCCTTCTGACGATGCTGAACGCCTGCGCTGCGGGCGTGAGCGTCGTCAACATCGACAATGGCTTCGGAGCCGGATACATGGCGGCCGCGATCAACAGGCTGGCGGACGGGGACAGCGGGTCGTGACCGGGGGCCGGCAGAGGACCCTGGTGTTCGACTGCTTCTCGGGAATCGCCGGTGACATGACGCTCGCCGCGCTGGTCGACGCCGGCGCCGCCCTCGAGGAGATCAGTCGTGCTCTCACATCCCTTCGCCTTCCGGCCGTGGATCTCACGGTGGAACGTGTGACGAGGGGCGGGATGGGAGCGCTTCTGGCCACCGTCGCCCCCTCGGAGGAGCGACGGTTCAGCCCCCAGGAAATGAAGGGGATCGTGGAAGCGGGAGCGCTCCCCGAGCGGACCCGCGAACAGTCGCTCTCGGCTGTCGACATCCTCGCCGCCGCCGAGTCGCGCGCGCACGGCGGCGCCGCAGACTTCCACGAGGTAGGAGGCGTCGATGCGGTCGTCGACATCGTGGGGACGATGCTGGCGCTGGATCTCCTGGGCATCGATACCTGCGTCTGCCCGGTCGTGACCGTCGGTGCGGGGACGGTGGTGCGCGCCGCTCACGGAGCGATCCCGGCGGCGCCCGGTCCTGCGGCGGCGGAGATCCTCGAAGCCGCGCGATTCCCGCTGCGGTTCGTGGAGGCTTCTCACGAACTCGTCACGCCCACCGGCGCCGCGATCCTTGCCGCGGTGGCGAGCCCCGGACCGGCCGTAATCGTGCCGGAATCCCACGGGGCGGGCGCCGGGTCGCGTGACACACGGGAGCGGCCGAATGCGCTTCGTGTCTTTATCGGCGAGCCGCAGCGAGATCTGCCGGGGAGCGCGGACCTTCCGGACGGGACGCGCCCGCTTTCCCTCCTCGAAGCCAACATCGACGACATGACCGCGGCCCTGCTCGCCAACGCGCGGGACCGGCTGCTGGAGGAGGGGGCCCTGGATGCCTGGACCGAGCCGATCGGCATGAAGAAGGGCCGGGCAGCGACGAAACTCTGCGCTCTGGTGGCGGCGGGAGACGAGGAGAGGCTCAGCCGGCTGATGCTGCTGGAGACATCCACACTCGGCGTGCGGGTCGCGCCGTACCGGCGCTACGAGCTGGAGCGCACGGTCGAGACCAGGCAGTCGACCTTCGGAACGGTCCGCGTGAAGGTCAGCGTTCGCGGGGGCATCCGGCGGGCCGAACCCGAATACGACGATGTTGTGGCCATCGCGCGGCGTGAGGGGATCGCCGCGAGGGAGATCCAGCGCCGCCTCGAGCTCGAATTCGGGCAGGCCCGCGGCGATTGAATTCCTGCCTCGCGTGATACGATCAATCGGTATGTGCGCCGAACCGGAAGCACCGAAGATCGAGATCCTGGACCCGCCCGAACCCGGGCCGCCGGCCCAGGACGACGCCGTCTTCCGGTTCCGCCAGGACATTATCGACGGTGAGCACTGGTTCGTCGCTCTCGTTGATGCCGTCGGACGGTGGCGGGTCCCGGCCGAGGTCTACGACGGGCGGCGGTTCGTATACCTCATTCACGGTGAAGCCTTCGATTGGCTGGTGCTGGCCGAACGCCTTCTCGAGGAAGTCGAGGACCTCGTCCCCGAAGCCGAGGTGGAATCCCTGGTTTTCGACGGAGTGTGGCCGGTCGAAATGGATGATGCCGAGTTTGCGGAGCGGATCGGTCAGTCCAAGCATCGCGCTCATCTCAATTATCTGTACGGCGTTCTCGTGGAGGAGACTCTTCTCCTCAGTGTCGAGGAGGAGATCCACAAGGAGAACTTCCACAGGCCATGGGGAGCCGCGGATCAGTACAGCGAGGCGGCCTTCCAGCGCATCTACGGTCGCCCGCAGTCCGAGCTGCTGGACGAGTTCAGGGACACTACCGGGATCGATCTCCACGGCCGCTGTGATTACCAGGGCTGGAAGGCGTTCACGTACTTCCTGTTCCGCCAGCGGATCAAGGGCCAGGACCCGGCGCGGGTAGCCTCCGACACGCGAAAGGGCCTGGCGCAGCTGAGCCGGATGGAACTGGCGGTCGGGGACCGGAGAGCCCGGCGAGGCGGCCGGAAGGTCGCGAGAGCAGCCGCGAGGGCCGCCGGCATCTGACGGCTCCGGCGGGGAGCACTCTCGCTCCGTTCGCCTGCACCGGCAGGACACCGGCGGCCCAGAGTCGCTCCTTCGAGGATTTCAGATGCTCACGGTCCTACGGATCACCGACAGCGACAACCAGAGCCCCTTCATCCCACACGAGGAGCAAGCTGCCACTATCGCCGAGAAGAGATTCGAGGAGCGCTCGGGCGAGAGCCTCGCCACAGAGACGAGACTGTTCTGGCCCACGCAGCGGCTTCCCGAAGTGACAGCCCGCTGGGTCGCCGACCTTGAGCCCGACATCGGACCGGCGAGCCGGATCCCGGGCCGCCCAGGCGTTAGGCCGTGTTCTCCTCGCCTCTCTGGTGGTCCCCCTTCCACCACCAGAAGAACAGCAGGGCGGCCACGAACACCGCCACGATCGTGAGCACGACACCGGCGCGCGAATCGCGGAACACCGCGATCAGATCACCGTTCGGATTCAGCAGCGTGTGCCAGGCGGCAAATCCGATCGCCACGAAGGCGATGACCCAAACCGGCTTCGAGTAGCGATATAGACCCTGCCCTCCCGAGTCGAACCAGGGGATCAGATCGAAGAACATCACCTCGATGCCGGCCAGCCAGACGATCAGCAGGAAATCGTGCAGGTAGGGGGCATCGATCCCGAGCAGCGTCGTGGAGTTCCCGGCTCCGGCCGTGATCCCTGCGGCCAGCACCCAGGCCGTCAACGCCAGGACGAGAACGCCGAGCCACCCGGCGACCGACAGCATCACCTGATCCGTCTCGCCGAGGTCGTCTTCCTCGACCTCGAGTCCGCCGGGGACGCCGATGATGAATCCGGGGACCACCGCGAAGATCCGGGAGATCGCTGCGAGCAGGAACGCGCCCACCATGTTGATGGGGTGGAGCAGGAAGCCGGTTGCCGCTCCGAGCCTGCGTGCCCACCAGAGACGTCCGAGATCGTCCCCCAGTTCGATGATGCCGAGCGAGATCCCGAGGGAGAGGACCAGGAAGAGAAGTTCTTTGCTGGGCAGGCCGTGATCGGAATCGAGGATCGAGAAAAGGCCTCCGTAGACGAGGAGGATGAGCGGGATCAGTCCAAGGAGAAGAATCCGCGGCAGGCCTCGTGCCAGCCTCAGAAGCCTGTCTGCCCCAAAGAACCCGGCGAGCCCCGCGAGGCGGCCCTGGAACAACTCCTCGCGCGCCTCGACCGTCCCGTCGAGGGCCGCCTGGGTCGAGCCGAACAGCAGGGCGAGGAGGAGGGCCAGGAGGAAATTCGACCCGATCACAATCGGGCTGAGCGAGAAGTCGTAGGGCGTGACGACGTCCGCCGGGAGCTGCGCAACGTGGCGTAGCTCGTCCGGACCCCGATGCAACGCGTGGT
>CAZHMF010000099.1:0-7717 GCA_964533605.1 uncultured Anaerolineaceae bacterium
CATTCTCCATGTCGTCCAGAAGGGATATCGCCTGGGGTCACGCGTCGTCCGGCCCGCAATGGTGATCGTCGGCAACGGAGAAGAACCGGCCCGCGACGCCCCGGGCGAGGACTAAACAGGACATTCGTTAATCGGCCCCTGAGGCCAGGAGGAAGATATGGGCAAAGTCATTGGAATCGACCTCGGCACAACCAACAGCTGTGTCGCCGTCATGGAGGGCGGCGAGCCGGTCGTCATCCCGAGCGCCGAGGGGACCCGAACCACCCCGTCGGTCGTTGCGCTGACGAAGGGCGGAGAGCGTCTTGTCGGTCAGGTCGCCAAGCGGCAGGCCATCACCAACCCCGAGAACACTATCTTCAGCATCAAGCGCTTCATGGGCCGCAAGCGCTCGGACCCGGAGGTGGAGCACGACGTCAAGCTCGTGCCCTACGGGGTGGCGGAGGCCGCAAACGGGGACGTCCAGGTAACGCTTGGCGACCGCTCCTTCAGCCCTCCCGAGGTCTCCGCCATGATCCTCCAGAAGCTGAAGGCCGACGCCGAGGCCTACCTCGGGGAGCCCGTGACCGAGGCCGTCATCACGGTTCCCGCCTATTTCAACGATGCTCAGCGGCAGGCTACCAAAGACGCCGGCAAGATCGCCGGCCTTGGGGTCCTCCGCATCATCAACGAGCCAACCGCAGCTTCACTCGCCTACGGACTCGACAAGAAGGACGACGAAGTGATCGCCGTCTACGACCTCGGCGGTGGGACGTTCGACATCTCGATCCTCGAACTCGGAGGCGGCACCTTCCAGGTTCTCAGCACGAACGGCAACACCCACCTCGGGGGCGACGACTTCGACCGGCAGATCATCGACTGGCTGATCGACGAGTTCAAGAAGTCCGACGGCATCGACCTTCGCCAGGACCGGCAGGCGCTGCAGCGTCTCAAGGCCGAAGCAGAGAAGGCGAAGATCGAGCTCTCGAGCGCCCAACAGACCGAAATCAACCTGCCGTTTATCACGGCAGACGCCAGCGGGCCGAAGCATCTCAACATGACGCTCACGCGGGCAAAGCTCGAACAGCTCGTTGGCGAGCTCGTGCAGGGAACGATCGAACCCGTCAGGAAGGCGCTCGCCGATGCCGAGAAGCAGCCTGGAGAGGTAAACGAGATCGTTCTCGTCGGCGGGCAGATCCGGATGCCGGCGGTTCAGAAAGCAGTCGCCGATTTCTTCGGGAAGGAACCGCACAAGGGCGTCAATCCGGACGAGGTCGTGGCCGTCGGAGCAGCCATTCAGGCGGGCGTACTCAGGGGCGAGGTCAAGGACGTCCTCCTCCTCGACGTCACACCACTGACGCTCGGCATCGAGACTCTGGGCGGCGTCTCAACGGCGATCATCCCGCGGAACACCACGATCCCGACCGCCAAGAGCCAGACGTTCTCAACGGCCGCCGACAACCAGCCGAGCGTCGAAATCGTGGTCCTTCAGGGCGAGCGCCAGATGGCCACCGACAACAAACCGCTGGGCCGCTTCATCCTCGACGGTATCCTCCCGGCGCCGCGCGGGGTCCCCCAGATCGAAGTTACATTCGACATCGACGCCAACGGCATTGTTTCCGTGTCGGCGCAGGACAAGGGCACTGGCCGCGAGCAGAAGATCACCATCCAGGCCTCGAGCGGCCTGAGCAAGGATGAGATCGAGAAGATGCAGCGGGAGGCGGAGCTGCACGCGGATGAGGACAAGCAGAAGCGCGAGGCCATCGAACTGAAAAACAGCGCCGACAGCATGGCCTACCAGGCGGAGCGAACGATCAAGGACAACGAGGACAAGATCGACGCGACGCTGAAGTCCGAAGTGGAAGCGCACGTGGCAGACGTCCGGAGCGCCATCGAGGCGGACGACAGCAGTCGAATTCAGTCCACGCTCGAAGCCCTGAACGCATCGATGCAGAAGATCGGCGAGGCCGTATACGGTGCGGGCGCAGCCACGGAAGGGCCGGCCGGGCCCGATGACGTCCCGCCAACCGGCGAGGCAGAGGAGGGCACGGTCGAGGGTGAGTTCCGCGAGGTTTGATGCTCAGCGGTAGCGGGAGCCAGTGATCTCCTCGAGCTTCCTCCAGTGATGCTCGGTTGAGATCCGCCGGATGGTGCCGGAGCGGGATCGCATGACCAGCGACTCGCTCGTCGCTCCTCCCGCTACATACTCAACGCCCTTCACGAGGTCTCCGGCGGTTACCCCCGTGGCGGCGAAGAACACGTCGTCACTGTGGACGAGATCGTTGAGGCCGAGAACCTCGGTGAGATCGATTCCACGCTCGGCTGCGACCTTGCGGTCATCGTCGTGACGGGGCCAGAGCCTGCACTGCATGTCACCTTCGAGCGCCTTAATGGCGCAGGCGGCGACCACTCCCTCGGGAGACCCGCCGATCCCGAGAAGCATGTCGATGCCGGTCCCCGGCATCGCGGCGTTGATCGCCCCGGCAACGTCTCCATCGGTGATGTAGCTGATCCGGGCGCCGGAGGCCCGCACCGCGTCCGCGATCTCCGTGTTCCGGTCGCGGTCAAGGATGACCACTGTGACTTCGGAGGGTGTGATGGACTTGGCCCTGGCGACCTGAGCAATGTTCCAGTCGATGGGCGCCGCGAGGTCAATCTGGCCCTTTGCCTCCGGGCCAACCGCGATCTTCTCCATGTAGAAGATGTCGTGCGGGTTGTACATCGCCCCCCGCGGAGCAACCGAGACGACGGCGATGGCGTTCGGCCGGCCGAGGGACAACAGCCTCGTCCCGTCGATCGGATCGACGGCGACATCCACCCGCGGCCCCCGCCCGTCCCCGACACGCTCGCCGTTGAAGAGCATCGGCGCCTCGTCCTTCTCCCCCTCGCCGATGACGATGATGCCGTCCATGTCGACGGTATCGAGCATCATTCGCATAGCATCGACGGCCGCGCCGTCGGCCCTGTTCTTGTCGCCGCGCCCCATCCAGCGTGCGGCCGCCAGGGCCGCCGCTTCGGTTACGCGTACCAGCTCCATGGCAATGTTTCGATCGGGAACCTGTTCCTCGCGGGGCATACCTGCACCTCGTCCTGGCTGAGCGGATTCTAGCAGCAGCTGTCGCTTCGCTTAAGGATTGATGCCGAGCTCGGAAGCCACCGGCTTCAACGCATCGGCGACGAATCTGATGTGATCATCGAGCTCCACACCCAGGTCGCGGGCACCGTTCACGAGATCGTCACGATTCACAGACCGTGCGAACGCCTTATCCTTCATCTTCTTCTTGACCGAACTCACCTTCAGAGACGAAAGCGACTTGTCCGGCCTCACGAGCGTGCAAGCGATAACAAATCCCGACAATTCATCGGAAGCGTATATTGCTCTATCCATGTCCGATCTGTAGTCCAGGCCGAGGAACGGCGCATGGCAGAGGATTGCGTAGCGAATGTCCTCCGGAACGCCGCGCTCTTCGAGGATCTTCGAACCGTCCCTGGGGTGCCGCTCCTCGTCGGGATGGATCTCCCAGTCGAAGTCGTGCAAGAGGCCGACGATTCCCCACTTCTCCTCGTCACCGCCGAGCTGTTGGGCATAGGCACGCATCACCGCTTCGACGGCGATTCCATGCCTCCTGGTGCGCTCTTCTTTCGAGAACTCGCACAGGATCTTCCAGGCTTCATCACGATTGAACTCGCTCATTAGGGGATGATAGCCGACTGGCGCCCCGCCATTGTCCCCGCCTCACTCATAACGCAGCGCATCGCTCACGTTCAGCCGTGCAGCGTGGCGGGCAGGCAGGAAGCTGCCGAGCAGCGTCACGAGCACCGTCGCGCCAAACAGCATCAGGACCCACAGTATCGTCGGGTTTGTCACTACCGGGGCAGCGTCGTAACCCTGCTCGCTTGCCGACTTGCTGAAGACCCACCGAGTGAACCACCAGCCCAGGGGCGCGCCGAGCGTGGCGCCGATGAGGGAGAGCGCGAGAGCATTCGAGACCACCGATGCGACGACGTTTCCCGGCGTGAAGCCGACGGCCTTGAGAAGGCCGAACTCCCGGGTCCGCTCGCGTACGGAGAGGATGAGCGTCGAGAACAGGTTGATACTGACCATCCCGATAAGAAAGAGGGTCAGGGTGACCATGATCGGCCTCCCCGTATCGCGGATCCTGTCCACATCCTGCTGCACTTCGATCAGCGGGTCCTTCACGATCACCCGACCGCCCGAAGCATCGATGATCTCGGCTGCGACAGCCTGCTTGTCTGCGCCGCCGGTGAGGGCAAGGCCGTAGCCGAACGGCTCGAGGCCCGGAGCGATCGCCTGCATGTCTGCCAGATCGAACATCAACATCAGGCCGTCGTTGTCGCCCTCGATGTAGATCCCGACAACCTTGAATCGGTAGAGGATCCGCCGTTCCCGCTCGAGGACGAAGCTCCCGCTGTCCCCCACTTCGAGATCCAGCTCCCGCGCAAGACCGAGGCCGATCATCGTTTCGATCTCCGGATCACCGCCGGGTTGCATGAGCCGGCCGTCGGTGATGACGAAGCCGAATTCCGCGTAGTCACCACCCAGCGAATACGTCGCAAAGCGCCGGCCTTCGATTGAGACCCATTGCCACGCGAGTGAGGCGGACTGCTCGACGTCCGGGTGGCTGGAGACGAGCCTCTCCATATCGCCGGAGGAGATCGATGGAACCTCTGAAGAGGACCCACTCTGACTCGGGTTGGCCAGGGGCTCCACCCGGAGGTCGAACGGCTTCAGGCCCAGCATCTCGGGCTCGGCCAGGGCATTGGTCAGAGTCGTCTCAGCGGTGATCGAGGCGAAGATGGCCGCAGCAGCCACGGCGACGGCGGAGATCGTGAGCCACGCCTGAAGGCGGCGCCCGAAGAGGTCCTTCGCCCCTATCACGACCGGCTGCGGCAGGTGGAGGCGCGCGGCGATGCGGGCGCTCCTGGAGACGCCCTTCGGGGCCCCTGCTCCGCCGCTGCGAATCGCAGCAATGGTGCCGCGGCGGCCGGCCAGGATGGCCGGAACCATCGCGACAAGTGTCGCGACAGCTGCGGCGCCCGCAACGATCGCAGCGGCGTGGAGCGGGTCGGGGGCCACGGTCGCCGACGAGCCCAGCCACCTGTCGACGTTGCCGAGCATCCGGGGAGCGAGAAGCCAGGCCGCGAAGACGCCGAGTCCGCTCGCCGCGATGGCCACCAGCACGAGCTCCGTAATCAGCAGCACGGCGATCCAGCCGGGCGTCATTCCCGCGGCCTTGAGCAGCCCGATGTCGCGTTCCTGTGCCTGGATCTGGCCGGCTATCGCGCTGGCGATGATGAAGGCGGAGGCGCCCAGCGCGAACGTCGCGAACACGCCGAGGATGATGTACGTCGCGTCGTTCTCCTCCACCACCGAGTCCCTGATGACCTGCCAGGCCCGAGCGTTCGCACCACCCGGCAGCCGCATAGCTTGCGACGCGAACTGAGGAGCACTGTCCGGCTCTTCCAGTACAAAGCCACCGGCGAAGTAGGCCGCCTCCCCGCCGGCAAGCGCCAGAAGCTCATCTTCAGAGACGAAGATCCGCGCGTGATCCCAGACCGGATAGGGAGCCCGGCTGGTCGGCACCACGAGGCCGGCGATCGTCAGCTCAACGGATCCGCCGCGGGCGGCGACACGGATGGCATCCCCGATCTCAAGGCCGGCGTCTCGCGCAACCCCCGCGTCCAGCGCGGCCTCGGCAGTTCCGGCGCCCGGCCAGCGGCCCCGGGTGATCACCCCGGGCATCACTCCCGAGGGTTCTCCGTTCACCCCGAAGATGCTGAGGAGATAGGGCTCTCGCGTGCTGAGCAACCGCCCTGAGTCGACGGCGGGCATCGGCCGTCCCGCCTCGACCACGTCCGGCCGGCCGGCGAGGTCTATGAGGTTCTCACGACTCGAGAACACCCACACGTGTCCGCCCCGCGCGTCCGAGAGGAACGCTTCGAACGAGCGGCCTGTGGAGCGCTGTACGAGAAGGGCCAGCATCAACGTTGTGGACGCGATCATGATCACGGCGATCAGGAGGACCGTTTGCAGCGGCCGCGTCCGCAGGTCTGCGAGCGCCTTCCGGCGAATCACCCTGAGCATCGCTACACCTCCAGCTCGAACAGGCCGGCGAGCAAACCTTCGCGCCCGCTGCCTTCCTGCATGCGGGTCTGGCCTCTTATCCGGCCGTCCCGCATGCGAACCACGCGGTCGGCGGCCGCCGCCACGCGCGCATCGTGAGTGACCATGACGATCGTCTGCCCCGCACCGTGCGAACGTTGCAACCGGGCAAGCACATCATCCGCGGCCTCGCTGTCCAGGTTCCCGGTGGGCTCGTCGGCGAGGAGGACATCCGGCTCGTTGATGAGCGCCCGTGCGAGCGCAACCCGCTGCTGTTCGCCCCCTGACATCTCCGACGGCATCGCACCACCCCGGCCTTCGACTCCAAGCTCGACGAGCAAAGCCTCGCGGCGGCGGCGGGCCTCACCCCCCGACAGTCCCGCCATGAGGGCGGGAAGCTCGACGTTGTCCGCGGCGCTGAGGTTGCCGATCAGATTGAAGAACTGGAAGACATACCCGACCTGACGGCGCCGGCGCACGGCCCAGGCCCTCTCGGACAGCTGGTCTACACGTTCACCGTCCAGGTGGATCTCGCCGTTCGTGGGCCGATCCAGGCCTCCGAGAAGGTGCAACAACGTGGACTTGCCGCAGCCGCTCGGACCCATCACCGCTACGAACTCACCCCTCGCCACTGTCAGGTCGACATCATCGAGCGCGAGAACCGGTTTTGCCCGCGAGTTGTAGCGCTTGCCGACGCCGCGCACTTCGATCATCGGACCGGCGCCGCCGGCAGTTGAGTCGTCTGGGTGCGTCTTTGTGGGCTGGCTCATTCCTGTCACCTCGTCGTCTCCGCGGGATCGGTCATGCGTGCGGTCTGCCGCCCACTCCAGCTCCCGGCTCGAGTTCGGGACCTGCCGTAGGGGATCGCCAGGTCGCCCGTCCGTCGCGTTGTCCCGTTCGCCCGTACCCGCGATGCGATTCGCGTGACGTGCAGAACGGCCCCTGCTGAGTCTCTGCCCGGTTCAATCGGGCCCGCCAGCGGCCAGGAAGTCCTCGTAACGATCCAGCCAGCTGAGATCGGCCTGCAGGTGAAGCGCCGCCCCGGCCGCGAGGAGGCGCGTCGTCCCTGTGACTTCGGCGGCGCCGCTGACCTGGCCGAGGTCCCGCAACGTCTGTAGACACTGGGCGCGCTGCCGCTCGATGAGCTCGAAGGCATCTCCCGCACCGGTCTCCTCGGCAAGCACGAACTTGAGGAAGAACTCGTCACGCAGACGGGTCCCGGACGCGGGCTCGGCGAGCCATCGCCGCAAGGCTGCCCGGCCGTCCTCAGTGATCTCATAAACCTTCCTCGTGCGCTTTCCCGCCTGCGGTTCAGCAACCGAGCTCGCGAGACCTTCCTTCTCGAGGCGCTGCAACGTGGTGTAGACCTGCCCGATGTTCAGCGGCGGCCAGACCTCGCCGAACATCTCCTCGAACGTCTGTTTGAGCTCGTAGCCGTGCGTGCGGCCACTCTCCAACAACGCGAGGAGCGGGAATTTCACGCTGAATCGACCTCCGAAACCGAATACCTACGTAGTATATATACGCTGTATGTAAGTGGGTCAATGGCCGGCCTGATAGGTTTGAGGGGGTTGTTCAGCGCCCTCCGTCTTCCGCCTCCCGTCCTCGGTCCCCCGT
>CAZHMF010000100.1:0-5855 GCA_964533605.1 uncultured Anaerolineaceae bacterium
TATAGGGATTCGTACACGGCGTCGATCAGCGCGATGTTGCGGGGGTCTCGCCAGGAACGGCCGGCGCGGTTGCACACATAGCTGAAGCCCAGCCGTGCGTCGGGATCGGCGAACCCCATGAGCCCGCCGTTTCCGTAGTGCCCGAAGGACCGTTTGCCCGATCCCAACGGTCGCACGCCGGGGATCGTGAGCTGAAAGCCGAGCCCGAAGCGGTTCGGTCGCCCGAGAACCGCATCCTCTCCGTCGGATTCAATGGTGTTCGCGCGCTCGATAGTTTCGGACGAGAGCACCCGTCTCCCCGCCAACCTGCCGTCTCCGGCGAGCGCTCCGAAGAGCCTCGCGATGGCGCGGGCGTTGCTGTGGGGGCTCGTCGAAGGGAATTCCGCCCCACGCCAGAGCCGCGAGTTCACGCCCCCCTCGGGATGGGGCGGCGGGTTCCGGTAGGCGAGGACGCGGGAGAGTTCGAGGCCGCTCAGCTTCGCCGGATCCTGCAGAAGCCAGGGCCGGAGCTCGGCCGCCTCGCGAGGAGAAACGTAGTTGATCCAGTCTGCGACCCGGGCATCGTGCTCGGCCCCGAAGCCGATGAGGAAGTCGACGTCACAGGGCTCGCCGATCTCCTCGCGAAAATAGGCCCCGATGCTCTTTCCCGTCACCCGCCGCACAACCTCGCCGACGAGGAAGCCGTAAGTGTTCGTGTGGTAGCCGAAGCGCTTTCCAGGCTCCCACCAGGGTGCTTGCTCCGCCAGTGCGTCGACCATCCCGTCCCAGCTGAGGATGTTGAACCCGGGCGGCAACGGCTTCGCGATTGCGTGAAGCCCCGCCTGGTGGTTGAGAAGCTGACGGACCGGGAGCGTCTCCTTGCCCGCCTGAGCAAACTCGGGCCAGTAGTCGGCTACCGGGGTCTCGAGCTCGACCTTCCCCTCGTCGACCAGCCGGAGGAGGCAGATCGCGCTGACGGCCTTTCCAACCGACCAGACGTTGACGATCGTGTCCCGCCCCCAGAGCCTCTTGCGGTCCTCGTCATGCCAGCCGCCCCAGAGATCGACGAGAGTTTGCCCGTCGACGACGACCGAGACGGCTGCGCCCACCTCATCGCGTTCGGCGAAGTTTCGCTCGAACTCGCGGCGCACGGCGGCAAAGCGGCGCGGGCAGCTTCCGTCGATGGGGGCGGCGGACATCACGGGACGTAATCGTAAGGGGTGGCAGCGGTTCTCGTGATGAGGCTACCTGCGCGCGCCCCACGTGTCCCAGTACGTCACTCGCTCGACGGGCCGGCGGAGGCCGGCGCCGAACTTGCCCTTCGGCCAGCCGACCGGGATCAGAGCTGCGGTTTCGACGGTGTCCGGAATGCCGAGAAGCTCCCGTACTTCGTCCTGGCGGCGGCGGTGGATGGTCGTCAGCGTCGTTCCGAGACCGAGGGCGCGGGCGGCGAGCATGAGATTCTGAACAGCCGGGTAGATACTGGAGCCTGCAGTGATGTCGGTCGAGGGCCCCGCCATGAGCGCGCAGGCGATGATGATCACCGGCGCCTCGTGGAGATGGTCGGCGAGATAGGTTGTGCTCCTGAGGACGGCGTTGTTGCTCGCCGCCTCCTCCGGAGGGAGGTCGGTTCGCGGGGCGGCGTAGCCGGACTCCTGCGCGGCCCGCCAGCCTTCGCTGTACCACTCCTGGAGCTTGCGCTTCTTCTCCGGATCGGTGACAACGAGCCAGCGCCACCCCTGACGGTTGCCGCCGCTCGGGGCACGGGTGGCGGCCCAGATCATCTTGTGGATGTACTCCTCGGGGACAGGATCCGTCTTCAGCCGCCTCATGGCGCGCTGCGTGCCGATGACTTCGAAGAAGTCGCTCTCGACTGCGGTGGGTTCGGTCATTCGTTCCTCCGGGAGCCGATCCTACTGGTGCCCGCCGTCTCGCGCGCGGGGCGTGCCCTCAAACATCTCTCTCACTGCGTGCCGCCGGACTTTGCCGCTCGCCGTCTCCGGCAGCGAATCCACGACCAGCCAGCGACGCGGCACTTTGTAGCCGGCGAGCCGTCCCCGGATCCACTCGGTCAGATCCGCCTCGTCCAGCACGCCACCGGTGACGATCGCCGCGGCGACAACCCTGCCCCATTCATTGTCGGGCAATCCCACGACCGCGGCTGCGCTGACCGCCGGATGTGAGACGAGGACGGCCTCCACCTCCGCCGGATAGACGTTCTCCCCTCCCGTTACGATGAGATCGTCCCGCCGGTCGAGCACGTAGAGAAAACCGTCGCTGTCGAGACGCCCCACATCCCCCGTGGCGAACCAGCCCTCAGAGTCGCAAGCGGGTGAGACCTCCGACCCTTGCACATAGCCCGGCGACACGACGGGGCCTCTGATGAGGATCTCTCCCGCCTCGCCCTCCTGTCCCTGTACCCACAGCTCGACGGTGCTCAATGCCCGGCCCGCCGACCCCGCGTGCGCCACGGCGTCGCGGACCGACAGCGTCGCCACCTGACTCGCAGCCTCCGTGAGGCCGTACGTCTGGATGACGGGATAGCCCCGCCCGAGCGCCTCCTCGAGCAAGGGCAGCGGCACCGGTCCGCCGCCGATCAGCGCTGCCCGCAGGTGCTCCGGCGCGGACTCCTCCGTGAACTCGAGCAGCCGCCGCAACATGGTCGGGACCAGCGAGACGATGGTGATCCGGTCCTCCCGAAGCGCTGTCGCCGTCGCCGCCTCCTCGAATCGCTCGGCGATGACGATGCACGTTCCGTAGATCACGCTGCGAAGCACGATCGAGAGGCCGCCGACGTGGAATAGAGGAAGGCAGGCGAGCCAGCGATCGTTCGCCGCCACACCGAGGTTTCGAGCCGAGCCAACCGCGCTAGCGAGGAAGTTGCCATACGTGAGGACGGCGCCCTTCGGCCGCCCCGTCGTCCCGGATGTGTAGATGATCGAGTGTGGATCTCCGGAATCGTGGATGAAGACGCCCTCACCGCCGCCATCCCGTCGGAGGGGCAGGCGAAGGGGCTCGGGCAGGCGGGCAAGCCCGGCCGCCTCCGCGGCCTGCGGCAGGACGTCGGGGTGGGCGAGCAGAGACGATGCTTTCGCGTCCTCGAGCTGCCAGGCTATCTCGGCCGCACTGAGGCGAAGGTTCACGGGCATCATCACCGCCCCCACTCGCGGAAGCGCGTGGACGATTTCAACCATCTCCAGCGAGTTGGGGGCGAAGACGCCGACGCGCTCGCCGGGCTCCACACCTGCCCCCGCCAGACCCGCGGCGACGGCCGCGACGCGGTCGTCGAGGTCCCGGTAGCTGAGCACCTGCCCCCCGGCGACAACCGCCTCGCTCTCCGGGTAGGACGCCGCCCGCCGCGACAGCCAGTCGGCAATCACCTCGCTCACGCCTCGATCCTCCCTCCGAGGCCGTTCTCGAATCGGGCGAGCGCCTCTTCGCAAAGGCCTACCCCGAGGCCGGGGACCACGGGAAGCTCGAGGCGGCCCAGCCGGATCGCGGGTGCAGACTCCACAAGCGGGTCTGAGAGCCGCTCGAGCGTAGCAAGACCGCAGGCAGGGATCGGTAGCGGAAGAAGGGCCGCGACGTGGGCTGCCGCCATGGTCCCCCAACCGGCATCGAACGTGGTGGTCACGATGCAGCGAGTTCCCCTCGCAACCGCCCGGGAGAGCACCTCGAGAGCGCCGCTCAGCCCCAGAACCATCGGCTTGACAACAACCGCATCGATCGCGCCCGCTTCGCAGGCCTCGTCCAGCGCGCTGGGCCCCCGGCAAGATTCATCAATTGCAAGCGGAACCTGGAACTCCTCCCGAAGCACCTTCATGGCGGCAAGCCGGCCCGCTCCCGACGCCAGAGGCTCCTCGCAGAGAGCGAGGGACGCGCCCCGGGCGGCGCGGAAGAAGGCCCGTGCCTTCTCGACCGGCCAGGCGGCGTTGGCATCCACTCTCAACTCGAGCGTCTCCCCACCTCCTCTGCGGGCCGCCACGACGCGGGCCGCGTCGATCTCCGGGTCGCCGCCGACTTTGATCTTGACGGCCGGGTAGCCGGCGTCGCGGGCCGCACCCGCTGCCAGAGCGACGGCTTCCGGCGTTGACTCGTCGATCAGCGCATTCACGGGCAGCGACACCGGTTGCCGCGAGGAGGAGGGTGCGGACCGCCGTGCGAGAAACAGGTGAAGCGGTTCGCTCCGCTCGCGTGCGAGGAGATCGGCAACCGCAGTTTCAAAGCCGCAGATCGCCGCCCCCGCCGCACCGGCCGGGAGATCTCCGACCGGCGCCCGGCAGGGCCAGGCGTCGCCGGGTACCCGCCCCACAGTCCAGCGACCGATGGCAGCCAGTGCCGCAGCCGCCTCCCCGACGGATCCGCCGGCGTATCCGGGCAGGGGGGACGCTTCGCCTTCGCCGGCCGCGCCGTCGGCGGTCTCGACGCGCACGAAGAGTCCGTGACGCACGTGCGTGGAGCCCCAACTGGAGGCGAAGCCGGAGCGCAGGGGCACGGAGAACGGGCGCCAGGAGACGCAGGTGATCCGATCCCCGTTCACGGCCTTCGGGGATAGAGGTCGAAGTCGCTGTACCTTGGTGGACGCTTCTCGAGGAAGGCGTCGCGACCCTCCTTAGCCTCATCGGTCATGTAGAAGAGCATATTCGCGTTGTGCGCCAGCTCCGTGATCCCGACCAGCCCGTCGAGAGCAGCATTGAACGATGACTTCATCATCCGCAGGGCAAGAGGCGAGTGCTTGAGCATCTCCTTCGCCCACTTCACACCTTCATTCTCCAACTGTTCGAGAGGCACAACCGTGTTTACGAGGCCCATCTGGAGCGCTTCCTGAGCATCGTACTGGCGGCACATGTACCAGATCTCCCGGGCCTTCTTCTCGCCCACAATCCGGGCGAGCTGGATCGCACCGAAACCGCCGTCGAAGCTGCCGACCTTCGGCCCCGTCTGTCCGAAGCGTGCGTTGTCGGCGGCGATCGTGAGATCACAGACGATGTGGAGAACATGGCCACCCCCAATCGCCCAGCCGGCGATCAGCGCGATCACGGGCTTCGGGATGGAGCGGATGAGCTTGTGGAGGTCGGTCACATTGAGCCGGGGGACATTGTCCTCGCCGACGTAGCCGCCATGGCCGCGAACACTCTGGTCGCCGCCGGAGCAGAAGGCGCGGCCACCTTCGCCGGTGAAAAGGATGACGCCGACCTCAGGATCTTCGCGGGCGAGGGAGAAAGCATCGATCATCTCGGCCGTCGTCTTCGGACGGAAGGCGTTGTGTTTTGCCGGCCGATTGATGCTGATACGGCCGATCCCCTCGGCCTTGTGGAAGAGGATGTCCTCGTACTCCTTCACGGGTTTCCAGGCGACGGTCATGGGCGGGCGTCCCCCTTGAGGAATCGGACCACGATTCGAGCGCAGGCCTCGGGGTCCTCGATGTGGGCAGCATGGCCCACTCCGGGAACGGAAACAAACTCCGCGTTCGGAATGACCCGCGCCATCTCCCGTCCAAGCTGCATGTACTTCGGGTCCTCCTCACCGGCGAGGAGGAGTACCGGCATCGACAGCGCGGAGAGCTGCCCGTGGAGGGGTGGCTGGGCACCGGCGCCCATGCCCCGGAGACTATTCGCGAGGCCGAGCGGCCGGCCGCCGAGACGCCCGCGCCGGATCTCGACGCGGGTCTCCTCCGGCAGACGCTGCTGGGTCGCGAAGAGCGGCAGGCGTTCCCAGCGGTCGACGAAAGCGTCGATTCCGTCGCGCTCGATCCCCACCGCAAGCGCATCGTCGGAGGCGATCCGGTTCTGCCGCTCGGTCTGATCTGCGATCCCGGGAGAGGCTCCGATGAGCGCGAGCCCGGCCACCGCGTCGGGGAACGCCGATGCCACATG
>CAZHMF010000100.1:5955-7688 GCA_964533605.1 uncultured Anaerolineaceae bacterium
AGGCTCCGATGAGCGCGAGCCCGGCCACCGCGTCGGGGAACGCCGATGCCACATGGAGCGCCGTGCGACCGCCCATCGAATAGCCGAGCCAGACGGACCGCTCGAAGCCGGCAAGCGCCACGGCGCGGACGATATCCCGGCGCGCACTTTCCATCCGGTAGTGGTCAAGTGCTTCCGGCGCGTGCGAGTCGCCGTGACCGGCGATGTCGACGGCGAGGATCTGGAAATGGCGGGCAAGGAGCCCTCCGAATTCGCCCCAGGCCCGGGAGGAGCCGGTAAACCCGTGGAGGAGGACGAGAGGTGGTCCCGAGCCGCGCAGGTCGACATTGAGGGAGAACCCGTCGCCGGCGACCCGATAGAGGGACATGGTCAGCCTCTCTCCCGTCCGCCCCAGGCGGCATCGCCGGCTTTCGCCCAGGCTTCGCGATGCATCCGGACGTTCGCGCTCCGGTCGGTCCGGACCTCGACGACGCGCAGGCCGCCGGACTCGCCCGGAGCGACTGCACGCCGGAACTCGTCCCAGCCGGCCGGGCGGAGAAAGCGGCCGCCGTACATCGTCACAGCGGGTTCGAAGTCGAGACCCGAGGGCGTCCCGAACCACTCTTCGAAAATGTCGGGGTGCTCGGCCTGCGGGAGGTAGTGGAAAATGCCGCCGCCCTCGTTGTTGACGAGCACGACCGTCAGATCGAGGCCGTGGCGGAGAGCCGCCCAGAGTCCGTTCAGGTCGTGGTAGAAGGAGAGATCGCCGATCACCAGGTAGACCGGTCCAGTGCCCCCGGCAGCTGCTCCGAGAGCGCTCGAGACGACGCCGTCGATCCCGTTCGCCCCCCGGTTCGCCACGAGGTTGAGAGGCTTCGGACCGCCCGGAAGGAAGGCATCCATGTCCCGCACCGGCATGCTGTTCCCGGCCACGATCGTGGCGCCGGGAGGAGCGACCTCGGCAAGCTCCAGGAAGACGCGCCCCTCGAAGGGGTCGGCGAACCCCCGGGCGGCCGCCGTGAGGGCGTCCCGGGCACGGCGGTCACGGGCGCACCAGCCTTCGAGCCAGCCGTCCTCGGCACAGGCACCGTCGGCAGCGCGGGCAAGCCGTTCCGCGGTCGGGCCCGGGTCGGCGCTGATAACGTGGCTCGCAACGGCGTCGGCATCCCGGAATGAACCCGGCTCGTCGGAAAGAATCTGGGGAATCTCCGGGAGTCCCGCCAGGTAGAGGTTCAACGGCTTGCTGGTTGGCCTGCCCCCGAAACGGATGACGGCGTCGGGCGCGGCCCTCGCGACGCGAGGATCGCGGAAGAGTGCATCGGCTGCGTCGACCACCTGCGACCGGTCGTGGGAGCCCGTTCGCAGCCCGCTCAGCGGATCGGCCACGACGGGCGCTCCCAGGACGGATGCCAGGGAGGCAATCGCCGCTGCCGGCAGACCGCCGGTCTGGGGCCCGGCGATGATGAGCGGCCGCCGCCGTCCCTCCAAGGCTGCTGCTGCCGTCGCGACCTCGGCGGGCGCCGGCATGGAGGCGCCGCGGGTCGCCTGTGCTCGGCCCGGCGGAAGCTCTCTCGATCCGGTTGCATCCACGCCCGCCGCGCCGGCCGGGTCGCCAATCAACGGCTCCTCGAAGGGGACGTTGAGGTGGACCGGGCCCGCGAGCGAACCGACGGCAGTTCGCACACTTCGAGCCGCGATGGGCCGGGAGACCGCCGTCTCTCCGCCAGTGGCGGTGAGTACGCCGCGGTGCGCTG
>CAZHMF010000101.1:0-7659 GCA_964533605.1 uncultured Anaerolineaceae bacterium
CGACGACCTCGATCTCCTGGCCGCCTTCGGCAGACGCGATGAACAGATGTCCCCCAACGCCGCCGTCGACGATCACGGAGACGTAGTACTCCTTCGCGATCTCGGCCTGCTCCGAGACCAGAACATTCTTGACGAGCTTCCCCTCGGCGCCCGTCTGAATGGACACCAGATACTTGCCGAGAATCGCCGTGGCCGCAGCCTCCGCCTCATCGGGGGTATCGGCCAGGCGCACACCGCCGACGCGCTCTCCGCGCACCGAGCCGGCGTAGGCAGCGCCGTCCGAGGCGAGCTTCTGGAACATGTCGGCGGTGGCAGCGGCTTCGACCATCCGGCCCTTGCCACGGCCGCCTGCGTGGATCTGAGCCTTGACGACAACCTTGCCGCCCAACTCCTCGGCGATCGCTCGCGCGTCGGCAGGCGTTTGCGCCACGCGACCTTTCGTGACCGCCACACCGTTGGCAGCAAGGAGGTCACGGGCTTGGTACTCGTGCAGTTTCATTCAATCGGACTCCGGGTCGGGTATGCGGGGCGAGTCTAGCTCAGCCGCGGCCTATCGGCGATCGTCAACGGGCCGTCGGCCTTCAATTCGTAATCTGTGCGCGATCCCGCCACAGCCCCCGGCCCGTTATCCTCCCGTTCATGGCACTCACCCACATCGACATCACCTCCCGCAAGCTCTACGAGGATGGAGCGACTTTCGGCGAGACCGGACAGTACGAACGGATCGACGGGAGAGCGCACTTCGCGGTTGACCCAACCCATCCGGCGAACGCGGCAATCACCGACCTCGACCTGGCTGCAAGGGGATCTGACGAGCTCGTCCACTTCGTCGCAGACATCATGATCCTGCAACCAGTCGAAGCGGGACGGGCGAACGGGAACCTGCTGCTCCACGTCCCAAACCGGGGGAGGGTGCCCTCCGTTCCGTTCTGCACCGCCGCCCCTCCGCTCACGGTGAGCGAACGCGTCGCCCCGGGCGATGGGTTTCTCCTCCGGCAGGGCTGGACGGTCGCCTGGTGCGGCTGGCAGTGGGACGTCATCCGGCGGCCGGCGTACGTCGGACTCGAAGCTCCGCTCGCTCTCGACAGGAACGGACGCCCCCTCGGCGGCGAAGTCGCGGTCGAGTTCGAGCCCTCGGTGCCACACAGCCACCAACGCCTGGCCCACTGGCCCCTGACACCGCCCCCGGGGAACCCGGACTTTCAGCATCGAACCTACCCGGCTGCGGATCTCGCGGATCCGGAAGCAGTGCTGACCGCGAGAACCAGCAGATACGGAGAACGCGCCGTCATCGAGCGGGAACTCTGGCAGTTCGCGCGGGACGAAGGTGGGGAAGCGATCCCCGACCCCGAACACGTGCTTCTCGAAGGGGGCTTCCTGCCCGGCAGTATCTATGAGCTGAGATACCGGACGGACATCTGTCCGGTCGCCGGCACCGGGCTCCTGGCCCTTCGCGACGCGGTGAGTTTTCTGCGAAGCGACGGTTCGGCGGGCAATCCGGCAGCGGGACGCATCCGTCACACCTTCGGGTTCGGGGTTTCCCAGTGCGGGAGGCTCCTCCGCGACTTCCTCTACCACGGACTGAACACCAACGAGGCGGGGGAGGCAGCGTTCGACGGTCTCATTCCGTTCGTCGCGGGAGCACGGCGCGGTGAGTTCAACCTCCGGTTCGCCCAGCCGTCGGTCCAACACCGTCCCAGCAGCGCGCACACGCCACCCTTCGCTCCCATCCCGGTCACCGGAACCGGAGCACTGGGGAAGGCCGGCCTTCTCGATAGACAGAGGGACGCCGGGAATGTCCCCAGGATCTTCGAGATCAACAGCTCTTCGGAATACTGGAGGAGCGAGGCTTCGCTGATCCATACCGATCTCGACGCGGCGATGGACGTCGAACCACCGGCGGAGGAGCGGATCTACATGTTCGCCGGCACACAACACGGGAGCGGCTTTGCGGTTCTCTCGCGGGAGACCGTATATGGAGTGATGACAGCAAACTATCTGTGTACCGTAGATTACAACGCACCGCTGAGAGCGGCTCTGGTGAACCTCGCGGACTGGGTCGTCGACGGGCGCGAGCCACCGCCAGGTATCGTACCTCGGATTGCGGACGGCACCGCGGTGCCTCGTGATCTGGTGCTCAAGCGCTTCGAGGCCTTTCCTGCAACCCTGCTGGCGGCCGGCAAGCTGCCACAGCTGCGGCGACCGGTTACCGGGGATCCGCCGGAGACATCCGCCGGGGAAGACACGTTTCCCTGTCTCGTGCCGGCAGTCGATGCCGACGGCAACGAGCTCGCCGGTGTTCGCACGCCGGCTCTCACGGTGCCGCTCGGCACCCATACCGGCTGGAATCCGCACGCGCGCGGCAGCGGAAAGGACGGTGAGCTCGTCGACATGCTCGGGTCGACGATCCCCTTCGCACCCGACGAGGAGAGCCGCCGGAAGCAGGGGGATCCGCGGCCTTCCATCGCAGAGCGCTACACGGACAAGGACGAGTTCCTGTCGAAGGTACGGGCGGAGGCAGAAGCGCTTGCCGGCCAGCGCCTGATCCTCCAGGAGGACGTGGACTACGAGGTCGGGGGCGCCGCCCGGCGCTGGGATCTGGTCACGAAGCGCTGATCGCGGGCGGGCCATCCACCGCGGCCCCCATGACGCCTGCGGTTTCTCAGTGCCGAGTGCCGACTTCCGAGTTCCGAGTTCCGGGTTCCGAGTTCCGGGTACCCCGCTACCGCAGTATCTCCTCAAACGCGACATCCTCGGCGGCAAGGACGTAGGCGGCCGCCGGGATCTGGGACGTCTGCTCGATGAGCCGCTCGAAGACCGACCCGAAGCCGAAAGTCCCGTCGGGAGGCCGGATGCCGAGGATCGTCAGGTCCGCATCCCGCGACATCTCGGTGATCAGAGAGACGGGATCGGCGGTCCCCACGATCACTTCCGACCGGGCCCGGATCCGGGTGGAACGAAAGAGCGCATCGATGTTTGCGCTCGCCTGAGCTGCTGCCTCGTCGTCCCGAACGATCCGCCGGACCAGCAGCTCGGAGTGACGCCACTCCGGGCTCGTGGCGAGCAGGTGGGCAAGCGTAATCATGAGGCCCCCGTTGCCGCGCAGACCCTGCCACCAGACATCGATGCGCCTGTGTTCACCGAATCCCCGCTCCTCTTCCGCGCGGATGATGACGAGGTTCCGGCGGGCCTCGAAAACCCTCTCCACCATCTCTGCGTACTCCCCCCGCGCCTCCTCGACTTCGCTGTTCCCGAGGACGATGGTGTTCGGCTGGAGACGGCCAAGTCCGTACGCCTCGACCAGCACACTGGCGCCGACATAGGGGCTGGGAGCAGAGATCACCCTGACGAGGGCCTCGACGCCGGAGCGCTCCAGTCTCTCGCGGATCGTCTCGCTGAGCCTGATCTTGCGTTCGGCGGTTACCGACATCTCGGGCAGGACGGCAGCGATCGTAAGCAGTCCGTGCCCGTGGTTAACCGAATTGGCGAATTCGGTGAGATGCCAGCGAGCCGCCGGGTTTCCGGCGAGGACCAGCATCTGGGGGCGCCAGTTCCTGGCGTGAGTCGAGGCCTTCAGACTGAGGACACCACGCCGCACGACCGCCGCCCAGATCCCCTGGCGGGCGTCACCCCAGGTGCTGCGGAGCGTCCTGCTCTCAAGCCAGGCATAGACTGCGAGCGCAAAGAAGACGGCGAGGGCTGTTGCCAGCGCATTGATGAGCAGCATCACGACGACGCACCCCAGCGCCCCGAGTGCCGACAGTGACCAGTGGACGCGGAAGGTCGGGCGGAAGGATGGAGTGTCGAGGAATCGCTCGACTGCCGAAGCGACGTTCACCATCGCGTATGTAGTGAGGAAGAACATCGTGAGGATTGGGGCAACGATGTTGAGATCCCCGGATGCGGCCGCAACGATCGCGATCGCAAGGGTGCAGACTGTCCCGACCCGGGGCTCATCGCCGGCGCCCGATCCCCGACCCAGCGAGCGCAGCCGTCCGGGGAGGATACCGTCACGGGCGAGCGCCTGCAGGATTCGGGGCGCCCCGAGCATGCTGCCGATGGCACTGGAGAGCGTGGCGCCGAGTACGCCCACGAGGATGGCCGGGCCGACCCGCGCCATCTCCTCCATGATGAACGGCCGGTCGACGAGCGCCTCCGGCGATGCCCAGCGGTCCAGCAGAATCGGGATCGCCAGATAGACCGCGTAGCTCACCGTAATGGCAGCAAGCGTCCCTCGGGGGATGGAGTGGCGAGGATCGCGGAGGTCACCGGACATGTTGACGCCCGCCATGATCCCGGTGACCGCGGGGAAGAAGACGGCGAAGACGTGCCAGAATCCCACTTCCTCAAAGGCGGGCGCCCCCGACTCTTCGACCGGCCCTCCGAGGAAGAATGACACCAGCGATAGCGCGATGGCCCCCATGATGAAGTACTGAGCGCGGATGGCGATCCGGGCCGACGCCGTCGCGATCAGGGCCACTGCACCCGTCGTCAGGAGCGCAAGGGTCCGCTGATCGAGTTCGGGGAATGCGATTGCGAGGCTCTCGGCAAAACCAAGGGTGTAGAGGGCCACCGACATTGCCTGCGCGAGGAACAGCGGCACCCCGACGCTGCCCCCGACCTCGGGGCCGAGAGCCCGGCTGATCATGTAGTACGCCCCGCCTGTTCGAACCCGCTGGTCAGAGGCGATCTGAGATATCGAGAGACCTGTCAGGAGCGTGATCAGGGTGGAAATGGTGACGATCACCATCGCCCCGAGGACACCGGCATTCCCCACGACCCAGCCGAAGCGAAGGTACATGATGACGCCGAGGATCGTGAGGATGGACGGCGTGAAGACGCCGCCGAACGTTCCAAACCCGGCCGGATTCGGGCGGCCGTTCTGACGCCCACGACCGTTCTGGCCGTTCGTTCGAGGTGCCGCTACGGTGCCCGCCGGGCGTGGGGGGAGAACTTCCTGAGCGGACGACCCGGAGGACATTCGGGCTGCCTCCGCGACGAGCCGAACGATGAGCAGCGGACTGCCCGGCCAGCCGTCGCCATCAGCTGGCTGCCCGCCCGAGCGTGCAGCCTCACGGAGATGGTCCTCCGCGCGCGCCTACAGTCGAGAGGGCCCGCTCGGGGCCGGCAAGAGGACTCTGCTGCGGTTCGGAATAGGAATCAGGTGCGGCGCTCTGACCCGGCCCGATTAGTGTCCTCACTGAGCCCGGTACCGCGTCGCCGTCCGGCCGGCCTACCAGCCATCTATCGCCGCCCGTTTCTTGCCCGCACGCGGGGCGGCGGGACGGATGGAGCGGAGGAGGCCGGCAACCCAGCGGCGGGAGTCGGCCGGGTCGATCACTTCGTCGATCGAAAAGTAGGTCGCGTTGTTCACGGCCTTCCCGCGTTCGTAGGCGCGCGCCACCATCTCTTCGTATTTCTTCATCCGCTCCCCGGCATCGTCGATCGCCGCCAGGTCCTCGCGGTAGCCGAGCTTCACCATTCCTTCGAGCCCCATCCCGCCGAATTCGCCGGTCGGCCAGGAGACACTGAAGAGAGGCTCGCGGTAGCTGCCACCGGCCATCGCGATCGCCCCCAACCCGTAGGCCTTGCGCAGAACGATCGTGAAGCAGGGAACGGCCAGGTTCGCCCCGATAAGGAACATGCGACTCGAATGGCGCACAAGTGCCGTGTGCTCGACTTCGGGCCCGACCATGATTCCGGGGGTGTCGCAGAGGAACAGGATGGGGATGTCGAAGGCGTCGCAGATCTGCATGAAGCGAGCGGCCTTGTCGGAGCCGTCGGAGTCGATCGCGCCACCCAGATGGAGCGGGTTGTTCGCGATGATGCCCAGCGGCCGGCCCTCTATCCGGACGAGCGAGGTAACCATGCCGTAGCCGAAGCCTTCGCGGATCTCGAGGACGGACCCGACGTCGGCGATCGTCTCGATCACCTCGCGAACGTTGTAGACGCGGAGCCTGTTCTCGGGAATGATGCGCCGCATCTGCCGCTGGTCCGGCGCCTCCCAGTCGGGCAAGCACCCCTGGAAATAGGAGAGGTAGCGCCTGGCCACTGCCACCGCCTCCTCTTCGTCGGGCACGGCTATATCGACGACGCCGTTCGGCACCTGGACCGACATCGGGCCGATCTCCTCGGGCGCGAAGACACCGAGCCCTCCACCCTCGATCATCGCCGGACCACCCATGCCGATGTTCGAGTTCGCGGTCGCGATGATGACGTCGCAGCAGCCGAGTACGGAGGCATTGCCGGCGAAGCAGCGGCCAGACGTAATCCCGACCACAGGCACGAGACCGCTGAGCTGCGGGAAGCGGGTGAACGTGCGGGTCGGGCCTCCACCCTCCGTATCGCCCGGCCGTCCGCCGCCGCCCTCGGCGAAGAGTACCACCGGAAGCCGGGACCGCTCCGCAACCTCGATCATTCGATCCGTCTTCATGTGGTTGCGAGCGCCCTGCGTGCCCGCGAACACCGTGTAGTCGTAGGCGATCACCGCGACGCGTGAGGCCGGCTCGGGAAAGAGGTCGCCGTTTACCGTGCCGACGCCTATCACCATTCCATCGCCCGGGCTCTTCTGAATCAGCTCCTCCTTCGAGCGCCGCGCCGCCTGGGCGGCGAGCACGAGAGGCCCGTACTCGACGAGCGAGCCGTCGTCGAACAGGTCATCTACGTTCTCGCGAACGGTCCGCTGGCCGGTGTGGCGGCGGCGGGCGACGGCCTCGGGGCGGGCGGGGTCGAGCGTCCGTTCGTGCCGTTCCACGACCTCGGCCAGGTCGGGGCGGATGTAGTCGAGGTCCACCTCCTCCTCTTCGAGCGCCTGTTCACCCGCGGACTCGCTCTCTTCGATGAAGAGCAGCGGGTGTCCCTGGTAGAGCGTTTCGCCGGTCTCGACGGCGAGCCGCTTCACGGTGCCCGCGATCTCGGAGCGGATCTCGTGCTGCATCTTCATTGATTCCATCACGAGGAGGAGCTGGCCCGGGAGCACCTCGTCGCCCGCGGAGACGTGAAGCTCGACGATGGTGCCCTGGAGCGGCGACTGGACGGCGACGGTCCCCTCGGGCCCGGGGGCTGTCGCGGGGGGAGCGTCGGCCGAAGTGGTGGCACGAAGATCCTCGGCCGCCTGCTGTCCGTAGGTGAGCACGGCGAGGGGGTCCCCGGGGTCGACCTTCACGCCCGCGCGGCCCGTTTCTTCCCTCGCCGAGGGAGCAACCGGCGGGACATTGGGGACGAAGTACCGGGGACGTTCCCGGTGAGCCGCCGCGACAAGACCGCCGACTCGCTCGTCGACCAGTGTCGTGGAGAACCGGCCGGCACGGACGGCGGCGTCCTCCAGAAGCGCCTGAAGGAACCCGAGATTCGTCGGTACCCCTTCGATCCGAAACTCGCAGAGCGCCCGATGGGCCTTCGCCAGCGCATCTTCGAATCGCGACGAAGGCGAGTGAGCGACAACCTTGGCAAGAAGGGAGTCGAAGCGGGGATTCGTCTGGTAGCCGGCGTAGCCGAAGGTGTCGGTACGAAGGCCCGGCCCCGACGGCGGATCAAATGCGGTCAGTGTTCCGCCGGACGGCATCGGCTCCCCCCCCCCCCCCCCCCCCCCCCCCCCTCCCACGCCCCCCGCCGCCACGCCCCCGCGGCCGCGGGGGGGCGCGGGCCGGGGCGCGCACG
>CAZHMF010000102.1:0-6155 GCA_964533605.1 uncultured Anaerolineaceae bacterium
GGGGAAGTAGGTCCAGCGTTCCGTGCTTCGGGCGACGGACAGCCAGTGCACGGTCTCCTCGATTAGCGGGTGGTCGGGCTGCACGCGCGAAAGGGCCGTCAGGACGAGCGCCGTCACCTGCGACGGCGTACGTGTCATACCCGTGCGCTCCGGGTCCTCCCAGTGATTGCCGTTCGCGCTCGGTTCGACGGTCGTGACAAGGCCGTTGAGGAGCCCCTCGACGTAGGGGTCGTTGATCGTGGCCCCGGCCTCGCGGAGGGCCAGCAGAAGGTAGGCCTGACCCGAAGGCGGCAGCTGGGCCCGGTACTGTTCGAAGACGGCGCGCATCTCCGGCTCATGGAGCTCCCCCCGGCCCGCCCTCGCGAGGGCGTAGAGATACATGGCGTGCTCCGCCGCCGGGATGGGCTCTTCGACATCGACGAGCCGGTTCATGTGGGCGCCGAGATAGCTGTCGGCCCGCGAGACGGCCTGACCGTCCACCGAGACGCCGGACTGCGCAGCTTCGCCGAGCGCGAGCAGCACCCAGGCCGTGACGAGCGGGTCGCTTCGACAGCTCGGGTGCAGGCACCAGGGCCATCCGCCATCGGCCCGCTGCCAGTTGAGAAGCGCTGCGACGTCGTTGCGCAACCTCTCCTCTTCGTCGGAGAGCCGGTTGGCGCGGACCTCGGCCGGGATAGCTCGGAGAACGCCGGCGACCGCCGTCGCACGACTCGCGTACTCCACGGGGCCGAACCAGATCGGCCAGCGGTCGGGCCAGAACGCCGGCAGCTCACTGACGATTGAGCCGGCGAGTGTTGGCTGGACGGCGATGTCCAGCGTCCCGCCTTCGAGGATCGCGAACTCGGGCAGGTAGACCGCCTCGAGCCGGGGATCTCCCTTCACAGTACCGTTCGTGGCGGTTGCCTCCGGGGTCACGTCGAGGTGCACCGGGAACTCGATTGCCACTGCGTCGTCGGTGCCGTTCGTCGCCGTTCCGCGGAATGTCACCTTCGCGGCCCCCTCGGCGACGGCCGCGGCCGGCCACGAGATGATCTCCGAGGCTCCGGCGGCGACGGTCAGTTGGCGATCGTCCTCTTCGCGAAGCTGCACGCCCTCGGCCTCGACACTCACGGTGACCTGGGTCGCCCCGGCGGTTGCGTTGCGCACCAGGACGCGCAACTCGAGTTCATCGCCGACCCTCAGGAAGCGAGGCAGCGCCGGCCGCAGCAGCAGGGGGCGGGTCGAGAGCAGCTCGTTTACCGCCTCGCCTACGAGGATGTCGCCCGAGATCGCCCGCGCCTGGAAGCGCCAGGTCGTGAGATTGTCGGGAAGCGGCACGGAGACCCGGGCGATCCCGCGCTCGTCCGTCTCGATCTGAGCCTCCCAGTACGCCGAGTTCTTGAACTCGGAGCGGAGCCGCTCGTCCTTGCTGCCGCCCCCGCCTTTGCCTCCACCGGGGGGGGCGGGGATGGCGTCGTTCGAGCGATCCACCGAGACAGCCATCGATGAGCTCGTGCGGACGCCGAGGCCCCGCTCGAACCAGAATGCCCGGAGGCCGTCGACGGCCCGCTCCTCCTCGAGCGCGAGGACTGCCTTGTCTACGACTGCCACCGACAGCTCTGACTGGACCCCTCGTCCCTGCCAGTCGGTGACCTCCACGGTGTAATCGACGGTCTGGCCGGGTTGCGCCTGCTCGACGTCGGGCGTGATCGAGACGCGCAGCCGCCGGCTCTCGGTCGTGACCTTGAGATTCGCGTACCCGACCTTGTAACGGGGGATCGGGTCCTCGGCCGTGGGGGCCCGGTAGAGAACGACGGACACGAAGACGTTGGGGATCGAGCGGTCCCCGAGCGGGATCGAGATGCGCTCCGAATTCGTCGCGAACGTGCGGACCTCACTGCTGTGGATCGAGCCGCGTTCGACTGTCACGAGCCCGATCGCATTCTCGAACGGTGCGGGCACAAGGATCTCCGCCGTCTCCCCCGGCTCATATTCCTCTTTGTCGGCGACGAGGTTGATGAGGTCGTCGTTCGTCACGCGCCAGCTGACGAACTCCGATCCGGAGACCCAGAGGTAGGTGGCGGCCCGGGCCTCGCGACCCCTGTCATCCGTGACAACGGCGAGGACCCGGAGCGTGCCCGCCGACTGCGGAGTGTAGGAGAATCCGCCCTCTGCATCGGATCCGGTAGCCGTCTCGATCGTGTCCAGGAGCTCGTCCACGGGCTCGCTCCGGTACTGCCGGGCACCCTCTGGAGTCTGGTGCTTGGTTGTGATCCAGCGGCGGCTGTAGATCTCGATCCGGACCGGGGTGTTCGGTGCCCGCTCGCCCTCCTTCGTGAGCGTGACGAGCGAGAAGTCGGAGGGCTCTCCCGCGTTTCCGATCCATTCCTCAGATCGGATTCCGGCGTACACGTCGGCCGGGTGGACCGTGACCCTCGTGCTCCCTGCCATCGCCTGGCCGTTCTCGTCGAGGACCGTCGCGGAGATCGTGAACTCCTCGGGCCCTTCGCCCGTCTGGAGGTCGGCCGGGACCGTGAACGCGAAAGTACCGTCGTCGCCCGTCAGTCCGGTTCCCTGCGACCGCAGCGGCTCGCCGCCGGTCTGCATGATGCGCCACCAGTCGTAGTTCGAGAACGAGTAACGGCGGAACTCTTCGTTGGAGAGGGATGCGGGAGATGCCACGGCGGACCAGGTGACTGCGGCCCCGGCCAGCGGGCCGCCGAAGAAGAATCGCGCCTCCGCCTCGACGGGGATGGAGTCGCCGTCGGCGTAGACCTGGGCCGCCGGCCTCACGAGCACTTCGAACTCCGGCCGCCGGAACTCCGCGACCAGGAAGCTGGTGCCGGTGATCCGAACGTCCGAGTGTTTCCCCGAGACCGTTCTTGTCTTCCACTCTATGGTGACGTAGTAGTCCCCCGTCGCGGCGTCGGCGGCCAGCTCCAGATTGACCGGGAACGTCCCGTGCGGGCTGAGGAGCACTTCCCGGCGAAGGATCTCCTTCCCCTGGGGGTCGCGAACGATGACGTCGACGTCCTCGAGTTCGTCGGGTACGGAGTAGCTGGCGTCGTTGTCATCGCGAATGATCGCTTTGATCCCCACCATCTCACCCGGCCGGTAGACGGGCCGGTCCGTGTAGATGTGACCCTTGTAGCGGACCGGGTACCACTCGACCGGCAGGTTCAGGGACCAGGGGTTGGCACCCCGCTGCCAGCTCGAGTCGCCGATGCCGTAGAGGCGGCCGTCATCGAGCGTGACGACGAACTCGCGCTCGGCGTAGATCGGGGCTTCGGTCAGCAGCCGTAGCGAGAAGCTGGCCAGGCCGTCCTCTCCCGTCACCGCGTCCCGGGACGCCAGGGCGGATCCGGTTGCCTCCAGGCGGGCCCCGGCCACCGGCTTCCCGTTGTCGTGGTCGATCGCCCAGGCGAGTAATTCATCGTAGGCGACCTTGAGGACGATCGTCGTATCAACGACGCTGAAGGCGAGGACCCCCTCGTACCACAGCGATGGTGAGCTTCGGACGAAATAGTCGCCCTTCGGCAGAGGGCCGCCGCCGGATATCGACGTTGAGAGGACCTGCAGCTCGTCCGGGGTCCCAGAGATTCGCTCGCTCCAGCGGCGGATGGGCGCCTGGGAAGGGGACCACCAGTTGAGATCGGGTGTTCTCCCTCCGTTGAACCTCGCGCGCTCTGCCTTCGTCAGCGGCCAGAGCGTAAAGCTCGCCGTCTCCACGTTCGAAGCATGGAAGTAGAGGATGGGCTCCGCGCTCGCAGAGTAGGTCGAAAGGGTGGCCGGTACGGCCAGGCTGACCCGGCTGGGCAGCGACTCCGTCGTGAAGCTGAAGCCGGCAGGCCCCATGGTCTGGCCGTAGCGATCCCGGACGCCGGCGGCGATGCTGACCGTGTAGAGCGTCGAGGGCTTGAACTGCTCGGAGGGATAGAAATACGCGTTGAGGTCATCGCCCCATCCGAAACGCAGTTCCTCATCCGGCACACCGGACACGCTCACCTTTCCGTCCAGGGAGTCGAGGTCGACCGGATGGCTGAACCGCAGGTTGATACCCCAACGGTGGGCTCGGCCGGCACCGTCAGCCGGGTCCGTTCGGACCAGACGCAGGGGTCCCACGGTGTCGAACGACGACTCCCACCCATACAGTGTCCGGCCCCCGTTGAGTCCCGGCAGTCCTGCGGGAAGCTCGATCTTGTGGGAGGCCAGCGGCGCCAGATCGCCGGCCGGACTGAACGTCGCGACCTTGCCGCCGTCGCTCCAGGCGAAGTGCCCCGGGACCGGGGCGTCGTCGTGCGTGAGGGAAAACGCGGCCTCGACGGCTGTCCGGTCCATCGGCTGGTTGAATTCGAGCACCACCTCCTGCCGGGGCCCGGCATACTTCGTCTGCCGGTCGGGAGTGACGCGGACCAGGGAGGGTCCGAACGACGTGAACGTCCAGACGTGGTCCTGCGCGAGAACGCCGTCGGCGGCGGATGTGAGGCCTGCCGGCACCCGCACCGTGTACTCGGTGTTCGGCTGGAGCGAGGCGGGCACGAACCGGTAGAGCGACGTGTTGAGCCACTCTCCCTCGCCGTCGAGGGGAGGTGTGAACTCGAGGACCGGCGCGTCGTCGCGGGCGGCTAGGGTGGTAAGCGGGGCGACAGAACGGCTGAACTGGACGAGGACCTGGACTTCGGCCGGCACGTCCTGGTCGCCGTCGGCCGGGATCGTGGATACCACCTCGAGCCTGCCGGCGGTCTGAAATGAAGCCTGGAAGTCCTCCGAGAGCCCTGCGTCCGGCTGGGCGTGCACGGTTGCCCGGTAGGTGAAGCCGCGGAGGTAGCCGGGGTAGTCCGGCTGAAAGAGCAGAGTCCGGTCGCTGAGCCACGCATAGGAGCCGGGCACGCTCGGTTCGAGAGAGAGGATCGAGGCGGCGTTGCGCTCGTCCGGTGCCTCTTCGAATGTCACCCGGATCGGCTCCAGCCGGCCCACATCGTTCCCCTGGGGAGAGAGGGCCAGAGCCGGTTTCGGCGCGGGGGAGAGGTCCGCTCCGCCGCCCCGCATGAACACAAACGAGAGGGCCGCGACCAGGGCAACGGCGGCCAGGGCCACTGCGGCGAAGACGGCAGTGCGTCTGTCGCGCAGCGACCTCTTCAGGCGAGCGGGGAATCGACGGTTCATCTGTCTCGTACCTCGAACTGGGTGGACGCGTTGAGCGGGCTGCCGTCGGGAGCCCGCGCTGTGGCCAGCACCATGTGGTTGCCCGGCTGGAGCGCGGCGACGACCCGATCGGAGCAGCCGCTGTCCGCGGAGACCTCCCGGCCGTCCACGAATACGCTCAGGGCGGCGGCCCCGGCCGGGCAGCCGATCCGGATCACGAACTCCTGAAGGGCGAGCTCGGGGGCGATGTAGAGGACCTCCCCGGCGCCGGGCTGCAGGAGTGCGAGGCGGCCGCCCTGAGAAGGCGGGGTGACCGTCAGGGTGTAGCCGGCGTCCTGCAGCCAGGGTCGGGCCTCCGGCGGCGGATTGATCAGAACGCGGCCGGAGGCCGGATCGCGAGCGTAGTAGTGCTCCTCCTCCTGAGGCTCAGTTCCCGGCACGAACCACTCGCTCCTGACGAATGGGCAGGCGTCCCCGGGAAGGAGCCCGGTCGGTGTGCAGACCCGGCTTCGAACAAGCCCCGGCGGGACGGCAAGTTCCTCTGCTCCCTGAACGGCACGGGCGGCCTTCATGACCTCCGCCCAGATCGGAGCGGCCCCGTCGACGCCGGAGATGTCCTTCATGGGCTCGTCGTCCACGTTCCCCACCCAGACGCCGATCACCTGGCGGGGTGTGTAGCCGACGGTCCAGTTGTCCCGGAACTCAGTCGTGGTTCCTGTCTTCACGGCCGCGGGGAAGGGCAGCTCGAGGATCGAGCCGGGCCCGAAACCGGGTATGCGCGCCGCGCTGTCCGAGAGGATGTCCGAGATGATGAAGGCGTGCGCGGTCGAGATTACCCGTCTGCCTGCGTTCGAGGGGCGCTCGTAGAGCACCTGGCCGCCGGAGTCCCGGATCCGGACCACCGCGAAGGGCTCCGCGTAGATGCCTTCATTTGCGAGGGCACCGTAGCCTGCCGTGAGATCGAGCAGCGAAACCTCGGCCGCACCGAGCACCATCGCCAGGCCGTCGCGGTCCGGATCCGCCCCCGCCCC
>CAZHMF010000102.1:6255-7656 GCA_964533605.1 uncultured Anaerolineaceae bacterium
TCTGCAGGACATAACGCTGGCGGCCGAGGGCGGCTTCACCGGCCTCTTCGCCGATTGCCGGGGACTGTGCGAGGCCGGCGAGGAAGGCAGCCCGCGCGACGTCGAGGTTGGCGGCACTGACCCCGAAGTAGACGCGGGCCGCCGCCTCAATGCCGTAGGCGCCACGACCGTAGTAGACCGAGTTCAGGTAGAGCTCGAGGATCTCGTCCTTGCTGAGATGGGCCTCCAGCTGAAGGGCGATCTCCGCCTCTCGGGCCTTCCGCAGGAGCGCAGGCTGGCCTCCGAGGTAGAGCCGGCGGGCGACCTGCTGGGTGATCGTCGAGGCACCCGAGTGTTGCCGGGGAAAGAGAGCGGCCGCTCTGATCACGGCCAGAGGGTCGATCCCGGGATGCGACCGGAAGCGCCTGTCTTCCGCCGCGATCGTCGCCTCAATGACGGCGGGACTGACGTGATCCAGCGAGACCGGGATGCGCACCCCTTCGGCCGTGTCGCGCCAGAGGATCGTCCCGTCTGCGGCGAGGACGGCCGTGCCCGCGAGCGGGAGCCGGAGACGCGGGGCGGCGAGTGGAGCGAACCGCGCGAAGGCGATGACGGCGAGCACAACTCCGAGGAGTGCGGCCGCGATGTCCCCGGCCCGACGGGCGACAAGGTGCTCTCCGCGCCCGTTGCGACCGCCGCCCGGCGGCGGCGCCTGTGCCGGATCAACGCGATCCATCGGAACAGTCTCTCTCCACACCTGCCCGGCCCAAAGCGGCGCGCCGGCCTCAATGCTGGGTTATCTGCAGCGAATTGTCCAGACCAGCGGAACGCCCGCTTGCAGCCGCCCGCTGCCCGCGCAGCGCTCGGGCTGACCGGCGTAGGCGGACGCCCTCTGCGCCCACTACACTGCTCCCGGGCCCGCGGCCCGAGGAGGAAAGCTGATGGGGTTGCCACGTGAACTCGCTCTCACCGAGAGCCAGGTCGACGAAATCATGACATCCCAGTGGAACATGCGTGTCGCAACAATCGGACCGGGGGAGCGCATCAACCTCACTCCGATGTGGTTCGGGTGGGGTGGGGGGCGGGTTTACTTCTTCGGCCGCGGTCAGAAGATCGTGAACCTCCGCCGGAACCCGGCCTGCACGGTGATAGTCGACCGCAACGAGAAGTTCCCCGAACTCCAGGCCGTCATGCTGCAGGGCCGGGGCCGCGTCCTCGAAGATGCGGACGCCGAGCAGGTCGATCCTCACCTGGCGGAGGTGCGGGCCCAGATGGGACGCAAGTACAGCGGCGGACACGGAGCACCGCCGGTGGACGACCCGCCCCCCAACAGCGCAACGGCCGCCGGCCGGAGCCGCCGCTGGGTCGTAGTCGAGCCCGGCCACATCGTGACCTGGGACAACTTCAAGCTCGACCGCCTGC
>CAZHMF010000103.1:0-7626 GCA_964533605.1 uncultured Anaerolineaceae bacterium
GCCTGGAGCCGACTCCGCGATGAGCGCGCGCGCCCGCTCCGGCCCGGCCCGCGCGACGGCCGGCCTGCCCGGACGGCGCGGGCCCCGCCCCCGCCGCCGGGCGCCCGAAGGCTGCCGAGCCCGTCCTCAGCCGGTCCTCCACGCCGGCCATAGAAACCCTCCGGACCAACCAGGAGGAGGGTGGCCGCCCGGCTCGCTCGCGGGGCAAGGTTGCGCGTCGACGGAAGCTGATGCGCTAAGCCAGCTCGACACTCTAACGGAAATTTCGTTAGAGTGTCCCCATGGCTCAACGGACACCGGACAACGCGGCACAGCGGATCATCCGTCGCTTCGGCGGGCAGAGTGCACTCGCAGCGCTGCTCGGAAAGCGTCAGAGCACAATTCAACACTGGGCGAAAACGGGAAGAGTACCCGCCCAATGGCAGGGTTCCCTCATCTCGCTGGCCAGGGAACGAGGACTGATCTTGGAAGCCAAGGATTTCGTTGCAACGGAACCACGACCGATCGAATCGGCCGAGGGACGGCTCGGCGTACTGCTTGTCGGACTCGGCGCTGTGGCGACGACCCTCATCGCAGGGGTCGAAAGCATGCGCCGGGGACTCGGCTCGCCGATCGGCTCACTCACTCAGATGGGGACGATCCGTCTCGGCAAGCGGACCGAGCATCGAACGCCGCTGATCCGGGATGTCGTCCCGCTGGCGGACGTTGGCGACCTGGTGTTCGGCGCCTGGGATCCCATCTCCGACAACGCCTACGATGCCGCCGTCAAGGCGGGGGTTCTCGACCGTCACGAGCATCTCGACCCAATCGCCGACTATCTCCGCAGCATCGAGCCGATGACGGCAGCCTTCGACCAGTACTACGTGAAGCGGTTGGAGGGCGACCACGCGAAGCAGGGCCGTACCAAGCTCGAGATCGCGCAACAGATCCGAAAGGACATCCGTGACTTCAGGGAACGCAATAGTTGCGACCGCCTGGTCATGGTCTGGTGCGCCTCGACGGAGATCTTCATGACGGAGGTCGACGTCCACCGCAACATCGAATCACTCGAGGCCGCGATGGAGGACAACGACCCCGACATCGCCCCCTCGATGCTCTACGCCTGGGCGGCCCTCATGGAGGGCGTCCCCTTCGCAAACGGAGCGCCCAACCTCACGACCGACATCCCTTCGCTCCTCAAACTGGCAATCGACAACAACGTTCCAATCTGCGGCAAGGACTTCAAGACCGGCCAGACGCTCATGAAGACCGTCCTCTCGCCGATGTTCAAAGCGCGAATGTTGGGAGTCTCGGGCTGGTATTCCACCAACATCCTCGGCAACCGCGACGGCGAGGTGCTGGACGACCCGGAGAGCTTCAAGACCAAGGAGGAGTCCAAGCTCGGGGTGCTCGAGTATGTCCTCCAGCCTGACCTCTACCCCGAACTCTACTCAGATCTCTACCACAAGGTTCGCATCAACTACTACCCGCCCCGCGGCGACAACAAGGAGGGCTGGGACAACATCGACATCTTCGGCTGGATGGGCTACCCGATGCAGATAAAGGTGGATTTCCTCTGCCGGGACTCCATCCTCGCCGCCCCTCTCGCCCTGGACCTCGCGTTGTTCCTCGACCTGGCCAGCCGGGCCGGCCTCAAAGGCATCCAGGAGTGGCTCTCGTTCTATTTCAAGAGTCCTCTCCACGCGCCCGATCTCTATCCGGAGCACGACCTGTTTATCCAGCAGACCAAGCTCAAGAACACCCTTCGCTACCTCATCGGAGAGGAGCAGATCACTCACCTCGGGATCGAGTACTACGAGGCGGAGGCTTCCGCCGACTGAGGTCTGGCACGGGCCGCCGGCCCAATCTCAGGCGACGGCCGCGAGCAGCGCCATCGGTCGCTCTGAAGTCGGCGGAAGCCGTGGCAGACTGCGCCCGTGAGCGAAGAGGCCGGCCGGACATCGGCACTCGTCCGGGATCTGGGCCCGGACGAGCGTCCTCGTGAGCGGCTTAGCCGCCACGGTCCACGAAGCCTGTCGGACGCGGAAGTGCTCGCGATCCTCCTCGGCTCCGGAACGCGTGGCGAAAGCGTGCTCGACCTCTCCCGCCGCGTGCTCGACACACTCGGCGGCCTCGCGGGGCTGTCCAGGGCCGATGCTCTCGCTCTGGGCCGGATCCGCGGTATAGGTCCGGCCCGGTCCGCCCTTCTTGCAGCGGCAGCGGAAACCGCCCGCCGGGTCGCGGAGACCACACCCTCCGACCGGCCGCGCCTGGCAACCCCCGAGGCTGCATTCGCCTACCTGTCGCCCCGCCTCCGCTCGCAGGCAACCGAAGAACTCGTTGTCCTCTCGTTGGACGCCCGGGCCCGGCCCATCGCTCCTCCGCACGTCATCCCGGGCGGCGCCAGAGCGGTCGGCGCCCGCCCCGCAGACGTCCTCAGAGAACCGCTGGTGCTGAGGGCCGTGTCGGTCCTGATCGCCCACAACCATCCGTCCGGCGACCCCACTCCAAGCGCTCAGGACGTCGCGCTCACCGGCGCGCTCGTCGATGCCGGCCGGATTCTCGACCTCGATCTCCTGGACCATCTGGTGGTTGGAGATGGCGGGTTCGTCAGTATGAGACGGGAAGGCCTCGGATTCGCATCAGCGACCTCGGCCGGCCGAGACGTCCGGCGATGACGACCACCTCCCGAGCACCGCCGGAGCCGTCAGAAGATGGGGTTCACAATCACCGCCTGCTCGCGCTGCGGGCCAACGGAGATCACATCCACGGGACACCCGAATATCCGCTCGACGCGCCGGATGTAGGCCTGCGCCTGTGACGGCAGATCGTCGAACGTGCGGACCCCGGTAGTGGGCGATTCCCATCCCGGAAGCTCCTCGTAAACCGGGTTGACCCGATCGAGCAACGACTCGCGAGCTGGAAACGTCTCGATGATCTCACCGTCAAGTTCGTACCCGGTGCAGATCTTGATGCTCGGAAGATTGTCCAGCACATCGAGACGGGTCAGAGCCACGGCCTGAAGACCGTTCATCCTCACGCTGTGACGGGCAGCGACGGAGTCGAGCCAGCCGATCCGCCGGGGACGGCCCGTTGTGGTGCCGTACTCTCCCCGCCCGGACTCCTTTCCGTGGTCGCGCAGAGCATCCGCGGTCTTGTCGAAAAGCTCCGTGGGAAACGGTCCATTGCCGACGCGAGTCGTGTAGCTCTTGAACACCCCTACCACTCGCGAGATATCCGTCGGTCCGATCCCCACGCCGAGGGCGGCTCCCCCACTGGAACTGCTGGGCACGCTTGAGGTGACGTACGGGTAGGTCCCGTGATCGACGTCGAGAAGTGCCCCCTGCGCACCCTCGAGCAGGACGAAATCGCCCCGACGGTGAGCAGAAAGCACAACCTCCTGGGCGTCCCCGACGCGCGGGGCAAGTCTCTGACCGTACTCTCTGTAACACCGGAACACCGCCTCCCGATCGATGGGCTCGCCGCCGTAGATCTCTGTAATCAGACGATTCTGGAACGGCAGAACAGCATCGAGCCGCGCCTCCAGGTCTTCCGGCCTGAGGAGATCGGTGACCCGGATCCCGCGCCGGCCAACCTTGTCGACGAAACACGGTCCAACACCCTTCCCGGTGGTCCCGATCGCGGCGCCGCCCCTCATTTTCTCATCGAGCAGGTCGATCTCAATGTGCCAGGGCATGATGACCTGGGCGCGTTCGCTGAGGACGAGACGTGACGTATCGATCCCCCGCTCCTGCAGTTGATCGATCTCACCGAGCAATATCTCGACGTCCACAGCAACACCGTTGCCGACGACGCAGGTCTTTTCCGGATAGAAGATCCCCGCCGGGACGAGATGTAGTTTGAATTCACCGCGGTCATTAATGATCGTATGACCGGCGTTGTTCCCCGCCGAATAGCGAGCGATGACCCGGGCCTTGCGAGCCAGCAGGTCGACGATCCGGCCTTTGCCTTCGTCGCCCCACTGGCCGCCGATTACAACGACTATGGGCATTTGTGACACACTCCGGGCCCCGCTTCCGGGGGCCCGTGAAGGAAGGTTACACCAAATCAGGCGGCGGCGGGCAACGAGCCGCCTCGGGCGAGAGTCTCCCCGATCGAGGCATCGGCGGCCGGCGTCGCGAACTCGATCGATCCGGGCCTCTCCGGCCGCTCCCGCGTCAGGATTCGGCCGCTACCAGGCCACCCCGGTGAAACAGCCTGGGGAGCCTCGACTGCATACCCGAGAGGATCTCCCAGGAGATCGTACCGGCTCCTGAGGCCACTTCGTCGGCGTCGATCGCATCGTGTCCCTGCTGACCGATCAGTGTCACGACATCTCCTTCGCCCACGTCGGGGATATCGGTTATGTCTACCAAGAACTGGTCCATGGCTATCCTCCCAACGCCCGGCGCTCGTTTGCCCCCAACGAGCACCGAACAGCGCCCGGTCAGTGTCCGCCGCCAACCGTCCGCATACCCTACGGGCACGAGTGCAACCCGGCGGCTACCCACCGCCCGCCAGACAAGGCCGTAGCTGACACCCTCGCCGTCTTCGAGCGCGGTCACCCGCGCCACCCGAGCGCGCAGGGACATCACGGGCCTCAGCCCTTCCCCGGGAGTGTGGGCGGGCGCCAACCCGTACAGCGAGAGGCCAAGCCGGACACCCTGAAAGTGCATCTCAGGACGGCGCAGGGCGGTGGCCGAGTTGGCAACGTGGCGAAAGGGTATCCAGGGAAGCCGCTCGACGGCCCGCCCGAAACGTTCCCTCTGTTCCGACGAGAAGGAGTCATCCTCCTCGTCCGCATTGGCCATGTGTGTGCTCAACCCCTCCACCTCGATCGAGGGGAGCGCCCGAGCGAACGTCGCGAGAGAGGTTGCCGCATCCAGGTCGAGTCCAAACCGGCGCAGTCCGGTGTCCACCTTGATGTGGATTCGTGCCGTCCGGCCTGCAACCCGAGCAGCGCTCGAGAGCGCCTCCGCCAGCGCTGATTCGTTACAGGTGAGCGTGAGGTCTGAGGCCACAGCAGCCTCCGCATCAGCGGGAAAAGAGTGTCCAAGGACAAGGATCGGGATCCTGATATCGGAACGGCGAAGCGCGAGACCTTCGCTCATCCAGGCCACCGCCAGCCGCTCGACGCCCAGGCGCTCCAGTTCCTTCGCCACCTCGACGGCCCCGTGGCCGTAGGCGTTGGCCTTGACGACGGCAAGGACCTCGACCCCGCGGGACAGGGCGCGCCGGAGAATCTGAAGGTTATGCGCCAGTGCGTCGAGGTCGATCTCGAGCCAGGCGTTGCGCGCCGCCGTTGCGGACTCCAGGGGCTCGGCCGGCGGGGCGTCCCCCGAGAGCCTTCCAGCGCGCCGCTCCGAAGCTTGGGGGCGGGGGTTCGCCGGCGTCATGGAGAACCATATTAGCCCAGCGCCGGCCCCCACCGCTCCCCAGCTCCAACTGCAGTACCCTGCAACTCAAGTCACCGACATTCGATGGCGGTTCATGATGGCCTTCCATGCATACCGGGTGACCGCAGCGACCGTTCTCGCCGCCACCGCGGTCGCCTGCTCCTCGCCGCCACCAGCACCGGCCCCCACCGCACAGCCCCCGATCCCGACCCTCCCCGAGCACCCCACGGCCACTCCCACTCCGTCGTCGCTGGAACTGGAGGAGAGAGCCACCGACCTCCTGTCCGCTGCCGTCGCTGCCGCGGGCGAAGGACAGGAAGAACAATCTATGTCGCTGCTCGCAGCGGCCGCAGCGGTCGCCCCGGAACGGACCGAGACCGAGCACCTGGCGACCTACCTTCTCGGGCGCCGCCTGGCCGACCGTGGCGATCTCGAGGGAGCTCAGCGCCAGCTTGAGATATCTCTCTCCGCGAACGGGCCGCTGACTCCCTATGCCCGCCTGACCCTCGCGAGCGTCCTGGCGGCCGTTGGCAATCGCGAAGTCGCCGCCGCCATCTTGAGCGAATTGGCGGCCGGCGACTCCTCACCACCCGACGTCACCGACCGAGCGGTTGAAGCTCTTCTGGCGCTGGAAGAGGGGGGAGACCGGGAGCCTCTTGCAAGTGTGCCGACCGGGCCTTCCGCCCTTCTGGCTCTCGCCACCGCGTACGCCGAGGCCGCCGACACCGCGGCTCTCGAGGACGCAGCCCTTCGGCTGATTACAGAGTACCCGACCGCAGCCGAAGCGATCGCTGCGATCGGCCTGGCGGACGAGGCCGGAATCTCACTCCCACCCGAACGGGCCGGCCTCGCCTACTACCGGAATAGAATGCTGCCGGAAACCATCGAGGTGCTCCGGCCCGCCGTCGACGAGGAGGGCATTCCCGGTGCCCTCCTCGCTCAACGCATCTACTACCTGGCCGCCGCGATAGACGATTCCGGCGACCCGGCAGGATCAGTGGCTCTGTACGATGAAGTCGGCCCGCTGGTGCCCGGAAGTGACCTCGCCGCGCGTGCGGCGTACTGGGCAGCCCGGGCGGTGGAGGCAACGGGTGATCCCGACTCCGCCTCTGCACGTTATGTCTCCTTTGTGGCCGGCTTTCCCTCCTCGCCCTTCGCAGCCGAGGCAGCCTTCCGGGCAGGCTTCGTCTGGTTGCAGGACGGAAGCCCGGAGATGGCGCTGTCCGCCTGGGAACTTAGCGAGGCCGGCGCAGATGAGAGAGTCCTCTACTGGACCGGCCGCGCCCGGGAGCTCACAGGGCAGGAAGACCTCGCGACCGGCGCCTACCGGGCTGCTGCCGCTGAGACGAGTTTCTATGCCCTGGAGGCGGGCCGCCGCCTTGGCGGACAGTCACTCGCCTATCCCCGATACAGTCCGCTCCCGACCCGGCCCGAGCGGAACTGGCAGGCAGTCGAGGCATGGTACGCGGGCCGCTCCGGCTCTCCCGCCCCGCCCTGGAAGAGCCACACTGCGGCAGGGATTCTGGCGAGGCTGGGCCTCAGAGGGGACGCCGACGCCGCCCTCAATGCCTTCTCCGCCACCAATGCCTCCCCCGATATCCTGCTCGACCTGGTCCGTGAGGCCTCCGAGGCCGGCCTGGCCCGCACTGCAACCGTCCTTCTCCAGCGCCTCCTGGGGTTCTACCCAACCCCCTATGATGATCTGCCCGCAACGCTTCAGGGCGTTCTCTACCCCCTCCCCTATCCCTCCCTGCTCGCTGAACAGGCAGAGAGCTACGACCTGGACCCACTGTTCCTGGCGGCCCTGGTCAGGCAGGAAAGCCTCTGGGATCCGGGGGCCGTCTCCTTCGCCGGTGCTCTCGGTCTGACGCAAGTCATGCCCGCCACCGCCTCCGACATCGCCCGGGCGCTGGGGGAGGAACCCTTCGATCCCGGGTCGCTCTTTGACCCCAGGAGAAGCCTTCGGTTCGGAGCCTACTACCTCGCCAGCCAGCTCCGAGCCTTCCTCTCACCCCTCGCGGCCCTTGCCGCCTACAACGGCGGATACCGGAACGCGATCTACTGGGCTTCGCTCCATGACCCGGAAGCGGACCCTGCGTCATTCCTCGAGAACATCACATTCCCGGAAACTCGCCGTTATGTCGAGTTCGTCATGACCGGTTACGCTCGTTACAGCGCACTCGCCCGGCGGTAGGGGAGTAGTGTCCGAGAGTTGCCGAGCTGAGAGGTAGGCAGCAGCTCATTGGCAGAG
>CAZHMF010000104.1:0-3911 GCA_964533605.1 uncultured Anaerolineaceae bacterium
ACTCCCACTCCGCGTGTGCTCTGCGTGTGGCGCGTGTGCGGCGGCGCGCGGGGGGGGCGCGCGGGCGGGCGCGGGGGGGCCCCCCGCCCGCCCCCCGCCGGGCCGGCCCGCCGCCGAGCCGGTATCTCCGTGCTCTACGTGTCGCCGCTCAAAGCACTCGCCTATGACATCGATCGCAACCTCCGCGCGCCCCTTGCCGGCCTCCGCCTCAGTGCGGCCCGGGAGGGATTGCCCGAGCCTGAGATCGACGTCGCGATCCGCACGGGCGACACCTCGCCCAGAGAACGCGAGGCGATCCGCCGCAATCCGCCCGACATTCTGATCACGACCCCGGAGTCGCTTTATCTGATGTTGACCTCGCGGGCGCGGGAGATCCTCCGCACCGTCGAGACCGTGATCCTGGACGAAATTCATGTCCTCGCCGGCACCAAGCGGGGCGCCCATCTGGCCCTCTCGCTCGAACGTCTCGAGCATCTCGCGGGCCGTGAGTTTCAGCGCATCGGGCTCTCCGCGACCCAGCGCCCGCTCGACGAGATCGGCCGCTACCTGGGCGGCGACCGCTCCGTTGCCATCGCTGATGCGGGTTCGCGGAAGGACCTCGACCTCGAGGTAGTGGTCCCTATCGAAGATATGTCCCGGCCCGGCGACTCGGCCATGATCCACGGCCCGGCGCCGGACGGTCACGATATCGAGGCGCGCGCCTCCGTCTGGCCGGCGATCTATCCGAAACTCCTGGAGCAGATCCGGGGTCACCGTTCCACGCTCATCTTCGTGAACAACCGGCGGCTTGCCGAGAGGCTGGCCGCCCGCCTCAACGAGATAGCGGGCGAGGAGCTGCTCCGAACCCATCACGGCTCGATGGCGCCCGACCAGCGGACGGAGGTGGAAGAACTGCTCAAGTCGGGTCGCCTCCCCGGACTCGTCTGCACGAGCTCGCTGGAACTCGGGATCGACATGGGGGCGATAGACCTCGTCATCATGGTCGAGTCGCCGAAGTCGGTCGCGAGCGCGTTACAGCGGGTCGGGCGAGCCGGTCACCAGGCCGAAACCGTCAGCGCGGGCCGGCTCTTCCCGAAGTTCCGAGGGGACCTTCTCGAATGTGCGGTCCTCACGACCCGGATGAGGGAGGGTCTGATCGAGGCTACGCGCGTCCCGCGCCTCCCGCTCGATGTGCTCGCCCAGCAGATCGTCGCGATGGGAGCTGTCGACCCGTGGACGGTCGATGACCTCGAGAGGACGGTCCGGCGGGCCTACAGCTTCTCGGACCTCACCCGGGAGACGCTCGAGAACGTGCTCGAGATGCTTGCCGGGCACTACCCATCCGACGAATTCGCGGAGCTCCGGCCGCGGATTGTCTGGGACCGCGCCGCCGGGACCATCGAGTCCCGCCGCGATGCTCGCACGGTGGCCGTCGTCAACGCCGGCACGATACCCGACCGCGGGCTGTACGGAGTCTTCCTCGGGGAGGGTGGTCCGCGCGTGGGAGAGCTGGACGAGGAGATGGTCTACGAGAGCCGGGCCGGAGAAACCTTCGTTCTCGGGGCGACGACCTGGCGGATCGAGCAGATCACCAACGACCGCGTGATCGTATCGCCGGCGCCGGGGGAGCCCGGGAAGATGCCATTCTGGAAGGGAGACGGTGTAGGCCGGCCACTCGAATTCGGCAAAGCGATAGGTGCCTTCACCCGTGAGATCGCCGCCCTCCCGGAAAAGGTCGCGCTCGGGCGACTGCGAGAGGAGAACGATCTCGACGAGCTGGCCGCGCGCAATCTCCTCTCCTACCTTGCCGAGCAGCGAGAGGCGACTCGAGCGCTCCCCACAGATCGCTCGATCGTGGCGGAGCACTTCCGGGACGAGCTCGGGGACTGGCGCGTAGTGATCCTGACGCCATTCGGCGCGCGGGTACACGCGCCCTGGGCGCTGGCCCTTGAAGCGCGGTTCGCGGAGCAGGTGGGGTTCGACGTTCAGACCGTCTGGAGCGATGACGGGATCGCGATCCGTTTTGCCGGTGGGGAGGAACCGCCGGACGCCGATCTGCTCTTCCCGGCGCCCGAGGAGGCCGAGGGGCTTGTTGTCGACCAGCTGGCCAACTCCACTCTCTTCGCAGCCCACTTCCGAGAGAACGCAGGCCGGGCGCTCCTCCTTCCGCGGCGCCGCCCCGGTGCGCGGATACCCCTCTGGCAGCAGCGGCAACGGTCTGCCGCTCTCATGGCGGTCGCGGCTCGCTACGGGTCGTTTCCGATGATCCTCGAGACCTACAGGGAGTGCCTGCGAGACGTCTTCGACCTTCCCGGGCTGATCGAGATCCTCTCGGATGTACGGAGCCGCGCCATCGAGGTGACCAGCGTGCAGACATCCGAGGCGTCGCCGTTCTCCCGGTCGCTGCTCTTCGATTACGTAGCAGCCTACATGTACGAAGGCGACGCTCCCCTGGCGGAGCGCAGAGCTCAGGCCCTCGCCCTGGATCGTTCGCTCCTCCGAGACCTCCTTGGTGAGGAGGAGCTGCGGGAGCTTCTCGATCCCGAGAGCCTTGCGTCCGTCGAGCTCGACCTCCAGCGGCTCACCGACGGAAGGCAGGCGCAGGATCCGGATCGCCTCCACGATCTGCTTCGCGCCCTCGGTGATCTCAGCCTCGAGGAGGTCGCGGCCCGGCTCACCGATCCCGGCTGCGCCGGGGAGTGGCTGGAGATCCTTCAGGCGTCACAGCGTGGGTGTCCCGTACGCATCGGCGGAGAGGAGCGCTGGATCGCGATGGAGGATGCCGGACGCTACCGGGATGCGCTCGGGGTGTCGCCGCCGCTCGGTGTTCCGGAGTCGTTCCTCAAGCCCTCGAAGGATGCGCTCGAGGGGCTGCTTCTCAGGTTCGCGCGCACCCACTCGCCCTTCGCGGCGGCGGCTCCCGCCGCCCGCTGGCACCTCCCGGCGGCTCTTGTGCTGGAGGCGTTGAGAAGGCTGGAGGACTCGGGAGCGCTCTTGCACGGCGCCTTCCTTCCCGGCGGCAGTGAGCAGGAGTGGTGCGACCCGGAAGTCCTCCGTCGTGTGAAGTCGCGTTCGCTCGCCAGGCTGAGGAAAGATGTGGAGCCGGTGGCCGGGGACGTCTATGCCCGCTTTCTGGTCCGCTGGCACGGGATCGGTTCCGACGCGACCGGGGTCGAGGGGCTGCGGCGCGCGCTCCCCCTGCTCGAGGGGGCGCCGGTTGCTGCGTCGATACTCGAGGGCGAGGTGCTATCCGCCCGGATCAAGGATTACCGGCCGGAGCTGCTCGATGAGCTGGGAGCGCAAGGCGAGGTCTCCTGGGTCGGGCGGGGAAGGCTTGGGAAGGACGATGGACGGCTCACCCTCGTCCGGCGGGAGAACCTTCAGCACTTCTGCTGGCCCGGGGCAGAAGGAGCGCCGACGGCGCTGGCGAATGAGGTGCTATCCCTCCTGGAGAGGCGGGGAGCGAGCTTCTTCACCGATATCGCGCGGGAGTCGGATGCCCGGCCGAGCGACCTGATCGAGGCCGTCTGGGATCTCGTTTGGGCGGGTCTCGTCTCCAATGACACCTTCGCTCCGGCGCGAGCGGCCACCTGGTCACGAAGGCGCCGCGGGGCCGCTCGTCCGGGCCGTGCAGGGTCGGTCCCCGCTGAGGTCGCCGGCCGCTGGTTCGCCCTGCCTTCAACGGGCTCATCCCAGCACGGCGAGCGAGCTCTCGCCACCGCTCTGGCACTACTCGAAAGATACGGCATCGTCGTGAGGGAGTCGGTCCTGGCCGATGGTGTGCCCGGAGGGTTCGCAAGCGTATATCCGCTGCTGAAGGCGATGGAGGAGGCAGGCAAGGTTCGGCGCGGGTATTTCATCGAGGGTCTCGGCGCGGCGCAGTTCGCGCTCCCCGGTGCCGTCGACCGCCTCCGGGCCGAGCGCCTCTCTCC
>CAZHMF010000104.1:4011-7492 GCA_964533605.1 uncultured Anaerolineaceae bacterium
CGCCGCGGTGCCCGAAGGTGACAGTGTCTTTCGATTCGCAGCCTCGGTCCGCTCGGCGCTCGAAGGCCGGGAGATCACAGCAGCCCGCGCTCACGGGCCGGGGCCCGTGCCGCGCGTGGAGAAGCTCGTCGGGACCGTCTGCAACGGCGTCCGGACGCACGGCAAGAATCTGTTCATTCTCTTCGCAAATGGGCTGGCGCTTCGAGGCCATCTGAGGATGTACGGGCTCTGGCGAGTCCTTCCCGCCGGGGCGCCCCTGAGGTTCCGGGAGGAGGACGTGCGACTCGTGCTCGAGACGTCCGAGTCGACCGTGGTGAATCTCCGGGGCCCGGTCCTGGAGCTGCTCGAGCAGCGAGCCCTCGCGTTCCACACTCCTGCGGTCGCTCTCGGTCCCGACCTCCTCGCCGGGTCATTCGACGGGGCCGAAGTGCTTCGCCGGTATCGGCGTCCAGACCGGATGGCGATGACGCTCGGAGACGCCGTGATGGATCAGTCGGCCATGGCCGGCGTCGGGAACATCTGGAAACATGAGACGCTCTTTCGCTGCGGCCTCAACCCCTGGCTGAAGGTCTCCGATCTCTCGGATGAGGCCCTGCGGGGCCTGATCGCGACTGCTCGCGAGCTCCTGAGGGCCTCGGCCGGGCTTCCGGATGCGGCGGGGGCGAAGGCACGGCGTCCTTCGTATTTCGTCTACATGCGCGCGGGCCGGCCCTGCCGGCGCTGCCTGACGCGCCTTCGCTCACGCCGCCAGGGCCGGGATATCCGGTTCACGACCTGGTGCCCCCGTTGCCAGCCCGGCCCGGATGGACCCGGTCCGCCGGCCGGAACGGAGAGCGTCCGTGGACGCTGACCGCGGACTTGCCCTCTCGCCCGAGCAACTCCTCGCTGAGTGTGAGGTATCGACGACGCGCGTGTCCGGACCTGGAGGGCAGCATCGAAACCGTCGTGACACCGGAATCCTGCTGCACCACCGGCCTACAGGAGTGGTGGCGCAGGCAACGGAGCGGCGGTCCCAGCATCAGAACAAGGCCGAGGCGCTGCGGCGCCTCCGCCGCCGGATTGCGCTCACGGTGCGCTGCCCACTGAATACGGAGGGCTTCGCGCCACCGCAGGCTCTGGCGGCTGTCCTTCCCGGCCGCCGTCAACGGATCCGTCCCTCCAACGACCGGTTCTGGGAGGGAGCCGCGCTGCTCCTGGATCTGTTCGCGGCCTGCGACGGTGCTGTGGCCGAGGCTGCCGCGCTGCTCGGGCTCACGACGGGGTCTCTCTCGAAATTGCTTACGGGCGACGCGGATCTCCTCGAGGCAGCCAACCGAATCCGGACTGATCACGGGCTGCACGTTCTTCGCCGCTGACGATCTTTCCCGACTTCAGAGGCCGGGCGGACTACGATGAACCGGTGACGGCGGCCCCCGATTTCAACGCGCCCGACACGGACGGAGTCGAGCACCGGCTCAGCGACTACGCCGGCCGGAGGCTGCTCCTCGTCTTTCTCAGGCATCTCTACTGACTCCCCTGTCGCGAACACGCGTCGCAGTTGTGGCGCCGGCGGGACCAGTTGAGCGAGCTCGAGACCGACGTCCTCCTCGTAAGCTTCGAACCTGCCGCTCGCGTCGGCCCGGTCACGGCAGAGTGGGATATGGGATGGCCCGTCATGGTCGATGAAGACCAGCGGGTCTACCGCGCATACGGGCTCGACAGAGCCTCTGCGGCCCGGATCTGGCTATCTCCGGCGACGATCTGGTTCTACCTGAGGCAGGCCGCTCGCGGGCGCTTCCTTCGCCTCAGCGGCGCAGACACGCGGCAGCTCGGGGGTGACTTCATTATCGACAGCGAAGGGCAGCTGCAGTTCAGCCACCGCAGTCGAGAGCCGGCGGACCGTCCCCAGGTCGAACGCCTGCTGGGGGTACTCACCCGCCTCCAGTGAGTTCTCGGACCGGCCCGATGGGCCCGCGCTTTTGCCTTCCGCTTCAGTTCGCTACGGTCAGCCTGTGACTGAAGCAGTGCGCGCCGGCGTCGTCGGGCTCGGATCGATGGGGGCGAATCACGTTCGCGTCCTGTCGGACATGGCGGGCATCGAGCTCGTCGGTGTGGCCGATCCGGATTCCGAAAGGGTCACGGCGGCCTGCCGCTCGCGAGTGCTCGCCGGCCATGCATCGCTGGGCGAGCTGATCGCCGCCGGGCGTCCGGACTTCGTTTCTGTCGTCGTGCCGACCCGTCTTCACGAAACGGTTGCCCTCGAGGCTATCGCAGCAGGCGTATCGGTCCTGGTCGAGAAGCCCATCGCCGCATCGATCAGTGCCGGGGAGAGGATGGCGTCGGCTGCAGAGGGCGGAGGCATCCATCTCGCCGTGGGTCACATCGAGCGTTTCAATCCAGCGGTAAGAGAGCTGAAACAGAGGCTGCTCGCCGGACAGGGCGGCCGCGTTCTCAAGGTTCACGCTCGGCGCGTCGGCCCGTTCCCCAATCGGATCCGCGACGTGGGCGTCATCCATGACCTCGCGCCGCACGACATCGACGTGATGCGATACCTGCTCGATGACGAAGTAACCGGGGTCTACGCGGAGGCTCAGCGTCGCGTCCACACCGAGAACGAAGACCTCTTCGTCGGGCTCCTGCACTTTCGCGGCGGCGCCGTCGGCGTGCTCGATATCAACTGGCTGACTCCCCGCAAGGAGCGCACGCTCAGCGTGCTGTGCGAGGGGGGAATGTTCGCGGTCGACTATATTGCGCAGTCGTTGGAGTTCTACGAGAACTTCGCCGCAAAGGCGCGGGAGGGGGCCCCGGCGAGCGTTACGGAGGGGCCGATGACCCGCTACCCGATCCCGGCTCGCGAGCCACTCCGGGCCGAGCTCGAGGCCTTCCGCGATGCGGTCGCCGGAACGGCTCCCGTCGCCGTCAGTGCAGCAGACGGTCTTGCGGCCCTGGCCGTCGCGGAAGCGCTCGTCCGTTCCGGAGCGTCGGGAGCGCCCGAACCGGTGACGGGGAGATGAGCCGGTGAACGTGGCAGTGGTCGGCGCCGGCAGGATTGGCCTGCCCATCGCGGCGGCAATCGCCTCTCGCGGACACCGGGTGGTCGCCTGCGACATCGATGCGACGCGGGTGGACACGATCAACCGGGGAGAGAATCCGATCGCCGATGAGGCGGGCCTGGGGGAACTGATCGCCGGGGTAGTGGGAGCGGGCTCACTTCGCGCGAGCACAGATACGGAGTCGGTCGTGCGCGATGCTGCGGTGGTGCTCTTTGCGGTCGCCGTTGATGTAAACGAAGCCGGCCAGGCGGACACGAGCGCCCTGGTTTCCGCCACCCGCGACGTCGCTCGAGGTGTTGCGGACGGCACCCTCTGCATCTACGACACGACGCTTCCAGTCGGGAGCACGCGCAACCTGCTCGCGCCCGAGCTGTTCCGGACCGCAGAGAACGGCCCGCGAGAGCTCTTCGTCGCGTTCAGCCCCGAGCGCCTGTTCATGGGGAGGGTGT
>CAZHMF010000105.1:0-7360 GCA_964533605.1 uncultured Anaerolineaceae bacterium
CGCCGCCGGAGGCCGCAGCGGGTTGAACCGGTGGTGGGGAGACCGGCGCCGCAGTCGGAGTTCCGCCCACCGGCGTGCCGCAGTTACTGCAGAAGGCTCTCCCGGGGGCCAGCTCCTGGCCGCAGCCGCTGCAGACGGCCGGCTGGGGGGGGGCTTCGGGTACCGGAGTAGACGGTGCTCCACAGCTGGCGCAGAAGCGCGCACCCGGCTTCAGCTCGGCACCGCAGGAAGCGCAGGCGCCACCGTCCGGGATCGGTGCCGGAGCGGCCGCCCCGCAGGCGGGGCAGAACTTGCCACCCTCGGGAATGTCGGTTCCGCAGGAGCTGCAAGCTGCCATTCTTTCCTCCCGGGCGGTCCCACTCCGGGCCGCAAGGTGGCTTATCGCATCGTGGGGGCGACGCTGTCAATGGTCGCCTCGCCCTTACTCGGCCTGGGCGGCCTCCCTGGCGCTTTCCTGGACGGCGGCCAGTAGTGCCTCCACTCCTTCGCTCGACACGTCACCCTCGGCGCCCGCCACCTCGACTGAGATCCCTGCGTTGCCGATACGCCAGGCATAGAGTTCGGTCCTGAAACCGATGGCGATGCCCTCGCCCTTCACCCTCACGACGAAGGCGGCGGCCTCGGCGTCGCCTACGACCTCGGAAACGGGATCAATCCCCTCGGTTTCGACCTCGAGGCCGGGGAACTCCCGGATCGCGTCCTTCAGGAGGTCTTCAAAACAGCCCCGAAGCGCGGCCGACTCGAAGTAGGCGCGAAAGGACGCCAGAGCCTCCCGGGGGGTGCCGGCGTCCTCAAAGACGCTGACATGAACCTCCACCTCGGTATCGATGTCGTTCTCTCCCGCACGACTGACTTCGATCTTGGCTCTCCCCGCCCGGTGCGCACTCGTGCTCGTATCGATGTCCGCCGACATCTCGACCATCCGGCGACAGTCCTCTGTGTCGGCCGGAAGCTCAGAGTCTCCTTCGTCGAACTCATCCAGCGCCGCCACCGACCAGCCTTCACCGGGGAAGTCCTCGAGGTCCGGAAGCGCGGCGTGTGCGAGCTCGTCTCCTCGCTCGGGATCGAAGTGGGGCTCGTTTCCGCCCCAGAGACACGACGACGAGGCGAGGCCAATCAGGACGGGGGCGGCCAACAGTGCATGCACACGCATCTCGACGCTCCTCCCGGCCCCGGGGACCGATGTCACCGTACAGGGCCGGCTGGACCGCGGCGAACCGAGGAGCGGAGAGAGCGAAGGACGGCGCGGTTCACGGCCCAGCGGCCGCCCCTGCGCCCGGCGCAGTCCCCTGCCCGGTCGGTGGCTTGCCTCCGCTGGCCCGGTGAGCGCGGGCCCAGAGCCCGGTGGCAGCACCACCGCCGAGGATCACGACGCCGGCGAGCAGCAGGTAGCCGGCCCGCACGCCCCCGGAGTCCGCCGTCGCCCCCACGAGCGGGGCGAGCGGCGCGATGACCAGACTCATCGAGAACGATTGCATGGAGAGGATGGTCGCCCGTTGCTCCGATGGGACGCGACGGTTCACGTAGCCGGTCGTAATCGGCCGGATTGCCATCTCTACCGCCGCCACCAGCGCCAGGAGGGCGATGCCGGCAAGCCCCGTGGTCCCCCACACCAGTAAGAGAGCAAGTCCGCCGATCCCCACGAGTCCCGGCAATAGCCGCGGCTCGCCCAATCTGACCACAAGTGTCGCGGCGAGCAGCGGTCCGACGATGAAACCGATCTGAATCGGCATCTGGAGAACGGAAAACAGCCACCCGATCTGGACATCGTTCGCAACGAGGTAAGGCTGGAGGAGGTAGCCCTGGGCTCCGAGTCCGGCACCCATGACGCCGCCGAAGATCAACATTCCCCGCACCGCAGCGTGGCTCCGCACGAAGGAGAGCGCCCTCTTGAGCCCCGGCAGGAATGCCGGGCCTCCACTCCCGGCCGAGTGAACTGGCGCCTCAACCATCGCGAAGGCCAGGACCGCCGTCATCGCGGTCGTTCCGGCCCCGATCAGGATCGTCGCCTGGGTGCTGGTCACGGCGGCGACCGGACCACCGAGGAGCACCCCGAGCGCCGAACCGGCGGCCAGTGCCGCCTCGCCCCGTCCCGCGTGGCGTTCGTATTCGTGCTCCCGTCCGAGCGCTTTCAGCGTGTCGTAGAGGAGAGCGAGGTCGGCCCCGGAATAGAGTGCTTCGGCGACGGCCCAGACCATGAATGACGCCAGGAGTATCGCGTAGGACGTGGTGAAGGCGAAGAAGAGGAGGGCGACGGCCAGCGAAAGCGCACCGAGGCCGACGGAAACGCTCCTGCCCCAGCGATCCGCCACCGCGCCGGTCGGGACTTCGAGGACAGTTACACCAACGAAGTAGAGGCCGTCGGCGGTCGTGACCTGCGTGAGCGAGAATCCCTGCTCGACCGTCAGATAGACCACCCAGACGGGCAGCCAGACCTGCAGATATCGCAATAGCCGCAGGACATAGAAGAGCCGGATGTTCCTCTCGAGGGCGGTGCGCGAGGGCGGCATAGTGCACCAATCGTTACACTAATCACCGATTGGCGCGCGGGTTCACCATGTCGGGGCGCCGGCGCCTGCCCGTAGCAGCTCCGTTGCTATCCTCCGGAAATGGCCGACTCGGAACCTCCGGACCGCTACACGCATGGCCATCACAGGTCGGTCGTGGCTCAACACAAGCGGCGCACGGCGGAGGTCGATGCCGCCTATCTCCTTCCGCACCTGCGGCCCGGCTACCGGGTCCTGGACGTCGGCTGCGGCCCCGGGACAATAACCAGGGGTCTCGCCCGCGCGGTTTCGCCGGGCGGCGAGGTGGTAGGGCTTGATGCGGTCCCGGAGATTGTGGCGGAGGCGGCAGGGAGTGCCGCGCCGGAGAACATCCCCGGGCTTCGCTTTGAGGCTGGTGACGTCTACGCTCTGCCGTTCGAGATCGGGTCTTTCGACGTGGTGCACGCTCACCAGCTTCTGCAGCACCTCACCCGTCCCGTGGAGGCGCTGCGAGAGATGAAGCGGGTGGCCGGGCCGGGTGGCCTCGTGGCGGTGCGCGACGCCGACTACGGCTCCATGATCCCGTGGCCGTCCACTCCGGCCCTGGACCGATTCTTCGAGGTCTACATGGAGGTTGCGGCGAGAAACGGGGCGGAAGCGAGGGCCGGGCGCTTCCTTCGAAGCTGGTGCCTGGAGGCCGGCCTATCCGAACTTGCAATCAGCGGGACCGCTGTGGTCATGACGGAGGCCGCCGAGCTCAGGAACTGGGGCTACTCGTGGGCGGAGCGAACGGTCCACTCGAACGTGGGACGTCACGCACTCGAATACGGGATTGTATCCGCGCCGGAGTTGGAGGAGATCGCGGCGGCATGGCGTTCCTGGGCGGAGGAGCCCGCCGCGTTCTTCACCTTCACGCATGTGGAGGTGCTCGCGCGTATCCCTTAGTCAGGTTGACGGCGGGGATGCCTGCTCACCGATGGATGCGGCACCCGTGCCCGCCTGCGGGCGAAGGCTACTCGCGGGTCATCACAACCTCGCCTCGTTCGACGACCCTGTCGACGGCGATGAGCACAGCGACGCCTCTTCGCTCCGGGTCCCGATCCAGTTCGGCCCGGACGGTCCTGTCCATGATTCGCAACCGCAGGTCACCATCGCGGAGGAGCCTGGCCCGGCCGAAGAACTTCCAGGAGCGGCGGGTCGCCGCGTTGCGATAGAGGACGACGACGTGCTGATTCTCCTCCATGTTGCGCAGCGTTGTGCCGAGCGCGCGCTCCCAGAACGCGAGGTGCTCTTCGTCCCAGACCATCACGCTGCCCTTGTAGGCGATGTCGGGTTCGCCGGCGGAAGAGGCGGTACCGACCAGGGGTGGGGCGCCATCGCCGAGGGCGTTGGCGAACGCCTCGCTCATGTCATCTGTGAGACGGATCATTTGTCCCCCCAACACTCCACGCGGCCGGCGGCCTCAACCCGTCCCACCCCGCCCTCGGTCTTCCGGCCGCGGCTCTTCGCGGCGTTGGCCTGCCGTGCCCGGGCGGCCGACGAACCGGGGAGGTTACCCCGCATCATGCGACGAGCCGGTCCGTGAAGTTTCTGATCGCACTGAAGTAGTCCTTGAGGCCGGTCCAGAGTATGTCGTTGTGCCCGGCGCCGGGAATGATCAAGAGTTCCTTGTCTCCGCTCGAGATCGTCTCGTGTAGCGATACGGCGCGGTCGAGTGGAATGAGCTGGTCCAGCTCGCCGTGAATGATGAGAGTGGGAAGAGTTATCGATCGGATCTTCGCTTCGTGGGCCTCGGCGACTGCGGACAGGGCGGCGTCTCCTCCGGCCATGGCCGCCAGGCGGCCGAGGCTCCCGGCGCCGCTTTCGATGAGCAGGCCCAGAAATCGCATGTTGTAATGTGCCGCGATCTCGAGGGCCGGATGGGCTCCGAGGCTGCGTCCCATGACGAACCTCGCCGGTGCAAAGTCTTCGTCATCGAGGATCGAGTGAAACCGTTCCACGGCCGGAGCAGCGTCCGCCGTCAGCGAGGCGAAAGTCGGAGAACCTGTGCTCAGGCCGTAACCACGGAAGTCGACGACGAAGAGGTTCAGTCCGGCCTTGTGGTACAGGGGAGCGATACTGTCGTGGTCCGCGACGACCTCACCGTTCCCGTGGAAGTAGAGGATGGTGGGCCAGGATTTGTCGCCCCTGTAGAGACGCGCATGGAGATCGGCTCCTTCGCCGGTGGCAATGCGGTGGTCGCCGCTCCCGGTGGGTGCAGCTGTTGCGTCGGGGCGAGGGAAGAAAATGCCGCCGCCAACCCCGAGGCGGTCGAGAATGCCGTAGTCGGGGGCGTTCTCGGTCATGGTCCGGGTACCCTATCACGGACGGCGTGCGACTACGCGGGCGAAGCCCAGTGTTCTCCCGGCATCCGTCCGCAGCATCTCGGCCGAGCGGGCGCCCCGCGGGTCCGGACGCTCGCCGGCGAGCCCTAACCCGCCCTCGGCGGCGACCTCGTCCCAGAGGGCCCAGTGCTTCCAGAAGTCCGGAATGAGGTCCGCCCGAACGACGTCGACCAGTCCCGACTTCCGCCAGTGCCACTCCCACCATTTGGGACTGTGAAAGGAACCGAAATCCCATTCCCAGAACGGCTCCAGGTGCGCCGGGATCTCACCTTCAAGTTCGGTCCTCAGCGCCGGCACGCTGATCCCGATCTCGCCGCCCGGTCGGACGAGCCGCGCAAAACGGCCGATGTAAAGGTCGTCGGTGCCGAAGTAGTGGTAGGCATCGAGGCTCAGGATGGCGTCGAAAAAGCCATCGGCGTAGGGGAGGGTGTGGGCCTCGGCGTGGATCGGGAAGACGGCGTCCTGCACTCCCGCCTCACGAATTCGAGCCCAGTTCTCCGAGGCTTCGATCCAGAGGTCGGTGGCCCACACCTGCAGCCCAAATTCCCTCGCGAGGAAGATCGAGCTGATCGCCCTCCCGCAGCCCAGGTCGAGCACCCTCATGCCGGGCTCGAGGTGCATCACGGAAGTCAAGGATTCGGCCAGCCAGAGGACGTTCGGACCCATCTGATTGGTCAGCACCCAGTCCGGGTCGTAGGTGGATGACCGGGGATAAGCCTTGAGGCGCAATCTGCCGGCGGAGCTCTTGTCGAGTGGCACGGTGGCACTGTACCGGAAGCCGGCATCACTCTCTCCTCCTTGCACCTCCTCTGACCCGGATCCGGTCGATGCGAGGAGCCATGGCCCGGTGTAGAGTTGCCCTCACCAATCAGGGAACCATGGAGGTAACGAATTGGCTGTCGATCGCTTCCCCATCGAGGAGGGGCACATCATGATGTTCGCCCGCGCGGTGGGCGACAAGAACCGTATCTACTACGACCCGGAGTATGCGAAGACGACCGAACCCGGCGGCATGATCGCGCCTCCCACGTTCGCCCAGGCGTCGGCTCAGTTCGATCCCGACTACTTCCTCCGCCCGAAGATCGGTGAACCCTGGTTCGGCTCGGCGAAAGAGCCGACCGGTGCGGCTCCACAGGGTGGAAGCGGTGGCGGTGGTGGAGGCGGCGGAACCGGCCTCCACGCCGAGCAGCACTTCGAGTACCATCGGCACATCCAGCCCGGCGATGTCCTGCACGCTGTTCAGAAACCGGGAAAGACATGGGAGCGAGAAGGCCGCCGGGCTGGAAAGCTCACGTTCAGCGAGAACATCACTGAGTATTACGACCAGAACAATGAGCTCGTGATCACCGCCCGCGGCGTTGGCGTCCGTACCGAGCGGGTCGTCGAGCAGTCGTAGGGAGGCGAAGATGGCATTGAAAGCAAGCGAGCTCAACGTCGGCGATAGCCACGAGGAGGTCGTCGTAACCAACCTCTCGCGAACTCAGATCGTTCAATACGCCGGAGCTTCCGGCGACTACAATCCCCTTCACTCCGACGAAGTGTTCGCAACGAAGGTGGCGGGATACCCGTCGGTCTTCGCCCACGGGATGCTGACGATGGGGCTGACGGGGACGATGCTGACCAGCTACGTCGGAGACGGACGTCTGACGAAGTTCGGTGTTCGCTTTGTCAGTCAGGTCTTCCCCGGCGATACGCTCACGGCGAAGGCGACCGTCGCTGCTCTTCGTGAGGAGGACGGTCAGCATCTGGTGGATCTGGACCTCACCACCTCCAACCAGGACGGCAAAGCCGTCGTGACGGGGAACGCCACAGCGCGCGTCGATCCCTAGCCGGGGCACACGGGCGAGTGGTCGCAGGGCCGGCCCGTCGGGCCGGCCCTGCGTTTGCCTCGAACCGTGTCCGGCATCGACTCTCCGGGGGGCGTTCCCCCGGCTGCGGCGATGCAGGCCTTTGCGTTTCGCCGCTCTCGTCCCAGACTTGGCGGGTGAAGTTGATCGTCGACGGCATGAACGTCATCGGCAGTCGGGGTGATGGCTGGTGGCTGGACCGCGACGCTGCCGTCCTGCGGCTCCTGAGCAGGATTGAGGGCTCGGAGGAGTTGGCGAGGGAAGAGGTGACCGTCGTGTTGGATGGACGGGTCCCCGCTGCAGTCGCCGAAATGGAGTGGGCTCGTGTGTCTGTTCTCGAAGCCGGGAGACGGGGGCGCAACGCGGCCGATCATCGGATCGTCGAACTCGTGTCGGCGGACCCGCGGCCCTGGACGCTGACGGTTGTCACTTCGGACAGGGCACTGCGGGAGCGCGTTGGGGCCCTGGGGGCGCAGGTCGTCGGGTCCGGCTCCTTTCTTCGCCTGCTCCACGACCGCCGCCGGGTGTCCGGCGGATGAACCGGCCCGGGGCTTGATTGGCTCAGGCAGGTGCTGTTTTGGGCGGCGGGCGGGCGCGGGCTTTCTTATGTATCTATACTCGATGGACATACCAATTATCGACG
>CAZHMF010000106.1:0-7356 GCA_964533605.1 uncultured Anaerolineaceae bacterium
GCCGGTGGCCCGTTCGCCCGCTCAAGCTCTCATCAATTCGCTCGGCCCTATTTCAGATCTGAGAGGGCCTATTCTCGGCTGCGCTTCTAGACCGACCGGCAATCCCGGAACCACACGCCGGGCCTGCCTGCAGTTGCAGGCGGGCCCGTCTGCGTCCGAGCGCCGCCGGCATCGCGCGCGGCACCTCGCCGGTGCGAGCCCAACAGGATGCCTGCATGTTATGATGCAATGCATGCAGTTCACGCTTCGCGGTGTTCCAGAAGAGATCGACGACGCCATCCGGCGCCGCGCCCGCGAGACCGGAAACAGCATCAATCAGGTACTCCTCGAACTGCTGGGCGTCGCGACGGGGGTCGATCAGGAAGGCCGGCACCGCCGTGACCTCGAAGCTCTCGCGGGCGCCTGGGAGGAGGACAGCGCTATCGACGATGCCCTGATGGCCTTCGAAGCCATCGACGAGGAGGCGTGGCGCTGAAGGTCGCCATCGACACGAACACCTACGTCGACTTCGCCCGCGGCGACCAGTCGGTGCGCGAGCAGCTCGAGCAGGCGGACGCAATCGCTGTACCGTTCCCCGTCCTCGGTGAACTCCGGGCGGGGTTTGCAGCAGGATCAAGGGTTACGGCGAATGAGCGTCGCCTCCGCCAGTTCCTCGAGCAGCCCGGCGTGGGCGTGCTCTGGGCGGCAGAGACCACTACCCCCGCCTACGCGAGCCTGTTCGCGTACCTTCGCCAGCGCGGTACCCCTATTCCTATCAATGATCTCTGGATCGCCGCCCTCTGCCTCGAACACGACTTTCCCCTGCTCACAAACGATCGCCACTTCGACGGGCTGCCCCAGATCCCCAGGGCATAGAAGGACTGCAGATCAGGCGACGCCGGGGTAACGGAACGGCGTTGCACGCAACAAGCCGGCACCCTTCTCCTCTCCACCAAACCGGGGTCCGAGCCGCGGCCGGTAGACCGCCGGCGCCTCGCTGGAACAGCCCCACACCCCGTCGGGCAGTGCTGCACCCCGTGCCCCTACGGCCTCCGATCCTTCCACGGCTGCGCCGTCTCCAGCTGTGCGGCGAGTCCGTAGAGTGTCGCTTCGTCGCCGTAACGGCCCGCGAACTGGACACCGATCGGGAGTCCCCCCTCGTTCCAGTGCAACGGCACCGACATCGCCGGATTGCCGGTTGCATTGAAGAGCGACGTAAACCCGATCGTCTTCATCACGTCCTCGATGTAGCCTTCGGCGGCGCGGTCGAGGGAGAGGCGTCCGAGCTCAAGCGGTGGGGTCGCCATCGTCGGCGTGATCAGAACGTCGTATTCCTCGAAGAAGCGGGCAACCTGGCGGCCGGCGGTGTGGATGCCTCGCACGGCCCGTGCGTAATCGTCCGCACCCGCCTCGGCCGAACGCTCGACCATCCGCTGCGTGACCAGCTCGATGTCGTCTTCCGTGTAGTCGCGGCCGAGCTGAGCCGCCCGGTCGAGGACCGTCGCCCGGATGTTGGCGCCGATGATCGTATTGGTCGAGCGAGCCAGAGGCTCCCGCTCGAAGGTCACCTGGGCCTCCTCGACCTCATGCCCGAGTGAGCGGCAAAGCGCGGCGGCCTTCGTCGCCGCCTCGACGCAGTCCGGGTGGACGGGGATACCGTTGAAGGCCTCGGTCTGGAGTCCGATCCGAAGCTTCCCGGGGTTCGCCCTGGCGGCTGCTTCGGCAAAGGGCCGCTGCGGCGGTACCGCCCAGTAAGGCGCGCCGAGATCGGGGCCGGCAGTTGCGTCCAGAAGACGGGCACTATCTCGCACCGAGCGGCTGACGCAGTGAACCGTGCTCATGCCGGCCCACCCCTCGCCGGCGTCCGGCCCTGCCGGCGTGCGGCCACGAGTCGGTTTCATGCCGAAGAGCCCCGTGCAGGTCGCCGGGATGCGGATCGAGCCGCCGCCGTCGCTCGCGTTCGCGAGCGGGAGGATACCGGAGGCGACGGCCGCCGAGGCGCCGCCGGACGACCCGCCGGACGTGTGTTCGAGATTCCAGGGATTGCGGGTCTTCCCGTGGACGCGCGACTCGGTCGTCGTCGTAAGCCCGAATTCCGGCGAGGCGGTACGCCCGAAGATGACGAGGCCGGCGCACTTGTAACGGGCAACCATTTCGCTGTCGTAATCGGGCACGTAGCCGTCCCAGAGCCGGCAGCCGTTGCTCATCGGCAGACCGGCGCACGGCTGGTAGAGATCCTTGAGGAGAAACGGCACGCCGGTGAACGGCCCTTCCGGGAGCCCTGAGTCGATCGCCCGGCGCCCCAACTCGGGATCCAGGAACACGACTGCGTTGATGGCCGGGTTGCGCTCTTCGACGAGCGCAACGGCGGTCTCGAGCAGCTCACCGGGCGTCACCTCCTTGCGCCGGACCAGGTCCGCCAGGCCGGTAGCGTCGTACTGCTCGTAGTCGGTGAAGCGGGCCATTCAGTCCTCCCCGGAGTTCATGTCGCGGGCGAGTATAGACCGGCCACGCCGGAGACCGGAGACGGATACCCGGCCGGCTACCCGTAGGCGGCCGCCTGAATCCCGTATAGCTCCGCGTACCTGCCGCCCCTCGCCATCAGCTCCTCGTGGGTGCCCGTTTCGGCCACCTGCGCGCCATCGAGCACGATGATCAGGTCCGCCATCCGGACGGTCGAGAACCGATGGGACACGATCAGCGTGATGCGTCCGTTCGCGGGCTCGCCGTTGCGCTTCCCGGATCCCCCGCGGCGGGCCGCCGACGCGTAGCGCTCGAAGAGAGCGTGCTCTGTCTCGGCGTCGAGGGCAGCCGTCGGCTCGTCGAGGATGAGAAGCAGCGGCTCATCTCGCATGAAGCCGCGCGCGAGCGCGAGGCGCTGCCACTGGCCGAACGACACGTCAACTCCGCCGGGCCAGGCCGGCCCGAGCTGAGTATCCAGCCCCGACCGCAGTCCGGCGACCACCGCCTCGGCCCCGGCCCGGTCGACGGCCGAGGCGACAGCCTCCCGGTCGTCGATTCGCACCACGTCTCCCAGCCCGACCGTCTCCGACGCCAGGAACTCGAAGCGAAAGAAGTCCTGAAAGGCACCCCCGAGCCGGGCTCGCCACTCGGCTGCATCGATCCGGGCGAGATCGTGACCGTCGACATCGATCCGGCCCCTGGTCGGTTCGTACATTCGCGCCAGCAGCTTCACGAGGGTCGTCTTGCCGGCGCCGTTCTCACCCACGAGTGCGACGACTGAGCCCGCCGGCAGAGTCAGGTCGACGTCGGCAAGGACTGCGCGCTCCGTACCGGGATACGCGAACGAGACGCCATGGAGCCGGATCCCGTCCGTGAGCGACTCCGGGGCCGGAACCTCAGCGGATGCCTGCCGGGAGGCCACGTAGCGCTCGAGCCAGACGAGACGCCGCGCTCCATCCAGCCAGATGCCGCGCAGGAAGCCGATCTCGGCGACCGCGAGGTTCAGGTAGCGCGCGAGAAGCGCACCGGCCGAGAGGACCAGGATCACCTCGCCCGGGGTCGAGTTGCGGCCGGAGGCGACGAAGACCACGGCACCGACGTAGGAGGCGCTGAAGATCCCCCAGCCGAGCGTGTACCAGAGGGCGCTCCCCCAGCGGACACCGGCCAACCTCCGATACCAGCGCTCCCAGGCCTCCTCCCGCCGCACGGCGAGCCGGTCCCCGGCGCCCATCACCCGGATCTCCTTGCTCGCACTTACATCGGTGGCAGTCTCGTAGATGTGGCGCGAAAAGCGCTGATCCGAGGCCGCCCGTTCCTGGGCATCCTGCTCGATTCCCGGCCGCCAGCTCGACATCAGCACCGCCGGCAGCGCAGAGACGGCGAGCAGGCCCAGCAGCGAATCGATGGACATCAGCAAGCCCACCACGACGCCAAGCTGGAAGACCCAGCCGACAGTCGAGAACAGCGACATGTAGAGGTGGTCGAGGACGAAGACCTGGTTGCGAAGGACCTCCAGCCTGTCCAGGTACTCCGGACGTTCGTGGAGCTCGATGGTGGCCACATCCGCCTGCAGGCCGGCGACGTGGCTCTCGAGCGCGATCGTCATCTTGTCGCGAAATCGCCGTTGCACGCGCTCGCTCAGGGTCATCAGGAACCAGGTGCCGACCGCGGACACAGTCAGACCCGCCGCGGCCAGCCGGATCATTCCTCGCTCTCCGTCGACAGCACCGTCGCTCAGCAGCTTCAGCCACCACGGGAGCAGCACCCCCGGCACTGCCGCAAGCAGGGTCAGTCCGAAAGCGACGAAGAGCAGAGCCGGCTGGGCCCGTACTCCGATCAGGAACATGCGCCACATCGCGGGAAGAGATCGCGGCAACTCGTCCGGCGCTTCGACGCGGCCATCAGGCGAGGGTCTCAAAGGCCACCCCTTCCTCGTCGTAGTCGTTGAAGCGGCTGGCCTGAAGCTCGAACATTGTGTGGTAGCGGCCCCGCCGGACCATCAGTTCGTCGTGCGTACCGAGTTCGACGACCCGGCCCCCCTCGACGACGCAGATCCGGTCGGCGTGCCGGACCGTCGAGAAGCGGTGGGAGACCAGGATCGTCGTCGCGTCGCGCGTCGCTTCGAGCAGACGGTCGAAGATCTCAGACTCGCCGCGCACGTCGAGATGGGCGGTGGGCTCGTCGAGGATCACGACGCCGGCCCCCGTCGCCACGGCACAGAGCGAGCGCGCCAGAGCAACCCGCTGCCACTCGCCCCCCGAGAGGTCGGTCCCACCCGCGTAGGCTTTCGAGAGAATCGTGTCCAGACCGGCCAGCCCCGCTCCGCCCGCCGCTTCCAGCGCCGCCAGCACGGTTTCGTCACCGGCCCCGAGCGGGGCCACATTGTCGCGCATGGACAGTTCGAAGCGCACGAAGTCCTGGAACGTCGCCGCCAGCCGGCCGCGCCAGGAATCGATGTCGAATTCCCGCAGGTCCACCCCATCGACCTCTATCGTCCCGGAGTCCGGATCGTAGAAGCGGCAGAGCAGTTTGGCGATCGTCGTCTTGCCGGCGCCGTTCTGCCCGACGATTGCGAGGGACGAGCCGGCGGGGATCGTAAGGTCGAGCGACTTCAGCACGGGGGGCCCGCCCGCCGGGTAGGTGAACGTGACATCACGCAGCCGGATCTCGTTCGCCGGGAGGCCGCGGGCGTCTCGCTTTCCCCGTGGCAGATCGCCGGTTTCCGGCATGCTCCGGGTCAGACGGACCACCGCGTTCGCCGGTGCAGCGGCACCATCCAGCGCCCACTGGAAGTTGCTGAACGCCAGGGTTGACGCACTGATGGCGGCCTGCGCGTAGACGACCGCTTCGCCGAGCCCCACGCTGCCCGCCCCGAGCCTCTCGGCAAGAACCCAGAAGAAGAGGCCGTTGGCGGCGAGCGTGGTCAGCAGGCTCCAGACCACAGGACGTTCTCGCATCCGCGTTGCGCGCCACTGCAGATCGAAGAGCCGGCGCCGGCGCTGGGCGAACCGGTCGAGCGTCCAGCGGGAGAGCCCGAAGAGCCGCAGCTCCTTGGACGCCGGCGGGTCGACGGCCAGCCGGTAGGTGTAGTCGGCCTGGCGCTGCGCGTCGCGCACCTCCTCCGTGAGGCGGTCCTTCCAGACGCCGCTCTCTCGCAGCAACCACTGGGTGGAGAGCCAACCGCCGGCGATGAGCAGCGGCGCCCACCATGTGAATCCGAAGAGGACCAATGTGGCGGCCGCGCCCCCGAGCAGTGAGCCCAAGCCCGTCGCGATGAATCCCATCGAAATCGATAGAGGTGGTCCGGAGATCCCCCGGTCGAGGTCCTGGGCGATCGTCAGATCGCTCTTCAGCTGCGGGTGTTCGAGGTGGGCAATGCCGACGGGTGCCACGCTCGTGCGCGTCAGCACCCGCCGCATCCAGCCCTCAGCCCGGCTCCCGAGATTCTGATTCACAGCCTGCTGGATCGGGCCCATCGAGAGCCAGACGAAGAAAGCCACGCCAACCAGGACCAGCGGCAGTGTGACGTCATCTCCGGACTCGACGGCTGCAACGAGCAGGCCGGTCGTGATCGCGGTCGCCGGCGCCAGCAGCCCGCTGAGGACAACCAGCGACCACCAGGCCACGGTCAGCGGCAGGTGTGAGCGCGCGAGCACGCGGAAGAAGAGCAGCTGCTCGCTGAAACGGGGCAACCCGAACATCAGGCGCTACATCTCATCGATCGATGCTAGCAAGTCCGGCATCGTTCGAGGCAAGCACGCGGGCGATCGCCGTCGCAGCACCACCCAACGAATAGAACACCGGCAACCCGGCGGCCACGAAGGCGTCGCGGGCCGTCACAAACTCCTGCAATCCGGGCACGTCGAGCGGGGGTTGCAGCGCGAGGAGCACGGGCTTCCCCGTTGCCTCGCGGGCCGCACGAAACGCCCTCGCCGCCGGCGCCAGGAAGTCGGGGGCGGCGAAGCGCCCTGAACCCCAGCGACCGATGGGATGAAAGCCGAGGTGGTAGAGGATCGCATGGACGTCGGGGTCGCGCGCGACCACGTCGACGGCGGCCGCGATTCCGTCCCCTGTCGCGAGATTCGGCGCGTCCACCGGATTCGCGAAGATGCTGCCGTCAACGGGCAGTCTCGCCCGCAGCTCCGTCTGCGTGGACTCGCTGAGAACGGGCAGCTTCAGTCCGGCCCGTTCGACTTCGTCGCCGGCGAGGACGGCCGGTCCCCCGCCGCCTCCGAGGACGGCGACGCCTCTGCCCCGCGGGAGCGGGTCGCAGAAGCGGAGGGCGACGAGGACATCGACGAGTTGGTCGGGGCTCTCCACCTGGATGACTCCAGCCTGCCGGCAGAGTGCTTCGAAGACGGCGACGGAGCTGGTGAGGCTGGCCGTGTGGCCGAGCGCAGCCCGCTTGCCGGCCTCGGTCCGGCCGCCCTTGTAGACCACGACCGGCTTCCGCCGGGCGGCCTCGCGAAGGGCTTCGGCGAAGCGGCGGCCGTTCCGGACGCCCTCGATGTAGGCGGCGATCAGCTCCGTCTGGGGGTCCTCGCTGAGGTATTCGAGGAGCTCGCACTCATCAACGTCGAGGGCGTTGCCGTAGCTGACGACCTTGCTGAAGCGGAGTCCGCGGGGGGCGCCGTCGGTCGGGAGCAGAAATGCATGGCCGCCGCTCTGTGAGATGAAGGCGATGGGCCCCGGCTCGAGCGGCAGGCCCGGGCTGTTTGTGAGGCGGCTGCCGGGGACAAACAGCCCGACGCAGTTCGGGCCGATGATCCGGAACCCGCCGCTCTTCGCACGCCTCAGCAGCCCCGACGACACGGAGGTCCTCGCCGCCCTGGAGATCCTGGACACCAAGTCCAGAACGCGGCTGGCGCCGAACCTCGTCCTCTAACATCCGTCGGCGCAGGGCGGTCCAGGCGC
>CAZHMF010000107.1:0-7328 GCA_964533605.1 uncultured Anaerolineaceae bacterium
GGCTGAAGAGGATCACGAGGTCCGCGCTGTCGATCTTGTCGACAGCGTGCATGGCTGCGGCCATTTCCAGATGCTTCAGCGTGCTCGCCTCCAGCCGCAGACGAGTGCCCAGCAGCATCGCCAGCCGGCCGATGCGCCGGATGTGGGCCCCCGTGTCCGCGTCCCTGACCTCGGCGGCAGAGACCAGACGCACCGCGATTTCGGCTTCTCGTGCGCGGATGGTGGCCGTGCGCTCATCGACGAGCCGTTCCAGCAGTTCCTTGTCCAGGAGCGACTCACGTCCCCGCTGCAGCGTAAGAAGCTCGGCCTCGTAGCGTTCGGGTTGGTGCCGAATGAGGAGTATGCGGCGTCCGAGCACACGTCGCGCCTCCGCGCTGAGGGGCATGTCGATTCCCGAGGCGGACTCGATCCAGTGGCCGGACTCGAGAGGTTCGGGTCCCCCGAACTGCCAGTGGTCGTGCGCTTCGATGAGGAAGTGGTCGAGAAAGGGGAAGCGTCCTTCCATGCGCAGCGGCGCGTCCGGTTCCAGAGAGGGCAGCAAGGCATCGAACCAGTCGGGAGTCTTGCCCAGGATCCGGAAGGTGCCGTCGTCTTCGGCCTCGAAGGCCGCGATGCTCGCCGCGCCCAGCAGGCTCGCCAGCAGCGGGGCGTCGTCTCGCTCGGCCATCAGAAGGCCGTCATCCGGCTCGCCAGGCTCTCGAAGAGGCCCTCTACCTCGTCTCCGGTCTTGGCGCTCGTGCTCACGATCGGCCAGCCGTCCGCTTCGAGTGCCTCGACGAGCCAATCCGCCACGCTTCGGATCCGGGCTTCCCTGAGTGCGCGGCTCCTCGGCAACGACCCCTCTGTGCAAGATGCCGTTACAGCACTCCGTAGATGCCAGCACGTTTTGCTGCGGCCCTGCGGATCCAGACTACGCCTTGTGCCGCCAAGGACCTCCATGGTCGCGTCCTTTCACCTAGAGGAGGAATGGCGTGGGGAGGAGTCCGAATGGGCGATAGCAGGCAACGCGGCCTCATTGTGTTGGAGCGCCCAACCGAATCGGGAAGCCCCGCTCCTGCCACTCCCACAGCTCATCCAAACCCACCTTGCGCGCCAACAGTTGATCTGGGTCGATCACAGTTCGCTCGCCAACCTGGGAGACGTTCCTCCTGATGACCACGACCTGCGGAACTCCTATTACGCCGGGCATGTCCCGGTGGCCAAACAAGACTACGCCTGTGTTCAACCACGACCGTCCCGCCAAGATCTCATCGAAGTCTCCGATAGATGTTAGGAAGTCGACGCCGAGTTCCCACGACTCGTCAACCGCAACACCGGTGAGCTTCGTCTTCAGATCTGCGGCCTGCGCCTGGCCCCTCACGGCTTGAACCAGGCTGTCGATGATGGGCTGCTCGCCTAGCACCTGACAGGCACGGCATTCACGGGATACCATGACCACGATCTGGATTTCGTCGCCGAATTGTGGCTCAGGAACACCACCTAGTGGAAGGCCGGAGTCTGCGTCGGACCTCCGCAGGTTCAGGGCGGCGGCGGTGACCCCTGCGATACAAACCAAGACGATCAGCGCGCCATCCAACGTGATCCGCGGAGGCCTCACCGAGTCACCTCGTGCACGGCCTGTTTGTCAACCACCATTGCCCTTGGGAATGGCGAGTTCACGAAGGCGACCCAATGGGACCCATGCCCAGCACCGATCTGAGGGAGAACCGAGGAAGCTCGTAGTTCCTCACCGGTCGTCATTGACAGCACTCGGGTATCGATTGGTCGATCACCTGGTTCCCGATGCACCCAGTCGAGGCTAGCTAGCTGGACGAACACCTCGTCGTCCAGAGACGCCAACCCGGCCAATGTGTTGTGGGTACCACTCGGATCATCGAACGCGAACGTGGTTGCGGTTGACGATCCGTCGACGAGCACCTTCCGCATGGCCTTGTAGTCCTGGAGGAGCGTGTGCCAAATCAGCCGACCGCGGGTGTCGAACGCCCAGACATCTGGCGTGAATCTGCTCGCGACGATCACCCTCTCAAGGCGCGGGACACAAGTGATCATACCTCCGTACATCGTCTCTTCGGACGACTCCCGCGCCGACCCCGCAGGAAGGTTCTCAAGTGGGTCGGGCGCGCCAAACGACACCACGATCTCGCCATCCGGATCAAGCCCCTCTACCAACCCCTGGGGTCGCGCCGTCACGAAGAAATGCAGGCCCTCCATGTAGCAGAAGTCCTTGGCCAGGAAGGGCAAGCGCTGTGTATCGACCAGATGGAGTGAATCACCGGCTGTGTCGAGTACGGAGACCCTGAGGTTCCCTTCGTCTAGGACGCGGACGACTCCATCGGGCCCGATATCGATCGCTCGGAGGAAGTTGAACTCCGTCGGACCACGGCCGGGTCTACCAAACTGGTCTAGGTACTCACCCTCGGGACCATACATCATCACTCGATTCATTCGCTGGTCCACCACAACAGTCTGTCCGGCATCGGTCTGTGCGGCATCAGCGATCATGCCGAAGATTTCCGAGTCCTCACCCTGCTCAAGTCCGATCACGGTCTGGCGGGGCAGCGCGGCGAAGTTAGCCTCGGTCACTTCGCCGATTAGCTGTTCCATCGAGTCCGCAACCTCTTGGAAGGTCATGGACCGGTCGTCCGCAGGAGCACAGCCCACCAGGGCAAGACAGACGAGGGGGGTCGCAATGCTACAATGCCTAATGATGGCTCTGCTCCGTTCTTCTGGGACTTGAGCAAGGGGCAGCGACGACTTTGCTCGGCTCTGCCCCGGATCACCCAAGCCTCTTGTCGCTGGGATCGCTTCTAGGCAGCGAACTCAACCGGTTCGCGTGGGTGTTACTAGGTCGGAATACACGTGTCGTCAGCGCAGGGCTGGAATGGAAGAGCGCCCGTGCAGACGCGGTTGAACGCAGGCCCACAGAGGTAGGCGGAAATGCACTTCTGGACACATTGCGACCTCGCGGCCGCGGGCGCCGGCCTCACGGCCCAGTACCCAGCAAAGCAGAAGAACGCCAACGCGGAAAACAACAGGATACGTTTCATCGGATCACCTCAGAATGGAGAGTGTGCGCAAGAACAGCCAGGTCGTCGTCGGTGCCCCCTGATCAGCGCGCAGAACCGATCTGTACACGATGGGAGCAACGGTTGCGTCGTCCCGCAAGGCTCCAGGGCCATCGAATCGCCATGGGCTCGAGTACTGGCGCCCCTCCGTTTTTCTCAATTGGGAAGTTGTGTGGCTCCCCGACCCGCCAAACGAGAGCTCTTCCCATTTCAGCCCTCATTCAATAACTGCGGTGCCGTATCGCCCATTCGTCGCCAACCAGATCCATGTCGATGGTCACCGGTCGCTGTCGGCATGCTCAGCGGAGTCATTCAATCGCGCTCCGTCGGGATCTGATTTCGACCCACCTAGTTCCTCGTCCACCTGTATCGTGAGTTCTCTGAGCCTCTGACGGTAGACTCCCAGGTCGCCATGTTCGATGTAGGCCTCGGTGGTCTCCACGGCCGCTGCAAGCCCAGTGAACCGGGTGCTGCGCGGGTAGCATCGGCCTGCCTCCCAATCAGCAACGGCCCGCCGGCTAACTCCGCATCGCATCCCCAGTTCCTCCTGGGAAAGGCCGAGCCTACGGCGTAGCCGACAGATCCGCTCACCAACCGTCTCTCTCAGAGTCTTCCCTCCCGAAAGTAGCCGGGCCGGCCGTCCACGTACCTCGTGAAACCAGCCCCCCTAGGGTTGGCTGCAGACGACCGGATACCGGCCACGTCCATCATCAGACGCCCCCCAGCGTCGAAGCGTGCAGCGGTGGAGTCTCCACCCACAAGACGACACGAGCACCGAAAAGCGTGTAGTCGTCGCTGGCCCGGTCATTGCACACGTCCACCACCAGGTGCGTCATACCCGAGAACGCATCAGTAGTCGAGATCGTGCAGTGTCCTCCTGTGGGTGGCGAAGACCTCATCCGAGTGGCGCGAGGGATGACGGGTGACCTTGGAGCGGCACGCTGACGGGTCGAAGGGCCGTTGATAGCCGCCACTAGGGCAGGCGGGAATCTGGCCGGGCCTCTCACCGGAATCGGAGCACGCGAGGATGCTCGTCCCGCCGAGTTGCACGCGACGGTGGAATCAGCCTCGGGAAGGCGGGATGTCAGGCAGCTAGCCTACGGGCGTAGCGGTGGTGAAGCCCGCCAACTTGGGCGAGGGCGACCACATCACCTATCTCGGGCGACTCCACCGGACGCGGATCCGGGCAGTCGTTGTCTAATGACCGGTGTGTTCGCGATGAGTGATAGTAGGATGCGTAGCTTCGCAGGACCCGCATGAGGTGTCGTTCGCTGAGAACGATGACATGGTCGAGGCACTCCCGGCGGATTGATCCGATCAGGCGCTCGCAGTACGGATTCTGCCACGGCGAACCCGGGGCCGTGACGACTTCCCTGATGCCCATCGACTCGACCCGCCGGACGAAGCTCTGGCCGAAGATGCTATCGCGGTCATGTAGCAGGAAGTGGGGTGCAGCCTCGTACGGAAAGGCCTCGAGGAGTTGCTGGGCAGTCCACTGAGCGGAGGGCGAAGTCGTGACATTGAAGTGCAGGATGCGGCGCCGATCGTGGGACATGACGAGGAAGACGTAGAGCAGTCGGAACGTCGCCGTGGGCACCACGAAGAAGTCGATCGCGACGATGTCCCTGACATGGTTCTTCGACCAGTCGCTGCCCGATGACTTCGATGACTGACGTGGGTCACGAGACGAAACCCGCGCGCCACTCCCCGCCCCGCTCAGTCTTCCCTGCGATTTCGGGGCCCATCCACACATCCCCGTGACCCAGCCGAGCATCCTTCCACTTCGAGCGCCCCGCACGCGCCCCTGAGCCGCGGCCTCCACTCCGACACTCGAGGCGCGCACTCCCTGTCGAATACACACGCCACGCCACGCCTCGGATAGCACGCCTTCCGGGTCTTTGTTTTCCCTATCCTCCGGATGCCCACGTTTCTCTGCGGAGCCGCGAACACCGACTGAGTGAAGCCGACGGTCTCTGATCCTGGTGCCGAATCCGCGGAATCATCGTAGCCCGCCCCGCGTCACCCGCCAGTCACCGCGAACCCAGAATGCCGGATCCATGGGGATGGGTGGTGGGGCTTCTTCAATTATCCTCGCCTCGGATAGCACGCCTTCCGGGTCTTTGTTTTCCCTATCCTCGGGTAGCGAAAACCCCGTCGGCCGCGAGATTACTGACCTTTCCAGGCCTCAGTGAGAGCGGGCCTTGATGAGGAATTGGCTACGTATCGCGGTGTGGAGCGTTGTGTTGAAGGGGCCTTGCAGTATAGACTTGTGATGGCGCCGCGTTAGGTACTTGCGATCATGCCACGATATACACTTGTGTTGACGCATCGCCCAACACTTGCGATGGCGCCAGCGCTGAGGAGCACGGTCGAACCCTGATGTCGTCACCCAACGAGAAGCTTGCCGAGTCCCTGAAGGTCCTGGCCGATCTTCAGAAGAGTGGCGGACGTGTGTTCGCCTCATCCGACTTCTCTCGCACTCATCGGGACCGGCTGAAGGCAGCGGGCTTCCTGATGCCGGTCATCCGAGGCTGGTGGATGGCGACGGATCCCGCCGCGCGTCCGGGTGACACCACAGCCTGGTACGCGTCATTTTGGGAGTTCTGTCGCCGCTATTGCATTTCGCGTTTCGGAGAGGAGTGGCACCTGTCCCCCGAGCTCTCGCTCCTCCTGCACGCCGAGGCGACGGACGTGCCGCGGCAGGTGGTCGTCCATGCGCCGGCGGGTACCAACAACACGCTTGAACTACCCTTCGGAACGAGCTTGTTCGACTACGTCACGGAGTGGCTCCCAGGGGAACGCTTCCTCACCAAGAGGGAGGGGCTGCGGCTGTTGACGATCCCGGCGTGCCTCGTGCGCATCCAGCCGAGCTTCTACCGGCAGCGGCCGGTGGAGGCACAGGTAGCCCTCTCGAGCGTCCGTGATGCTTCCGACCTGCTGGCGATGCTCTTGGCGGGGGATCACAGCGTCGTTGCCGGAAGGCTCGCCGGCGGGCTCCGTCGGATCGGTCGCCCCACAATGGCCGACGAGATCTCGGACACGATGTCGCAGGCGGGGTATCGGATCCGGGAGAGCGACCCCTTCGAGGCGAATCGGCACGTTCCAGATATCCAGGCACGCACGCCAGCCATTGTCGCGCGCATGCAGGGGATGTGGGAGGCCATGCGGGGGACGGTCGTGGAGGCATTCCCTGAGCCGCCTCGCGTTCAGGTGCCGGAAGACTACCTGAAGCGGGTCGAGTCGATGTACGATCGGGATGCCTACCACTCCCTTTCCATCGAGGGCTATCGCGTCACGCCGCAGCTGATCGAGCGGGTCCGTACCGGAGCCTGGAATCCCCAGGAGATCCTGGAGGACCGGGAGAGTCGTGACGCCATGGCGGCGCGCGGGTACTGGCTGGCCTTCCAGCGTGTGAAAGAAGCGACCGAGGAGATCCTGACGGATCCGGCCTCAGTGGCGGCGGTCACGAGAGAGCAGCACCGGGCGTGGTATCGCGACCTGTTCCAGCCGGCGGTCACGGCTGGGATCCTCGATCCTGCCCAACTCGCGGGCTACCGAACGAATCCGGTGTACATCCAGAATTCACGGCACGTACCGCCCCGTCCGGAGAGCGTCCGGGAGGCGATGCCCGCGCTCTTCGACCTGCTGGAGGAGGAGGCTCACCCCGCAGTCCGTGCCGTCCTCGGCCACTGGCTCTTCGGGTACATCCACCCATTTCCAGACGGAAACGGCCGCGTCGCACGGTTTCTCATGAACGCGATGTTGGCTTCGGGCGGCTACCCATGGACGGTGATCCGCACCGAGGAGCGGGACGACTACATGTCAGCGCTCGAAGCCGCGAGCGTGGCTCAGGACATCGAGCCCTTTGCGGCGTTCATCGCTCATGCGGTGGAGCGGGCGTCGGGAGAATTCGAGTAGGCCTGAAGGGCGAGTATGGCGGTGAAATCCTGGGTATCCGGTAACAAACCCGGTAACACACCGGGCCGGCGCAGATCGGTGTGCACTGTTGCAGATCGGCGCATTTCGGCGCAGGTCGGTGTCGGTCACAGCTCTCCGGAGCATGAGGTCACAGGTTCGAATCCAAATGCAACCGCCGTATCGGCCTGGGAAGCACGGTAGGCTGGGGGTCCACGAGAGGCAAGGCGGGAGGATGGTGGGGGGAGCCGGAGAACGTGCCGACGGACCTGGGGGCGAGTGGCTGGGGATGCTCGTGGGAGCCGGGCGGATGGGATGATGGGCGGTGGGAGTCAGAGCCCGAATGAG
>CAZHMF010000108.1:0-7294 GCA_964533605.1 uncultured Anaerolineaceae bacterium
TCGGCGGGTGTCAGAGCCGCGAGGGGCTGAAAGATCTTGCGGCTGCCCGGAAGAGCTCCCGGCTCAGGCGCCGGCACTCCGCTTGACGATGTCGAAGATGCCGCGGTTGAGCCAAAGGCCGCCGTCCGCCGTCAGGCAGGCTCCCGTCACGTAGGATGAGAGAGGCGACAGCAGGAAGGCGGCCGCATCGGCTATCTCCGCGCCGTCTGAGAACCGGCCCATCGGGATGGCGGCCTTGAGCGCCTTCTCGATCCGGGGGTCCGCCCAGAGCTGGCTCGAGGCCCCCTTGGTCGGGACGATGCCGGGAGCGATCGCATTGACCCGGATGCCCTCTTTCGCCCATTCGACCGCCATGGTGCGGGTCATGGCGAGGACGCCTGCCTTGGCCGCTGCCGAGTGGATCGTCATGGCGTTGCCCGTCCAGGCGTAGGTCGCCACGATGTTCAGGATGGCGCTCTCTCTCTGTTCCGCGAGCAGCGGAAAGGCGTAGCGGGAGCAGTAGAAGGACCCGTTCAGGACGATGTCGATGACGGCGTTCCAACCGTTTGGGGAGAGATCCTCCGCCTTGCAGAGAAAGTTGCCGGCCGCGTTGTTGACGAGGATGTCGAGCCGTCCCATCCGCTCTTTGATCCCGCTCATGAGGGTCTCGACCCGTTCGGGTTGGCGGATGTCGGTCTCCATCGCGACGACCTCGCTCGCCTGCTCCTCGATCTCTTTCTTTCCGGCTTCCAGGTGATCGATCGAGCGGCTAGCGATTACGATACGGGCACCGAGGGAACCAAGCCTCTTGGCGATGGCTTTGCCGATGCCGGTTCCCCCTCCGGTTACGAGTGCTACTTTGTCCTTGAGCAGGTCTTGCTGAAACATCGTTTCTCCTTCTGGTCGCCTTGTCGGTCGCCCCGTTTGGGGATGGCGAGATGGCTGAGTCTATCGCTTTGTCTGGCTTTCCTGGTTGTCGCCTGCCGGGGAAAGGCGCCCGGCGAAACGATTCGTCTTGGCAAAACGCGCGATCTCCTCCTCGCATTTGAGAAGGCGCGAATCAAGATTCCCGGTCGCGACGCTTCGGAAAAGGCGGGCCGCTACATCCACATCCAGCAGGTGACGGCGCGAAGCGACGCGCGGACAGCGATCTTCGTCCATCCTCCGGCTGGTGTGACGTTCCAGGTCTCCATCGACCCGGGGGCTCGTTTCTTGGCGGATGTGGGGATGGACGACCACGCCGTCGGCTCCGACGGTGTGGTCTTCGAGGTCGCGTGCGAGGCTGCCGGCAAGGCGCCCCTCCTCACCCGGCGCAAGGGAACTCCGGGGTTGCCTTGGCGTCCGCTGCGTCTCGATCTCTCGGGGTTTGCGGGTCGGACGGTGGCGATAACTCTGAGAACCCTCCCAGGAGGGACGCCAACCAACGACTGGGCGGGGTTTGCGAACCCGCGCGTCGTTTCCGACGGCCATCCCGGCCCGATTCCGAGCTTTGAGAGGAAGCCCATCTTCCTTGTCTCACTCGACACGTTGAGGGTCAGGGAACTGGGAGCCTATGGATCTCCGCTCCCGACCTCGCCGCACCTGGACCGATGGCTTCGCCGCTCGCGCCACTTCTACCAGGCCGTGTCGCCATCTCACTGGACCCTCCCCGCCCATATGAGCCTGATGACCTCGCTTCACGCCGACGTCCATGGGGTGAAGGCGAAGCACGCCCTGAGGGCCGGCGTCCCGATGCTTGCTCCCCTGTTGAAAGCCGCCTTCTACCGCACCATTGGCCTCGTGTCCGATGTCGAATGGCTCGATGCCAAGTACGGGTTCGATCGCGGATTCGATCGCTACCAGGCGACCTACGAACCCTCCCGGCATCGCATCGGTCGTCTCATGGAGCTGATTGAAGCACGGGCTGGCGGGCGCCTCTTCGCCTTTCTTCATCTTTACGATGCCCATTCGGACTTCCGCCATGATCCCTACGAGGCTTCCGCGACAAGTCTTGCCCTCCTGGCGCCAGATGCCGGCAAGGCGCCCCGGTGCGATGAGCCAAGATGCGCGAGCGCGAAACTTCGCGAGATGGTGCTTAGCGGGCGCCGCTATGCGCCCGAAGCCGAAGCCGCGATGCTGGAGGAGTATCGAGCCGGTCTCCTCGATCTCGACACGGAGCTTGCCCGGTTTTTTTCAGGACTCGCCCGGTTGCACCTCAAGGATCGCAGCGCTGTTGTTCTCGTGTCCGATCACGGGGAGGAGTTCGCGGATCACGGCGGCTACCTCCATGAACAGATCTACAGTGAGACCACCCGCTGCCTGCTCGCGTTTCATCTTCCGAGCAGGGTGGAGGCAGGACTTGTTCGGGGAATGGCGAGCCTGGTGGATGTCGCCCCAACGATCCTCCGGATCGCGGATGGTGGAAGGGCTCCCGAGAGTTGGCAAGGGATCGACCTTTGGAAGGAGATACCGACAGCGAGCTACACGAGTTGGGAATCCGGCGGAATCGCCCTGCGGACACCTTCATCGACTCTTCTCGCACGAGACGGATTCCCCATGGAGCAGTTCGACCGAAGGCTCGATCCCGGCGAGCTCCATCCCTTTGTGCCGGTCGACGAATCGCTTGGCGAGAGGTTCTCGCGGGAACGAGCCATTCACGCGCGGCGGCGGCTCGGCCAGACGGGCGAGGTCGCGATTTCGCCGGAAGACGCGGCGGCGCTGAAAGCACTAGGATACGTGCCATGACAAAGCCATCGGCGGAGTCGGGCTACGAGGGCAAGATCAGGACCGAGGGCCAACATTGGGACAACTTCAGCCTACGGTTGCTGAGGGAGGGAGTCGTCCCCTTCTGCTGCGACTTCAGGCTCCATCTCACGCAGCTTCTCACCGGGCGGACCGGCCTTCCCTTTCACCTCGGCGCCGGCCTCTTGCCGACCCGTTTCCGGGAGGTCGAATCCGTCTTGGGATCGGCGGCCTCGCTCATCGCCCTGGGAAGGCGCGACATCCTCGACCTCGGTTCCGGGGGAGGCTGGCTGTCGCTCGAACTTGCCCGCCAGGGAGGCCATGTGCGGGGCCTCGATGTCTCGCCCCGAAACATCGAACTGGCCCGTTTCTTCGCCTCACGAAACGAGGCCAGCCGTCCCTATCTCTATCCCCGCTTTGTCGGGCTTCCGCTTCACCCGTTCGGAAAGGCTGAGTATGCGAGAGGAGATCTCAACCGACCCCTGGACGCGCTTCCCGAGAGCAGCATCGACATCGTCACGGTCTGGGATGCGCTTCACCATGTCCGGGACCTCCGGACCACGTTTGCCGAGGTCGAGAGAATCCTGCGCAAGGACGGCGTCTTCCTCGGCCACGACTTCGTGGGGCCGACCAACGAAACCTTGAGGATCCAGGAGATCGTCGACGAGACGATCAAGGAACTCTTCCGGAAGCTCTCTGCGCCGGAACTCCGCCGCTTCCGGGAGCATCTCGTCCAGGCCGCCGCCCTTTGGCCGCTTGGCGTCAACGCGGTCGACCGCGAGACCCACCCGGCCGAAGGGGCGAAGGGCTATCTCGATTCACTGGTCGAGGAACTTCGGGAGCGGTTCGCACTCGATGACCAAGTCCCGCCACCTGTCGAGTCTCCTTTCGAGGAGGTCTCGATCGACTACCTGCTCTCCGCCCTCTCAACCCAGTTCGATGTGAAGCGGTTTTACTCGATGGGAGCCTGGCTCCCGGAAAACATGCCTCCCCCGCCGGATGACCCGGACGATCTCGGCGGCCTCTTCTTCCACTACCTCTCGTGGCTCTTCCTCCGGTTCGACGACCTTCTCATCGAGTCGGGCGCGGCGACGGGGCGCTGGTTCTGCTTCGCCGCGGTGAAGAAGGGATCGGAGCAAGAGCTAAACCCGATGCCGGCCAGTCCAAGGCCCTGTCCCGAGAGTCCTGAAACGGCCGAGACCACGGCCGAGATGCGTCTTCTCCGAGCCGAGAACCGGGTCCTGAGGCGGCTCCTCGAGGCTCCGCCCGGCCCCACAGCGGATGCCCACCGCTTCTACTTCAAAGTCGTGAGGCCGTTCCTCCGGAGGATCCTGGGACGCAAGTAGCACAGGTATGATGAGGGGCGGTTCGCGACCCGCCCCCACTCGATCCGGGTCCTCTTTCCGCCGAAGCTTTGGAGTTATTCTTCGGCGCGCCCTGAGTGCGCTTGTCTTGGGACTAGTAGCCGAGCGGGCCGGAGCCTACCGTGAGACCGTAGAGGGACCCGGGATAGGCGTCGAGGCTCATAGCAGGGATGGCGCTGATGCTGCTGCTGTCGAAATCGAAGCCGGCAAGGCGGGCCGGGGCGGTGGGATCGGGGCCGGGGCCGGTCGCCATCTCGGCGAAGCCGTCCTGGTCGAGATCGGCGGACGTGATATTCACGCCGTACCGGGATGATGGGTAGGCGAGGAAGTTCACCTTGCCCATGGCCGTTGGGGTGCCGGCATCGACGTTAAAGGCGCGGACCTGGGCACCGAAGACGGCGCCGGGACCGGCGCCCGTCACGATCTCATCGAAACGGTCGCCATCGAGGTCGCCGCCGGCGACATTGACACCATACCGGAGCGTCCTATAGGCGAAGAAACTGATTCTTGAGATGGCCTTGATGGAGCTTCCGTCGAAGTTGAAGGCTCTCACGTGGGGGCCAAAGACAGCTCCAGGACCCGCCCCCGTCACGATCTCGTCGAAGTGATCCGAATCCGTGTCGCCCGCGGCGGGGTTCACTCCGAACTTGAGGGTGCCGTAGGCGAAAAAGCTCACCTTTCCCATCGGGGTCACGCCGCTCGCCGCATAGCGAAACGCTCTCACGTGGGGGCCGTAGACCGCTCCTTCCCCGGGGCCCGTCAAGATCTTCGCCGCAGCATCCTGATCGATCCTCCCGGCTGCCAGGTTGAGGCCGAACCCCGCGCCGGAATAGGCCGTGAACGATCCTGCCGCCAGGGGCGTTGACGCATCGGAGAAGAGATTGCCTACCGGTGGGTTGGCCGAACCCGGCCCTTGGCCCGCCAGGATTTCACCTAGCAGGTCGCCGGTCAGATCTCCCGCCGCCACGTTGACACCGAAGCCTCCCGATGGGAAGGCAGCGAAATCGACGGCACTGATGCGGGTCCCGTCGACTCGGTAGCCGTTCACCCTGGCGTCGTTTGCGGCCGCAGATCCTTTGCCGACGAGAACGTTCTCGAGGATCGCGAGATCCGCCGGCTTCTGCCAGGCTCCCCGGCCGTAGGTGCCGGCGGTGATGGTGCCGGTGGCGGTGGTGGACGCGAGTTCCGTGATGGGAACGCCGACCGGCAACCCGTTCATGTCCGGGATGAAGGGGCCGGCGTCGGCCGGCCCTGTGTAGACGCCGACATCCGTTCCGATATAGAGGCGCTCCGGATTTGGGACATACAGGACCGCGGCGGCAGGCACCGGGGGCAACCCGGCGGTGATCCCCGACCAGGTTGTGCCGCCCGTCCGGGAGACGTAAAGCGTGGGTCCGGTGAAGATGGGCTTCACGACGTAGACTCGGTTGGGATCGGACGGATGAACGGCGATGTCGACGATGAGACCGTCCTGAGGCATGTTGCCGGTGACATCGGACCAGGTGGCTCCGGCGTCCGTCGTCTTCTCAACTCTATTGCCGCTTCCCACATAAATGAAGTTCCCGTTGTTCGGCGCGACGGCGACGCTCCTGATGACCTGGGGCTGGAACGTCGGCGAGATGGGGCTCCAGGTCGTTCCGGTATCGGTCGATCGCCAGATGCGATCCGTTCCGAGGTAGATCGTCGAGGGATTCTGGGGATCGAGAGCGTAGGGGGTAACCCAGCCGGTCCTGGTGTCGGTGATGTCGCCCGAGATCGGAAGATAGGTTCCGCCCGGTCCCGTTGTGCTGCGCCAGATGGCCGGGCTCGGTGCGGGCTGCGTTGCCACGTAGCAAGTATCGGGGTTCTTCGGGTTGATGGCCGCCATCATCCCGTCCCCCGGGGCGAACACCGGCTCCCAGAGCGTGCTTCCGGCATAGTGGGCATTGCCCGTATCTTGACTTCCGCCGATCACGATGGAGTCGGTGACGGGGTTGGTGGCAATGTCGTAAAGCTGCGTGATGTTCAGGTTCGCGTTCAGGTTGACGAAGGTGAGCCCGAGGTTATGGGTCACCCAAAGACCGCCGTCGGTCCCGAAGTAGGCGGTCAAGGGATCGGTTGGGTCGACCTCGATGTGCTGCACGTCGGGATGGAGCTTGAGGCCGTAGATGGAGAGCTGCGTCAAGGTCGATCCGCCATCCGTGCTCAGCCACGGCACGGTGTCGCCGACGTAAAGCGTGTTCGGGTTGTTGAGGCTTATCGCAAGCGCCTTGTTATAGGAGCACTGGCTCTGGCAAGCGGCAGCGTTGACCAAGGTCCACGAGACGGCTCCATCCGCACTGCGGTAAAGCTCCTGCCCCACGAGCAGGTAAAGGACGCTCGGATTCGACGGTGCCATGGCGAGCCGGGAGCGGCCGGTCGCCGCGTTGATTCCGGACGCCGACTCGACGAAGGTCTTTCCGCCGTCGGTGGACTTGGCGACACCCATGTCCGTCCCCCCCCGCGTGCTGGCATAGACGACGTCCGGGTTTCCAGGATCCCTCGCGAGATCGTAGGCGCTTCTGCCGTAGACCTTGGTGAAGGTCAGGCCGCCGTCGGTCGTTCGGTAGATGCCGCCCGCGACCGCCCCGTTACCGTTCCGAATCCGGTTGCCCGCGACGAGGAGCGTTAAAGCGGCCCTCGGATCGATGGAAATGGCCCCGATGGCGCCAAGCGGCAGCGTCCCGGAGCCGTTCCTTTCCGTCCAGGTTGCTCCGCGGTCGGTCGAGTGGAAGAGGCCCGAGCCGAAGTAGGGGACGAACGATCCAAGGTTGAAGGAGCCGTTGTAGTCGCCCGTCCCGACCCAGATCTCCTGCGGGTTTGTCGGGTTCACTGCGGTGGTTCCGATGGACTGGGAGGGGAGCGAGGTCGTGAGGCAGTTCCAGCTTCCTCCGGAATCGGTCGAGCGCCACATGCCGCCTGTCGACGTGCTGAGATAGAGGGTTTTCGCATCCGCCGGGTCGAACGTGAGATCGGTTGTCCGCCCCGCCTGCGGGCCAAAGAGGATCGAGAGGTTGATGGGCGACGGACCAATGGAGGTCCAGGGGGAAAGCACGATGGGCGCCCGCGAGGAAGAGGCGGTGATGGCCATCGCCGCCCGATGTCTGGCTTGGCGCGCCTTCTCGATGTCGGCAGAAGGCGCGAGCAGGCCGCGTGTTCCGTAGAACCATTTGAAGCGGCGGGAGACGGCGTCCCCCTCGTGCTCCACCGGG
>CAZHMF010000109.1:0-7242 GCA_964533605.1 uncultured Anaerolineaceae bacterium
ACTTCCTGAACCGGAGCGGACCTCGCGTCGGGGGGGATGGCCCAGGGTTGCGACGCCTCTACGCACGGTCGCTCTGGTTGGGGAGCCATTCCAGTGGCGCTCGTGCTGCTCTTCTGAACGGAGCGCGATCTCGCGTCTACTGGTACTTGTGCCCGAGATCGGCAAGCTCGCCCTTCAGCGTCTCCGCTGTGATCCGGCCCCGTCCGGAGGAGCGGACAACCCCGGCGGAGTCGATGAAGTAGGTAGTCGGCATACCCGTGACGCGGTACAGGCGGGCCACCGCACCGTCGCTGTCGAGTACGGCCGGGTAGGTCGCTCCGACGTCCTTCAGCATCGTCGCGACCGTCCCGGGGGTTTCCGCCAGGTTGACGACGAGAAAGACGACGTCGCCATCTTCTCCACCGAGAGCCTGATAGGCCGCTTCGAAGTCCGGCATCTCGCTGCGGCAGGGGCCGCACCAGGAGGCGAACCAGTTGAGGACGACGGTCTTTCCGCGATAGTCGGAGAGGCGGCGGGCGGTCTCCTGGTCCCGGGCATCGAGAAGTCTGAAGTCAGGCGCAACCTCTCCGACCTCAGGGCTGAAGGAGTCGACGGGGCCAAACTCGGGACCGGCTTCGGATCCTCCGGCGAGGAACAGCCAGAGGGCGACCAGCGCCATCGCGGCGCCGGCAGCGCCGAGCGCTATCCAGCCGGCCGCCTGACGAATCCGGAGACCCTCGCTCATCGGCCGATCGTAGCAGCGGGCGGGACGACGGCCGGTCAAGACGTGTGGGCCCGGCACATCACCGGGGCTCTACCGGGACGTCAGAAGGTGACCACCTCACGGATGGCCTGTTCGATGCGCTCCTCGCTGGGCAGCATGCCTCTGGCGGCCTCTCCAGGTGGGACCGGCATGTCGAGTGCTGCAACCCGTTTGACCGGCGCCTTCAGTGCCGGAAACGCCTCATCGCCGATCACGGCTGCGATTTCGCCGCCGAATCCGCCCGTGAGCGGAGCTTCGTGGACAACGACGGCACGGCCCGTCTTCATTGCTGATGAGACGATCGCGGGCCGATCGAGGGGGACCAGCGTCCTCGGGTCGACGACCTCCACGGAAATGCCGTCGCTCTCGAGCCTCTCGGCTACTGCGAGGGACATCGAAACGGTGGCCCCCGTGGCGACCACGCTCACATCGCTCCCGACTCTCTTGATTGCGGCTACTCCGAGGGGAACGGTGTGTTCGCCCGAACTGAGGTCTCCGCCGGCCGACCAGTAGAGGCCTTTCTGTTCCATGAAGACAACGGGATTGTCGTCCCGAATCGAGCACTTCAGGAGTCCCAGCGCATCTCCCGGGTCGGAGGGCATCACTACCTTCAGTCCTGCGCAATGGCAGAGCCAGGCCTCGGGGCTCTGGGAGTGGTGGGGACCGGCACCGGTCATGTACCCACCCGTGATGTTCACTCCGTAGGGGAGTCGCACGACCAGCGGCACATTGACTGTGCCGCCGGTGAGGAAGTGCATCTTCGCCGCCACGGTCGTCAGTTGATCGAATGCGACGGTCACGAAATCGGCGAACTGGATCTCGACGATGGGGCGGAGTCCCTCCATCGCCATTCCGATGGCGGCGCCGGTGTAGCCGGCTTCAGAGATCGGTGTGTCGATGACACGGCTGCTTCCGAAGCGGTCGAGGAGCCCGCGGCTCGCACCGAAGAGACCTCCCTGGCGGCCGACGTCGAGGCCAATCAGGACGACCGATTCATCGCGCTCCATCTCTTCGTGTAGGGCGCGGTTGATCGCATCGACGTAACGGGTTTCCGTCATGATGCCTGCCTCCTCGATGCAGGTCTAGCTGGCATAGGTGATCTCGAAGGCTTCTTCTTGGGACAACGGGGTCGTGGCCCGCTTCGCTTGCGGCGCCGCTCGAGCCTCGGCAACGGCGGTGTCGACCTCGTCGCGACAACTGCTCTCGATCGAGTGGGCGTCGTCTTCGCTCAGCACACCGGTGCTGATCAGCGTCTCACGGAGGGCGGCGACGCCGTCGCGCCGACGGGCCGAGGCTTTCTGTTCTTCGTCACGCGTGTCCGGGATGCCATGAGCGTGTGGCTCCCAGCGGAGGAGGCGCGCTTCGATCAAGCTCGGTCCTTCACCGCGCCTGGCGCGGCGAACTGCGGCCTCCACGACCTCATAGACTGCCACCGGATCGTGTCCGTCCACAACGACGCCGGGCATCCCGTATCCGGCGGCGCGGGCAGCGAAGTCCTCAGCGGCCGTCGCCTCGGCCACGGGCATACTGATCGCGAAGCCGTTGTTCTCGACGATGAACACGATGGGCAGGTGCCGGGCCCCGGCGAAATTCATCGCTTCGTGGACGGCGCCTTCGTTCGCCGCTCCATCGCCGAAGAAGGATATGACGACGGTGTCTTTGTGCCTGATGCGCTCGGCCATGGCGGTACCGACAGCCAGGGGCACCTGGGAACCAACCAGGCCGACGGCCATCACAGTTCGCGGTCTGCCGGGGACGATTGCGTAGTGGCTCTGGGCCAGACCGACCTGGCAGAGGATGGCCTCGCGGAGCGAATACCCCCCGCGGGCGTGGGCCAGCATCATGCCCGAGCGATGGCTGCCCTGGACGCCGTCGTCCGGGCGCACAGCCATCCCGACGGCAACGCCGATCGCCTCATGGCCCAGGCCGGAGTGGTGACCGCGGATGACTCCTTCGCCGGTGAGGTCGGTGATCGCTTGTTCGGCGAGGCGAGACCCGACGAGTGCCCGGTACATCGAGACGAGTTGTTCGTTCGTGAGCGCCATGGTGCCCTCTGGGAAGTTGTTGGTTTGCGCATCGTGTCACAGTTGGCAGTGTGGTTGGTAGAGGGTGCGTCGCCGAAAGGGCGCCGATCGGCGGCAGCTGCCCTGCCGGGGAGGGGTCGCGGCCGCGTCCGGTTTTGCCCGGAATTTACGGCACCCTGCCACGGAGGACTTCCCCCCGGTGGTATCATTAGCGGGTCGAATCTCCGGCCCTTGATGCCGGGAACGGGGGACCCACTTTTTCCGGGGTGTATTGCACCAACTGGTGCATAGGCGACTTCCGACGCCGAACCCGTCAGCTAACCCCGTAGACGTTCGGAGGCCCAGAAACCGGCCTCCAGATGAAGTCGCGCAAGAGGCGCGAAGAGGGAGGCCGCGAGTTGGTGTCCAGATTTGATCCCGCCGGCCGAGGAGGGCCATGCGCGGAGTGAAACAGTCTCCTCCTGTCAGGTGGGGGCTGCAGGCGACTGCAGCCCCCACGCAGACATCGAACTGTCAGGCGACCCCGAGAGTCATGATGAAACTGAGTGTGGTGGGGACGAGGGAGGTCCGATGAGCGATTCCAGGTACCCGGCTCAGATCGAGCGGGAGGCCGGCTTGCCATTTACAGACGTCAGAGACACCCTCAGAAGAGCAAGGGAGCTGCCGTGGGATGCGGGTAGCGAGGAGCGCTGGCGGCAGGGATTCAACGAGCTGATCACCCGGGCCCTGGCGATCGCACGGCTCTTGCGCGACCGCCTCGAAAGCCGGGAGGTGACGTTCCGGCCGGCCCCCGGTCTGCTGCTCGGGGATCTCCTGAGGGAACAGGAGAGTCTGATCGCGAGCCTGGAGGCGCTCGCCGCCGATACGGCCCACCCGCGGGACGTGGAGGTTGCCGAGTACGTCGCTCTCCACGAGCGAACGGTGATCCTCGAGTCGGACATTGTGCGTCTCGAGGCGCGCCTCGGCGGCGGTCAGGCACACGACCCCCGAACGCTGGTCGGCGCCGCCTGCAGGCTGCCGGGGGTGACCCTGGGGATCTAGCTAGCGGAAGCTTCCCGCCGGGATCACCGGCAGGCGCAGGTGCGACGGCCGATCGGCATCGTGGAAGACGGTCTGCGTCGCCACGATGCCCGCCGCGTCTTCGCCAAACGGATTACCCGTGTTCATGTTGCGGTCGAAGCGGGGGAAGTTGCTGCTGGCTACGTCCAGACGCAGGCGGTGGCCCCGGCGGAAGACCGCGCTGACGCTGGCGAGGTCCACTTCGAGTTCCAGGGTCTCTCCCGGCATCACCTTCTTGTCGGCGAAGATGCCGTTGCGGAAACGGGCTCGCACGATCCCCTCGGCTACATTGAACGCAGCGCCGCCCGGGTGCACGTCGACCAGCCGGGCGACGAAGTCGGTGTCCACCGCGGAAGTGGCGGCGAACAGTCTGAGGGACACCGGGCCGGTCACTTCGAGATCCTCCGTCAGCTCCGGCGTGCTGTAGCAGAGCACGTCCCCGCGCGCTTCAACCGGTGTCTGATCCAGTGGTCCGGGAACCAGCGTTCCCGTCGGGAGATTTCGCCCACCTACTGTCGGCGTGGGGTTGGCGGGATCGTAGTCGAAGCTGTCCGGGGGTTGTGTTCCGGGAGCATCCCAGCTGAGAATGCCGTCCCCGGCGGCTGTCCTCGCCCGGCCTCCGCTGTGCAGGAAGAGCGAGCGCCACTCGGTTTCGGGAAGCGGCCATGACTTTGCGTTGCGCCAGCGGTTGAGGCCCATCACGAAGTAGCGAATGGGCGGAATCTCCACATCCCGATCCCGCAGGTAGCGGTCGAAGAACATGAGCTGACGAGTCTGTGAAAACGAGGCGACGGCATTGGCCATGGGTCCGAAATGGAGCCCGCCCGAGTAGGCGGGAAGCTGGCCGCCGTGCACCCAGGGACCGATGAACAGGTGCTGGCCCTCCCGTGATTTCTGCGTTCCTCCGCGTTCCCGCATGCGGGCGAAGCTTTCGAACGTCCCGCCGACGAAGATGTCGTACCAGCCCCCGGCGTGGAAGCAGGGGACCTTGACCTTCGGGAAGTCCCAGAACAGGTCTTCAGGCCCTTTGATGGCGGGAGGAAGGTCACCGGATGCCCGGGCGGCGAACCCCTCCCGGATGCCTTCGAAGTCGAAGTGGGGAACATCTTTGAACGGCAGGAAGTTGAGAACTTCGCCGAGGTTCTGGCGAGCGTCAACGAGCCGGCGACGGATCTCCGTTACGTCTCTCCCCTCCTTCTCGAGCCGGTTCGCCATCTCGACCGCCATCAGGGCGAACCAGCTCACGTTCTGCTCGAAATCCTGGACGCCGCGGGCCCGGAATTCGCTCACGGGGCCGGAGGAGATGATGGCCGGAGCGATGGCCTTCAGCGACGGTGGCTGTTCCATCGCCGCCTGCCACTGGACCCGGCCGAGGTATGAGCCGCCGGCCATACCCACCGAGCCGTTACACCATGGCTCGGACGCGACCCACTCAACGGCGTCGTAGCCGTCCCGTCCTTCGGAGGTCATGGGCAGATAGTGACCCTCGGATGCGAACCGCCCGCGAATGTCCTGAACGATGTACGCGTAGCCCGCGCGGGCGGCGTGGATGGCTCCCAGGTAGTCGCTGTTCCAGGAAACTCTCTTGTCGTAAGGGGTACGGCTGAGAATCGCCGGGTGGCGGTCGGCGTCGTCCGGCCGGTATACGTCGGCTCGCAGAGTGACGCCGTCGCGAGTCTTCATGGGTACGTCGTGGTCGATTCGGATCGAGTGCATCGGGGCTCCGGGGGGGAGAGTAGCAGCGGCCCGCTGCCGCAACGCCGCCGATGATACAGTGCCAGGTGGCCGGCTCAGGCATCATCGCCGAGCTTCCCGGCGGCGGCGGTTGCAATCGCGGCCACGAACACCGCAAGGGGCGCAGTCCACGCGGCCCACTCCCTTCCGTTCGCCGCCCAGAGGGTGCCGGCCATGAGGACGGCGCCGCCGAGACCGCCGGTCAGAAGGGCCGCCCGGCGCTCGCGAGCGCCTCTCGGAGGGCGGATGAGTACCGCCACGATCGGGAATCCGGCCGCCAATGCAAAGATGAGGACGACCGCAATCGCGAAAAGCCAGCCCTGGTCGGTGGCCCCGCCGGCAACGTGCAGGGCGAACGCCACTGCGAAGGCGGCGAAGGCGGCCAGCGGGCCGATCAGCACCTTCATCGGGAGAGAGCTGTTCCCGAAAGTTCCGTTACATAAGAAGGCGCAGCTGTCGCCGGCTGCAACCGCGGATCGGGTTCGGGCTGACCGACCGCCAGGCTGACCGGCAGGACGCCGGCCCAGACCGGGAGAGCATAGTCATCCTCTTCATCGACCGGCGGTCCGGTCCGGATCTTTGCGCTCGCCTCCTCGATCCGGACGGCAGCGACCGACGTCGCTCTGAGCTCGGCCGGAGAGGGCCGCCGAGCGTCGCTCCGCCGGCCCGGAAGCAACTGATCGGCGATGGCATCGAGGGCTCGCAGCCGCTCCCCGGTACCGTCGATTCTCCGGCCGTGCCCGAACACGACGGCCGAGCGGTAGTTGAGCGAGTGATGGAAGAGCGACCGGGCGAGGACGATTCCGTCGACATGCGTCACGGTTACGCAGACCGGTCCACCCGACTCAATCGCGCCTATCAACCGGCTCGTCGTTGCTCCGTGAACCACGAGCTCATCTTCGACGCGTGCGTAGAGGGTTGGGATGACTATCGGTCCAGCGTGGTCCCGGATGCCGACGTGACAGATGAACCCTGCGTCCAGGATCTGATACACGGACTCCCGGTCGTAGTGGCCCCGCTGCGGCACCCGTCTCAGGCGCGAGCGGTCGGAGATAGGGAAGGTCATGGCGGCTCCTTCTACGTTGGGTCGGCCCTCCATCCTTCCACAACCCGACGTCAGACGGGCCGGGCAGTCCGAATCGCCGGGCCGGCAACGGGGGTCTGTAGCGTCGACGACCTGGACGGGACAGTAGAGGCGATGGAACCGAAGGCGAACCCGGGGGGTGGACCCGAAGCCGCCCCTGGCCCGGTGACGTACTGGGGCAGATCGGCAGCCCCGCCGCCGCGAAGGCGCACCTCGCCCGGCAGCCTCGCCGCTCAGGTAGCGGCCGGCGTGCTGGCCGTCCTCGCCGGAATCTGGGCTGCCCTGAGCCAGCCGGCCCTCGGACTCTTCGAGCAGACGATGAGGACGCTTGGGATCGTCGGGGGCATCCTTTCGGCTCTATGGCTACTACACACAGTGCTGGTGGTCTTCATTACGATGCTCGCGGTCGTCTTTGTGGTGTCACTGGCGGTGGGGACGGTGGGGAGAGAGTAGCGAGGTGGAATGGGGGAGTTCCGGGTTCCGAGTTCCGGGTTCCGAGTTCTGGCCGGCCAATTCCGAGTCCTGAGTCCGCGGTCCGGACGGCCGACCCCGCCCCTCAACCCCCCTCGTAGAGCGGCGCATCCGGGCAGAAGAGGGAG